>JACQYK010000164.1:2711-15541 GCA_016208255.1 Deltaproteobacteria bacterium | reverse complement strand
AGTCCAGCAAAGTTTGATTCGAGGCAGGGCATACACTATAGCCCGTTTCGGGCTTTGGTGAAGGCCTGTCCCTGGATTTAGTTAAACAATTTGCCCGGCAAAGAAACTCCCAGGTTCAGGTCGGACAACCCCAAGAAAAACCCCCTCGGTCCTCTGTTAAGCAAGCTCATCTGTTTCATGTCAAGATTACTATGAGACCATTAATAACTCGCCTGTATTAGTTTTATAGCTGGTTTTCTTTTTTTTACAAAAGCCATTTCTTCATTATTTTTTTGTTCCCGGCCGGCAGGCTGAAAAGCAGGCCGTCTTCGCCGATGGTGATCGGTCCTTTATAATATTTTTTAGCCTCGCCCATAAAAGCCGGCTTAAGTTCCGAAACCGGAAGAGGTGGCAAAATGTGGGTCAAAAGCAGATGCCGGGCGCCGGCTCTGGCAGCAATCTTGGCCGCGTCCTCCGGAGAGGCATGATAGTTCAGGATATCTCCCGCGATTTTGGATATATTGGTCCGTCCGATTTTTTCACCCACCTCTCTAAGAATACGGACCATGGCCGGCTGAAGGGCTTCCATCACCAATAGATCAGCTCCCCGGGCCTGTTTGAACAGCGATGGGGTGGAAACAGTATCTCCACTGATGACCACGGACCGGCCCTTATAATCAAAACGATAACCAACGGCTGGTTTGACCGGGGCGTGATCGACTTTGAAGGCGGTTATCTTCAAACCTTCTTCGGCAATAATGACCACCTCGTCCTTCCCTTCGCGAAAATCAAAGGACCTGGCCAGACCTCCGGCACCGGCGGGCGGAACGGTCTCCGGACCGTGGTGTAAAATCCGGTATTGGGTGTCAAGGGAATAGACCTGGTTAAAGCCTTTGACCACTGTTTCGACACCAGTTGGGCCGAAAACATCGAGAGGGTTTTTTTTAGAACCGCCGGACCAGCGTTTCAGCATGAGTTCACCCAGGTCGCCGATATGGTCGGAGTGAAAATGGGTGAGGAAAACGGCCTTGACCTTTCCGGGATTGAGCCTCATGAGCTCCAGCTTTCTTTCACTTCCCGGTCCGATATCCACCAGATAGAGGTTTTTACCGGCAATCACCGCCGTACAGGCCGAGGTTCGTCGCGGATCGGCTATGGGAGAACCTGAACCGCAAAGGGCAACATGAACCCCGTCAGGCCAACCGGCCATGATATCCGAACCCATAGCTTGGGTGGCCAGGCTATTGATCAAGCCCATACCGATCTTCTTCTGGGAAAGGATCAAGAGGACTGGAATACAGGTGATGATGACCGCGGCGATCAGGGTTTTAAAGTTTATAATTTCTAATACTTTTAGCCCGTTCTCATTGGTCCCGGCTTTAAGGGCAAGGACCCGGGCGGAAACCGACAGCACAATCAATAAAAATACCTCAAGGATTACAATCCTCGTACCGGTCGCAAAAAACCCATCCAGGCCCAGGCTGATCAAACGTCCGATAATAATAATCAGGAGAAAAACCATAGGAACAATCAGCCAGGACCAGCGTTTCGTAGCCGCCCCGAGGAAGCAGAAAAAACTCATCCCCAGAAAGAGACCGCCGAAATTGCCTCTAATGGCATTGAGACCTTGAATAGTCATCGGTTGGACTGAAAAACCCATGGCAAAAATATCCGGTAAGGTCAAAAACCCAAGGCCCAGGATAAGAAAGATAAGTCCGATCAATCCGGCCAAAAGACGGGATAGCGTTACCCTAAGAGAATTTTGGGCAGAGACCTTCACTTCCGCCCTCCCTTGGCCACCGACATCATCTTATTGGCCACCTCTGCCCCGGCATTCTGGTTTTGACCGGTCACCAAACGGCCTTCCACTACGGAATGGTTGGCAAACATGTCCCGGAAGGCGGTCTTGCTTTCAAACAAAGCCCCGGCCGCGCGCAGTTCCCGCTCCGGATGCTGCGGGGTCATAGTGATTCCCAGTTCTCTGACCTGTTTGTCTGTGACCCCGGTCAGGCGGCGGCCCTTGACCAGGGGAGCGCCGTTTTCATCCTTGGCCAGAAGCAGGCCGAGAGGACCGTGGCAAACCCCGCCAATGACCTTACCGGCAGCATGGGCCTGGCTGATTTTTCGACCGAGGACCTCAGAGGTCCCCAGGTCATAGGCTGCTCCCCATCCGCCGGCCAGGTAAATAATTGCGTACCCGGTAAAATCAATATCATCGATCCGGAGGGATTGATTGACTTTGTTCTGAAACTCTGAATCCTTTAGAAAACGGTCATCCGCTTTTGACTTTATAAACCATTTGAATGACATGGGATCTATGGGGATTGGTCCTCCCTTGATACTGGCCAGATCAACCTTCATGCCGCCATCGCTGAAAGCATAATAGGGGGCGGTCATCTCGGATCCAAAAACCCCGGTTTTTGAACCTTTTTCTCCAAGCCGATCATGACTGGTGGTGATGATCAGGGCCTTGCCGCCCGGCAATTGAGTCCTCGGACCGGAGTATTGAGGATGCAGGCCCACGGCCCTTAACCCGGCCGGAAGGCCAAGCCACCCGGCCAACCCCAAGACCAGCAAAACGATCACGGCGATGATTAGGAATTTCTTCATAACCCTATTTCCTTCTTTTTTTTGAGGAATACCCATCATTTTTGATAACCTCGTAAAAAGTCAAAAACGACTTTTCACGAGGCGGGAAATGGCTTCCCCTCTCCCGCCGCTTGAAGTGAATTCAAGCGGTTCCACCCTCACCCCAGGCCGGGACTTAATTGTCCACGGCCTGTTGATGGACTTCTTACGAGTCCATCATTCTTCATATAACGACTTTAGCTCGGGGTTCAAAGCGGCTATATGCTTTTGGGCCTCTTCCGGAGAAACGGCCCTTAAAGTACCGTCCGGGTCCTGGATGACTACCCCGCTGTTGATAAGCATTTTATAACGCTCCTGGCGCACCTGTTTATCCGGATGGCAGATAAGCTGGCAGTGACCGCAGGTGAATTCAAGAAGACTCCCGGGTACCAGAGCGTGATAAAGACCGTAATCCACTTTCTTTCTGCTGCGGTAGGCCGGAACGGCCTTGATCAAAGCACCCAGAAATTCTTCATCCTTTTCGGGAATCGGGAAACGGGCCGGGGACCAGGTGGACCATTTCCCGGATTGGTGCAGACCGGTAAAGCCACCGCAAACATATTCACAGCGGTTGTATGATCTTCGCTTGGAATATGAAAAAGTTTCCCTACCCATGGTAACCGAAGTTTCCTCTTCCGGAGACATCAGTCCGGAGGCACAGGCAGACATACAGAGACGGCAGCCATCACAGTAACTATCCTCAGGAGATAAAGGCTCGGTAGGGATCAGGTCCGCTTCAGTGACCGCCGAACCCAGAATAATCGCCGCACCATATTTGTCCATAATGACATTGCCGGACTTACCGAAATGACCGATTCCCGATCGTACAGCCAGATACCGGTGAGAAAGAGGAGGTTTTTCATCATAGGGCCCGTTGGGGGTGTCTTTCCGGTAAACGGCATTAGCCGCTAGAGGAACAGACTTATAGCCCTTCATGTTGAGAAACTCCGAAACCTCAAAAGCCAGACCACTGGCCATGTTGTTGACCCGGCGGTTGTCTATGTTGGCTGAAGCCATGTCCTCTTTTTTCAAAAACCGTTCGATGGCCCCTTGATCCAAAGGCAGGGCAAAGACCACAGCCGACCTGGCCTCAGGCAGGACATAAGTCAGGTCTGTGGAAGGCGGCCCCCCTTCCAGGGTTTCCCTGGTGGCAATACCGACGGCCACCGCCCCGGAACATAAGACCAGATTTTTTACGAGTTGGGTCAGTTTTTCTTTATCCATAATATTTCCTCCTTAAATTCAAAAATAAAAATTTGGCTATGGGTGAGGGGCTATGGGTTATAGGAAAACTAAAATATGGAAGTTTTTTGCCTATTGCCTATTGCCTATTGCCCCCTTAAGAAGTTACCCGCTGGCTTTTCTTCTGGCCCCTGCTTCCTCCAACAATTCCGGAAAGACCTCCCGAAAAAATCTTTTCCTGGTTTCTTTATAATCCCATTCTGTGGAGAGGGGTTTCCATCCCAGGCCATCCAGAATAATTTCCCCGAAGATGCCATCTCTGAACCGAATCCGATCAAACCATTTTTTCATGACCGGAGAATCCGATTCCCTCATGACGTATCCGCCGAAAGTGGTCGACATCAAAGAAAAAAGAATCTGATATTCATCAGTTCCTTTGGGAAGTATTAGATCACCTTTTTCAATCGCCTCGCGGACGACCCCGGCATGTATCTCCAACTCCCTGTTTCCGTTTTTAAAAAGTTCCTTTTGGCGAGTTCCCCCGCTTTGGAAACTCAAGCGATTGATATGGAGGTCGAGCATTTCACGAAAATAAGGATGGAGGACGCCAAAATTCAAGGCATTAAAACCATAAAGTTTTTCCCGGGGCCTGGCCTGAAAGGTGACGGCCCTTTCATAATAGGAAGCACGGATGGCTGAAGATTGGGCGGCAATGGCCACTATCAAATCTTCTTTAGATGGAAAATATTTATAGACCGTGGGTTTGGAATACCCCGTTTCCTCGGCCAGCCGGGGCAGGGTTAAGGCATGAAGCCCTTCGGCCGCGGTTATTTTCCGGGCCTGGTCCAGCATAAAGGTTTCCCGTTTTTGTTTTACATCATTTTTTATCATCAGTTCTCGGACTTTTTTATTGCCTTTTGGTATCGTTCCGCTCATACCGTTGATCTCCATGTTTCTATTCATTTTCTTGTTTATTATATTCAGATTGGATCAAATCATTATACCTTTAATTTTAACCATGATAGATCGATTATTATAAAAGTCAAGAAAAAATTAACTAAAGTTAAATTAAGCTTACTTTAGTTTATTTTTCTTGACAATCACCTTATTCTTTGGTGATATTAGTATAAGACTGTCGGGATAACAAGATTTCAAGAGCTAAGGAGCGCATTATGACCGAAAAATATCAATCCTTTCAAGGCCGGTATGCAGGGGAAATCGAACCCCCCAAACAGAGTTCAATCAAGTCCCCGAATAACTCACCCAATGTCCTGTTTATTGTCCTCGACGATGTAGGTTATGGACAGTTGGGATGCTATGGATCGGATATCTCGACCCCGAATATGGACCGCCTGGCCGGTAACGGGCTTATGTACACCAATTTTCATACCACGGCCATGTGTTCACCCACACGCTCCTCTTTAATGACCGGGCGCAACCACCACTCCAACGGTATGGGCTGTATCACCGAGATGTCCACCGGCTTTCCGGGATACAACGCGGTGATTCCCAGGAAGAATGGTTTTTTAAGTGAAATGCTGGCCCCGAGGGGTTATGCCTGCTTTGCCTTGGGGAAATGGCACCTGCTCCCGGATGAAGAAACCAATATGGGGGCAACCAAAGAAAATTGGCCTCTGGCAAGGGGTTTCGAACGGTTTTACGGTTTCCTGGGCGGGCATACGGACGAGTTCCGCCCCAATCTGGTTTATGACAATCATCAAATCGATCCCCCCAGGACGGTCGAGGAAGGATATCATCTGACCGAGGACCTGGTGGACCGGGCCATTGAATTCATTACCGATCTGAAAAATGCCAATTCGGACAGGCCTTTTTTTATGTATCTGGCCCCCGGGGCCATGCATGCCCCCCACCAGGCCCCGGCCGAATGGATCGAAAAATATAAGGGCCGTTTTGATCAGGGCTGGGAGAAATGGCGACAGGTTGTTTACCAACGACAACTGGAAACCGGGGTTATTCCGGCAGGTACGGAGCTCCCAGCACGTCCGGAATGGATACAGGACTGGGAAACCTTGTCTAAAGATCAGAAAGCCCTGTATGCCAGATTCATGGAAGTCTTTGCCGGCTTTCTGGAACATACGGATTACCATATCGGCCGTCTCCTGTATTTTCTGGAAAGCAGCGGACAACTCGACAATACTTTAATCATGCTGGTTTCAGACAACGGCGCCAGTTCTGAGGGAGGCCCCAACGGTTCGATCAACGAATCCCGTATTTACAACCTGGCCCCTTATACCCTGGATGAAAATCTTAAAGTAATGGACCAGCTGGGAGGCCCCGAATCATATCCCAATTATCCCTGGGGTTGGACCTGGGCCGGCAACACTCCCCTAAAACGCTGGAAACGGGAGACCCACGAAGGGGGCGTGGCCGATCCCCTGATCGTCCACTGGCCAGCCGGGATCAAGTCCGGGGGAGAAAAAAGACGGCAATATGTCCATGCTATTGACCTGGCACCCACGGTCCTGGAGGAGCTGAGCCTGGTCCCGCCGGCCGTTATCAACGGAGTAGACCAGAGTCCGCTCCAGGGAACCAGTTTTTCTTACACCTTAAACCAGGCCGACGCCGAAGACCGGCACCTTACCCAGTATTACGAAATGATGGGTTGCCGGGCCATCTATCACTGGGGGTGGAAAGCGGTAACCTGGCATCGCATTCATATACCTATTCCGGGAATGGAACATAAAAGCTTTGATCAGGATATTTGGGAACTCTATCGTGTGGCCGAGGATTTTTCAGAGAGCCGCGACCTGGCTCAAAAGTATCCGGAGAAGCTTCGCCAGCTTATCGACATCTGGTGGGCCGAGGCCGGCCGTTATCAGGTCCTGCCCCTGGATGACCGGGGCAGCCAGCGTTTCCTCGCTCCCCGTCAGAAGCCCTACGGGGATCGAAAACGTTTTGTCTACTACCCCTTCGGGGCGGCCATCGGCGAGGGAGGGGCCGTAGACCTGAAAAACCGCTCTCATACCATCACCGCCGAAGTGGATATTCCCGATAAAAATACGGAAGGCGTTTTATTGGCCCACGGCGGACTCCACGGAGGCTATTCCTTTTTTCTTAAGGACCATCGACTCTGGTATGTGTATAATTTTCTGGGCATGGAGTCCACAACTCTGGTCTCTAATCGGGACATCCCCATCGGTTCGAATAAACTGATCTTCCAGTTTATTAAAAAGGAAGAAAGGGTCCTGGGTCCTGCCGGAACCGGCCGGTTATTCGTCAATGACCAATTAGTGGGGGAAGGGGAGATTCCCCGCACCATCGGGGTCCGCATCCATCTGGCCAATGACGGGCTCTGCTGCGGCTATGACGGGGAGACGCCGGTCTCCAGGGAATATGTTTCTCCTTTCAGGTTCAACGGAATGTTGAAAAGGGTGATCGTTGATGTGGAGGGCGAACCCCTTTTCGACCCGGACCTGGAATACCGGATGGCCCTGGCCAGGCAATAATGGATTTGGGAAATGAATTCAGAATAGATCCAATTATGATTGTTACCAGCGATCCTAAAGGACTTTCCTGAATCACAAGGATCGGTAGAGTGTTATGAGACGAAGAGAACTATTAAAAGGAATTACGGGAGCATTTGCTGCTATGGTTTTTTCTCATTCCAGAGTTTTCGGGGCTCCTCAGGATCCCCAAAGGAAAAATCCGCCCGTTTCGAAGCAGGAAACCAAGGTTTTTTTGGCGGGTGTGCCCAGGGGAGCTTCCGAAGAGGCCCTAAAATCAGCCGTTCGAGAAACCCTGCTGGCCGCTTCGGATTTTTCCTGGCTGTCCAGGGGAGATTCGGTTTTCATCAAACCGGCCCTTAATTCAGGCAACCCCTACCCGGCCACCACCAGCCCCCCGGCCATCGCCGCCGTCATCAGTCTTCTCAAAGAAAAAGGCGCACGCCGGGTCATTGTGGGCGATATGGCCGGTATCGAACATGTCAAACTTTCCCCGGAAAGTCTTTCCGGCAGCTCGCGGAAACTGATGGAAACCTCGGGTTTGGCTAAAGCAGTTTTGGCTGCCGGGGGAGAGGTTCATTTTTTTGAAGAAAGCGGATGGAAGTCCTTTTATGAAGACCCCATGATTAATGGCCTCCACTGGAAGCAGGGCCTGATGATGCCCAATATCTTGAAAGAGGTCGATCATATCCTCCTCATGCCCCGCTGCAGCCGCCATGTCCTGGCCGGCGCCACCCTGGGACTGAAAGCGGTCGTGGGTTATTGGCGCACGGATACCCGCCTGGAATACCATCGGGACGCCTCCACCCTTCAGGAGAAGACCGCCGAAGCCAACACCGCAAGGACCCTGGTCAAAAAACAGCGTCTAATTATTTCCGCAGCCGATAAAATTCTGACCACCATCGGCCCGGACACCGGGCATGTTTATCAACCGGAAATCGGTCTGATAATCGCCTCCGAGTCCGTTGTGGCCCACGACATGGTGTCTCTGGCCTGGCTGCTGGAAAACCGTCGCCTTATTCCACCGGACAAAAAGGGTAAGTTTGCCGATAACAGTCCTATCGTCGCCTGGCTGGCTAATTACTGGGTCGTTCATAGGTTGGGGGGGTGGAAACCGACCCTGGCCTCCGACCGGTTAGTCAAAAACGACCTGAAGACCATCTGGGACGATCGGGTCCTCGGTCGGGCCTATCATGTTTTCAATGGACTTCCGAAAGTGGCCCTCCGCGAGGCCAACCGCAATCTTCCTGAAGATTTGAAAAAGCGTTTGAACGGAATGACGAGGGTTGGATAATTTCATACGGAAGAAAAAAACTTTAAACGGAAGCAATTATTTTCCGGCTTGATTCTTAAAATTGCCGGTACCTTTTAATCCCGGAAGGCCAAGCTATACGACCTTTTAAATTTTCAATGATAAGAATTATAACTCATGTATTTTAATAACATCATTAGAAATTCGGGGCGATTGAACTGGTGCGCAATAGGGGCATGATCCTTTACCCGGCTAAATGGCTCGATAAATCACCCCCTTCAATTACCTGGGGGGGATGGGATGAATAGATCATAATGGAGGTTACCCTGGAAAATTTGGAACTGTATACGAAACTGGCCGAGCGTTATGATCAGGGGCAGATCGTCGGCGCCCCTTTGACCAAAACGCTCTTGAAAATTTTAATGCTCCTGGCTAACCCGGAAGAAGCGGACAGCTATTAGCCTATAGCAGTCAGCAAAAACACTTTTAAAAGGGTTTTCTAAAAGCTGACCGCCAATTGCTGATAGCTCTCATCCGAAAATATCATTTCCGGATATGAAGGAATTAAGATAAAACCACAATCGGTCTATCGACCGTGATCGGAGGAAAAGAGATGAAAGATTTAAATGCTATGATATTGGAATACCCCCTGTTGGAAGGGGCCATTAAATCCGGCGTGGCCACAGTGGAAACCCTGGCCGGAGGACCTCCATCGGTCGATTTATCCTATGTTTTGCCTGGGGCTAAATCGGCGGTCGTTTTTTCTGTCGCCATGGATCAGGACTCAATCCCTGATTATTTGGGCAAGAAAGACCGCCTTTCTTACGAGCGGGAGTACAATATGGTGAACAGCATTTCCAGCGGTATCGCCGTCAAACTGGCCGGCACTCTATTCCAAAGGGGCTTCCCGGCCGTTCCCCTGGCGGCCAACGATGTTTACCGCGACGACACCCCCAGGGGCCGGTTTGATATGGCTCCTCCCGTCAGCCTCCGCTATCTGGCATTGGCCTCCGGGGTGGCCTCCTTCGGCTGGTCCGGGAATGTGATTGGTGAAAAACACGGGGCCTGCATCATCCTGGGGGCTGTGGTCACCAGCGCCGAACTGACCCCGACAGCTCCTCAGAACCAGGAGGACAATTATTGCGACGGATGCCGCTTATGTGCCGCCGCCTGTGCCTCCGGGTTGATGGACAAAAAAATAATGACCGAAATTCACCTCGGCGGTAATACCTTTTCTTATGCCGCCAGACGAGACTACACCCGCTGCCAGTATGTCTGCGGAGGTTACACCGGCCTGCACCGCTCCGGAAAATGGTCCACCTGGTCCCCGGGGCGTTTCCCTGTTCCGGAAGAGGATGCCCCTTACCTTAATCTGCTGATCGCCTCCAGTGTCTCCTATGGTCAAAGGCCGGAAGGGCCGGGCGGCCGATATCATTCGATGATGAATTTCAAACTTTATACCACCTGCGGGAACTGCCAGATCGTCTGCGTTCCGGATAAAGAGGAACGGAAAAGACGGTACAAACTCCTGGCAAAAGGGGGAGTTGTTGTTCAGAACGAGGACGGTACCCTGGAAGCGGTGTCCCCGGAAGAGGCGGAAAAACGTCTGGCGGCCATGGAACCTGAACGTCGGGCACTCTATGCCGGTGATCTCAAAACCTCTGATTAGAGTTCCCGATCGGTTAGGGCAGGATATTTTAGACAGGAAAAGAAAGGGGATTTATTATGAGTAACGAACTGGTACTGGATTCATTACAACGGCGCATGCGGGCCTTGTTTTCGCTCTATTAAGAGGCCACGTCTACCATGTCCATTGAACAGGTCAATCACCGGGAAGGCGAGGGCATCCTACCGATGGCCTTCAGTCTGTTTCATTACGCCAACATGCAGGACTCATCTTTCATGTTGCTCAGCGGACAGGCGCCCATCTATAACGAGGATTGGGGGAAGCGCATCCGGCCGGCGATAGACGACCACGGCAAACACCGCACAGTGCAGGAGATGCAGTTTCAACAGATCGGCAACTACCCGGCCTTTATCGAATATATGAACGCGGTTTTCGACCGCACCGAAAAATGGCTCGCCCAATTGCCGCCGGCCGAACTGAACCGCCTGGTAATCCCGCGCCCGTTCCCGCCGCAAATAGCCAGAACCTTCAGCGCCCGGGTGGCAGGAGAAGCGGGTATTACCGTACTCGACGGCATCGAGTGCTGGATATACCAGCATGGCCTGCGGCACATGGGAGAAATCGAGCTATCCCGCAGTTTTGTCGGACTGACGGGTATGACCTCTTAACGGCCACACCTTACAAAACCCATAGAGACAGTAAAGGAGTGATCAAAATGGAAGTAATTATTCTTGGCAGCGGCAGCCCCTTACCCCATCCTGAGCGGGCCGGGCCATCCACCCTGGTCCGTGCCGCGGGTTCTGATTTTTTGTTTGACTGCGGGCGAGGGGTATTGATGAGGGCGGCCGCCGTCCCTCTGTTACCTGTTTCACTGAAGATGGTCTTATTAACCCATTTACACAGCGACCACGTATCGGACTTCAATGATGTTGTGACCACACGCTGGGTCATGAGCCCTGCCCCTAATCCCTTAGCGGTCATCGGCCCTGTGGGAACCCGAAAGTTCGTCGAGGCCACCCTAAGGGCCATGGAATCGGACATCGGCTACCGGTTGGCCCATCACCAGGATCTCAATACCAGACCCGAATTGATTACCGAGGAAGTGGAACGGGGTGTTGTTTTCGAAAATGGGCCAGTGAAAATTATCGCCGCACCCACAGATCACCGCCCGGTTCATCCCTCCCTAGGCTTTCGCATTGAGGCAGAAGGGAAATCCATTGTTATCGCCGGGGATACCATACCCTGTGAGGGCCTGGACCGTCTTTGCCGGGATGCGGATGTGCTTATACAAACGGTTATCCGCAGGTCCCTGGTTGAAGCGGTGCCATCACAGCGCTTTAAGGATATTTTGGATTATCACTCCACCACGGTAGATGCCGGTCGAACGGCGGCGCGCTGCAGGGTTAAAACCCTTCTGCTCAACCATTGCGTTCCGACTCCGGCCCCCGGCACCGAAGAGGATTGGATGGCCGAAGCGGCCAACCACTTCACGGGAAAAATTCTAATATCTTATGATCTGCTCAAAATCACCCTTTAGCCCCTATCCCTATATGAAGAACCTCTGCATATTGGGTCATCAAGGTCAGGAAAGAATCCTTTCTGGGATCCCCCCTTTCAATCTTATGCTATTTTCTTTGAATAATTCAATCCTTCCGCCAAAATCCTCTTGACGCAAAGGGGTCTTCTTCATATACTTCTAATAGAAAAAGGAAATTCTGAGTTATAGAGAGGCAGGAAAAAACAATGGCTCCCTCAAAAAAACCTATTACCGATTCCCAGGGACTTCGCGAACTGTCCGATAAGGAATTGAATGAAATCATGAGAGCCGTTGGCGACCGGGCAAGGGCCCAGACCCTTGAACAGAAGAAAAAAATGAAAATCAGCCTGCGCAAGGAGATCAACTCGGCCCGCGCCGCGTACCTTTCTTATGCCAAAAAAAATCCTTAGACCCAAGCTCATTGAGGCAAGGGAGATTTGTAAAACCAAACGGATTGCCCGATTGAATAAGTTGTCTCACCATCAGCGTCTCCTTATCTATGCCAAAAGAAAAAAGTTACTGAATCCCGTGAACATCGTCCCCTTGTTTCAGAAATCTTGTTTTGACGACAATTTTTACTTGCCAAATATATAAAAACTTATATAATTAATCATTAAATATGAAACCCCTAAACTTCGTTGGCACAAGTCTGGACGATCTTCGTAATTTTCCGGACGAAGCCCGCAGAGCTGCCGGCTTTGAACTGTATGCCGTTCAATGCGGGCTTGAACCGAGCGATTGGAGACCCATGCCCGCCATAGGTCTGGGGTCAAGGAAATCCGTCTACATGTCCTGGGTGAATGGCGAATAATCTTCGTGGCGAAGTTCGAGGATGCCGTGTATGTGCTTCATTCCTTTCAAAAGAAAGATCGAAAAACGAGCCAAAAAGATGTTGATCTGGCACGCAAGCGGTATAACCAAACCGGAGGGTAGTATATGAAAAAGTCAATTGTTAAATCTTCCGGCAATTTATTTCTGGATTTAGGATTTCCTCCCGAAGAAGCCGCAATTCTTCAAATGCGTTCCGAGGTAATGGCTGATCTTCGTAAATTTATCCAGAGCAGGAAGCTGACGCAGGCTGAAGCGGCAAAAATTTTGGAAGTCAGCCAATCCCGTGTCTCTGACTTAATAAGGGGTAAATGGGAGAAATTCAGTCTGGAG
>JACQYK010000164.1:0-2706 GCA_016208255.1 Deltaproteobacteria bacterium | reverse complement strand
TGTGCTCGCAATCAAGGCAGGTATGCGGATCAGCCTGAAAAGGGCAGCTTAGACCCGGGCCAATCAACCGCAAAAGGGATGAAGTCAGACCCAAAAATTTCCTTCTAAAATTGGTTTTTCATTTTCCAGTATGTTGCAAAGCCATTTCCGCCCGTATTGGATTTCATAACTAGGATGATTGGTTCGAATGTAAAATGGAGCATGATGAAAAATTTCCGGGCAAAATTGAAAAGACAAGGGAAGAAATCAGACAGGAGAGATTTGTAAAACTGGACGAATTGCCCGATTGAATAAGATGTTCTAACGCCCCCCTCTTACATAGAAGTTGACACCATAACAAAAGACCTGACCCCCATGACCGGAAGACAGGATGTCCTAATCTCCCACATCTTTTTAATGGGTTATCATATCTTTGTTCAATATACTTCCCACAATTTTAAGATAGTCTCGCCCTCTCCATGTTTTACTGATGGTTTTGGAAATTTTGAAGATGAACGAAAGGTTCAGTGTTCAAAGGCAATCTGGTTTAATTGGTCAGTTCAGTCTGTCTGGCCGATTGGGTTGATTGGGTTTAAAAGAAGCTCTAAACGAATAGACCAAAGATAATATAAAGAAAATAAAGGGGAAAAGGGGGAATGTCAAGGGGAAAAGAGAAAAAATGCGTTAGTCGTTGAGCGATCAGCGTTGGGCGAATATAAGGCAGGAGGCGTGAGGCGTGACAGGAAACAGCGTGGGATTCCTTATCTAAGAAAGCCAATCACTCAACCACAGGGTCTGGTTTTTTGTTTTTTTAGGAGTTAGACTTGAGAGAAGCTTCAATAGTCCTTTTACGATTAGCCCAATGGGTAACTGTTTTGAAAAAATAATGCCATTATGCCCCCGCCCCTTTTTCATAAGCTCTGTATGAATTTTAGAGAAATCGGCTATATTATGGGTTATCAAAATTCTTTCTAAGGTAAAGTTTGATTAACCTATGCTCTCCCTCAGAAGACCTTCATTTTCGTTCTCCTCAATGTCTTTTTCAATTTCTTCGGGATTATCATAGTAATAAGAAAAGGCATCGTGTACTTGAGAAGGTGTTAGCTGAGGAAACTCTCTCATTACTTCTTCAACTGATAGACCCAGCTTGTACCATTTTATAATGGACCAGACGGGAATCCTTGTTCCAGCTATGATATCTCTTCCGCCACAAATATCTTTTAGTCTAAAAACATGGGGATGAATTTTTGGCTTTTTTACTGCAACCCCCATAGTAACCTCCCACGGGCATCATTTTTTTTCTTAAACCAAGGTTCAATAATAACATACTCGGTATGGGAAGACAACTCAAAGCTCAAAGGCGAAGATAGATGAGCTTTAGTCTGGGTTGACTTGAGGGAAAAGGCGGGGAAATGAATAGTTTCGCCTTCCGTGAAGGGAAAATAGGGAAAGCACCCGTTTATTCCTATGGCAAAGAAATGGTTGTGGATTAAAAATAGGTACTGCCCGATTTAAAGAAAAAAATTGAATAGTTCGTTTTTAAAGGGTATAAAAAACCTTTCCATTTATTTTACCTTGTAATAAATATTGAGGAGATTTCTCCTATGCCGGAAAAACAAGAATTGGAATCCATGTTTTATCCGAAATCGGTGGCGCTGGTCGGGGCTTCCTCCAACCCCTTGGGATGGGGAGGAACCAGCTTTTTATTGCGCCTTAAAAATATTGGGTTTCCAGGAAAAATGTACCCCATCAATCCTAAAGCCACCGAGGTCTTGGGTTTAAAGGCCTATCCGAACCTGCAATCCATCCCCGAAGCGGTCGATCTGGTCATTATTGCCATCTCCGCGCCGGGGGTCCCCCGGATCCTGGAAGACTGTCTAACTGCCGGTATCAAGAATGTCCATATCTTCAGTTCCGGATTCAGTGAAACCGGAGAGGAGCAGGGCATAAAACTGGAGCAGCAGATTATTGAAATAATCAAACGCGGAAATCTTCGGGTCGTGGGACCCAACTGTATGGGGTTGTATGTTCCAGCCAGTAAGTTAGCGGGGTGGGGGGTAAAGCCCGCCGGCGCAGGACAGCTCGCTTTCCTTTCCCAGAGCGGTGGTCATGGTGAAATACTGACCGCCTATGCCCAGTCGCTGGGGGTCTATTTCAGCAAAATAATCAGCTTCGGAAACGCCTGCGGACTCCAGGTGGCCGATTTTCTCGAATATCTTGGTCAGGACCCGGATACCCGCATCATCTCTATTTATCTGGAAGGTATCAAAGAAGGCAATCGGGTAACTCAACTCATTAAAGACATCAACCGCTCCAAACCGGTCATCATCTGGAAGGCCGGCCTGACAGAGTCCGGGTCAAGGGCGGTGGCCTCTCATACCGGGTCCTTGGCCGGGGATGGCCTGATCTGGGATGCTTTTTTTAAGCAGACTGGCGCCATCAGGGTAAATTCCCTGGAAGAAATCATCGATGTCGTCCTGGCCTTCCTCTATCTGAAGCCGCCTCGGGGAAAGAAAACCCTACTCCTGGGCGGGGGAGGCGGCAATTCGGTGGCCTTTGCCGATATTTGTGGTCGCCAGGACCTGGAGATACCTCCCCTTTCTGAAAAGACCAGGAAAGAACTCAATACCTTCGGTCGCCTGGCCGGAAACAGCACCAGGAACCCCCTCGATCACTGGATGGTTCAAAGAGAGGTTCAACTCTATCGCCAGGTCATGGAAATAGCCC
>JACQYK010000163.1 GCA_016208255.1 Deltaproteobacteria bacterium | reverse complement strand
TGACCTTGCGCCGGTCCACCATCCCCCGGCAGGGGGCGCCGATAATATATAGCTGTTCCCGTTTAATCTGTCCTTCCTTCAGATGGACTATGATATTCCGGGAATCGCATCCCTTGGCCACGATGGCCAATCGTTCCTTGCGCTTGGGCAGGTAATTGGCCAGGTTGACCCCGCAAAAAGAATCCCAGTACAATTGGTCAATCTGGTCCGGATCTCTGACCAGAATGGGTTCATTCATCATGGGGACGGTGCCTTTTCGATAACCGATGACGGTATCGACCTTTTTTTCAGTTAAAAGCCTTTTGGCTATCTCTTGAATCTTTTTTATGTATTCAACCATCTAGGCCACCTCAGGCATTTTCTTGATATAATGTTGGGCCGGGCCCAAAGCCTTGACCGAGCGGGTTACTTCGGTAACCACTTCCTGAAATTTGGTGGCCTCGGCCGAGGAAACCCAGGAAAAATGGAGGCGGCCCGGTTCGATCCCCATGTGTTCCAAAAGACCTTTCAACAAAGCGAATTTCCGGCGAGCGTAATAATTACCGGCGATATAATGGCAATCCCCGGGATGGCAGCCCGAAATCCAAACCCCGTCGGCCCCGCGGCGAAAAGAGGCCAGAATAAATTTGGGGTCCAACCTTCCGGAACAGGGGATCCTGATCACCCGGATATTGGGGGGATATTGCAAACGGCTCACTCCGGCCAGATCGGCCCCCCCATAACTGCACCAGTTGCATAAAAAGGCAATGATTTTGGGTTCAAAGGGTTCGTTCATTTTTTTTCCTTTGGAAAAAAGGTATAAGGTTCAAGGTGTAAGGTTCAAGGTAAACACGTTCAAGGTTTACGGTATAAGGTATAAAGCTAAAGTATTTCATGTTTTAACCTTAGACCTTAAACCTTATACCATGTGCCTGATTTTATGCTGCTTCGATCATGGCAAAAACTTGCCCCGAATCAAATCCTTTCAGATTAATGGCCCCGGACCGGCAAGAGGCCACACACAAACCGCATCCTTTACAAAGGGCCGGATTAATTTCGGCCTTGGCGGTTTTTTCATTCCAGCCCGGAGCCGAGTAGGGACAAATGGCGACACAAACCCCGCATTGACTGCAGGCAGCCGGATTGGTTTGAGCCACAGTACCGCTGACCTGTATCTTCAGTCCGGCCAACAAGGTGATGGCCCGGGCTGCGGCCGCCTGGGCCTGGGCAATGGACTCGTCGATGGGTTTAGGATAATGGGCCAACCCGCATAAAAACACCCCGTCGGTGGCAAAATCGACCGGTCTCAGCTTGGCATGGGCCTCAACGAAAAATCCATCTTCATTCAAAGGTACTTTAAAGGCCTGGGCCAGTTCATAGTCTTTGGTAGACACGATAGCCCCGGCCAGGGCCACCAGATCAGCCTGGATCCGGATATCCTGATCCAGGATATGATCCTTGACGGTGACCACCAGTCCATTCTCCTGGACTTCGACCATCGGCTTTTCTTCATGAGTATAACGGATGAAGAGGATACCGGCCTGCCGGGCTTCTTTATAAAGATCCTCCCGCTCTCCGAAGGTCCTGAGGTCACGGTAAAGGATATAAATATCCCGATCAGGATTTTCTTCCTTCAACTGAAGGGCCGAATGGACCGAATGGGTGCAGCAAACCCGGCTGCAATAGGGCCTTTGCGGCTCCCGGGAGCCCACACACTGAATGAAAACAACGGATTTGGCCTTTTCAACCAGAGGGTCTTCTCCGGCCATCTTCTGATCCAGGTCCAGGTGGGTCAAAACCCTGGTGTCTTTCCCGTAAAGATATTCCTCGGGTCTTAATTCCACAGCCCCGGTGGCGATGACCACAACGCCGTGTTCCAGATCGGTCGTGGCTGAGGGATCATCCACTCTGGCCAGACGGGTCTTGAATTGACCCACAAAACCATCGACCTGGGTTACCTGGTGTCCGGCATAAGCCTTGATTCGGGGGTGTTCATCGACCGAACGAATCAGATTTTTTAAATATTCCCGGATATCTTCACCCCGCCAGGTCGTGTTTAATTTTAAAGCCTGGCCTCCCAATTGGGATGATTTTTCCACCAGATAGACCTGATACCCTTGTTCGGCCAGCTCCAGGGCGGCGGTCATGCCGGCCACCCCCCCGCCAACCACCAGCCCGGATTGGTTCACGTCCACCTCAATTTCCTGTAACGGTTCCAGCAGGGCCGATTTGGCGATGGCCATCCGTATCAAGTCCTTGGCCTTAACCGTCGCCGCCTCCGGGTCATTGGCGTGGACCCAGGAATCCTGGTTGCGGATATTGGCCATTTCAAAGAGGTATTTATTCAAGCCGCTCTCCACCAACGTCTCCTGAAACAGGGGTTCGTGGGTCCGCGGCGTACAGGCGGCCACGACCATTCGGTTCAACCGGTGTTCCCGGACTACTTCTTTCATCTTGTCCTGGGTATCCTGGGAACAGGTAAACAGGTTTTCTTCCACATATTCCACATAAGGTAGTGTCTTGGCATAAGCCACCACTTCCGGGACCCGAACCACGCCGGCGATATTAATACCGCAGTCACAGATAAAGACCCCGATCCTCGGACGTTCGCCGGCCACGACACGGGGCTTGGGTACGATTTTTTCCCGGGTCAGGGTATTTCTGGCCACGGCCAGGTTACGGGCTGCCGCACAGGCCGCCGCACTGGCCTCAACTACTGATTGAGGAATATCCTTGGGACCGGAGACTACACCGCAGCCGTAAATGCCGGGAACCGAGGTGGCCACCGGGGCAAAGCTGCTGCTTTGCAGGAAATTATAATGATCCAGGGCCAGGTTTAATTTTTGACTTTGGGCTACGGTCTCCTGAGAAATCTCCAATCCCACCGAAAGGACGACCATATCAAAATCTTCGTTAACGACCTCCCCTTTCTCGGTAATATAGCTGATCCTCAGGTCATCGGACCCAAGAACCTGTTCGACCGTATGAATACGGGATCGGATAAATTTAATCCCCTGATCTTTGGCCTTGTTGTAATAACGTTCAAAATCCTTCCCATGGGTCCGGATATCCATAAAAAAGATCGTGGCATCCAATCCGTCTTTACTGTGTTCCTTTGAGATAATGGATTCTTTGATGGCATACATGCAACAGACCGCCGAACAATAACCATGATCGCAGTGATTCACATCCCGGGACCCCACGCATTGGAGCCAGGCTATCTTCTTAGGTTCTTTCTGGTCGGAAGGCCGGACCAGATGCCCCATATAGGGACCCGAGGCCGCAAGCAGCCTCTCAAACTCCATGGCCGTAACAACGTTCGGAAGTTTGGAATAGGCATAGGCGTCATATTGGGTAGGATCATAACACTGAAAACCGGCGGAAAATATGACCGATCCGACCTGCAGGGTCAAATCTTTCGGTTTTTCCTGAAAATTTACGGCCTGGCTGGGACAGAATTTTTCGCAGGCCCGGCACTTTCCCTTCTGGAAAAAAATGCAGTTTGCTTCATCAATGACGTATTTTAAGGGAACGGCCTGGGCGTACTTGACATAAGCGGCCTTGCGGGTCCCCATTCCCTCGTTATAAAGATCCTCAACCTTCTTGGGGCATTTTTCAGCGCATAAACCGCAGGCAATGCACTTGTCCATGTCTATGTAGCGCGGCTTTTGATGCACCTGGATTTCAAAATTACCCTCCGTTCCGCTGATGGCGGTAACTTCACTCATAGTCAGTAATTCGATGTTGATGTGTCGGCCGACCTCGACCAATTTGGGTGAGATAATTCACATGGCGCAATCATTAGTCGGAAAGGTCTTATCCAACTGGGACATCCCGCCTCCGATGGAAGGGGATTTTTCAACCAGATAGACATAATAACCTGAATTGGCCAAATCAAGGGAGGCCTGCATGCCGGCAATCCCTCCGCCAACGACCATCACCGCTCCGATTTTTTCGCCTTTGGATCTCTTTTTTTCTGAAGCCATAGGAACTCCTGTTTACTGATTTTTATGAATAATTACTGTCCTGGGATAAACCGTCAGGCCACTCTTTTAGTGGCCTGACACCACGAGGCAAGAAAATAGGCCGGATCATTGAGTCGCCTCGAAACCTATTTTCAGACTAAATTGACAAACTCGACCCAAATCGTCATTATTTCTGACCCTGTTTTTTTTCTCCGGGGATGAAAACCCGAGGCCCTTCACGCCGGCGGCGGAATTCGGCTCCGAAGGAATATTACCCCTCGTTGAATGGGTGACGGAATGGCGAATTGGGTCATATCTGATTATATTAAAGGATCGCGAGGATTCTGAGGATACAAGAATCTGATCGTTTTATGCCAACCAACCAGGACCAAAACCCTTAACATCTTAATATAATCACGGTCCTGCGAATTAACAAGGGCCCTTGAAGACATAACCAAGGGATTTACTTATTTTCTTCATTCCTGTCAAATTAATTCTTTACTTCAGTTTCGTTCTCGATAACCACCTGATCATGGTTCCCCATTTCCTTAAAATAGACATTGACCCTTTCTCCGGATTTAACGTCCAGCCGGATCGCGGTATAATCGGCGCTGATGGGTAATTCCCGCCCCCCCCGGTCTACCAGGACGGCCAGAGAAATCCTTCGGGGCCTTCCGAAATCAATTAAGGCGTCCATGGCCGCCCGTACCGTTCGGCCGGTATAAAGAACGTCATCCACCAGGATAATTATTTTATTATCCAGGCAAACAGGAACCTCCGTCTTTCCAACTATGGGCTTGTGGTTGATCCTGGTCCAATCGTCCCGATAGAGGGTAATGTCCAGGGCCCCGGTAGGCACCAAGAGCCCTTTCTTGGCCTTGAGAAGCTTCTGGATTCTATCAGCCAAAAAAGCCCCCCCGGTGCGGATCCCGATTAACACCAATCGCTCCATTTCCGGATAATCGGCAACCATTTGGGTCACCATCCGGTCCAGGGCCTCATGGATTCCCTTGTCGTTCAGGGCGGTCTTTTTCTTTATCCCCTTCATTCAGTTCACCAATTCAGAAATAAAATGTAACTTTTATCACAAGCCTTTAAATCAGGTCAAGTAAAATATAGCCTTTTTTATCATTTTGTTAAACCATCAGACCACGCCAGTGGCCTGACACCTCGAATCATGAAAATAGGAGGGTAGGCTCGAACCCCATTTTCTTATTAAACCGTCATGCTCTAATGGTCACCACGATACGGTCAGCTCATCGGCTCCCCTTGAGGGAGCCTCTCGAAAGCTCGGCAAAGCAGAGCGGCCTGACCTAAATAGGAGGCTTCTGATCCGACTTCCTTCGGAAGTCTCCCTGAGATCGGCAAAGCCGATTGAAAAGAAGCCGGGACATGAAAAAGCGATCGGTCAGCCGTCTCGGCTGACATTT
>JACQYK010000141.1 GCA_016208255.1 Deltaproteobacteria bacterium | reverse complement strand
TTATCGACCTTTTTATTATCATTCCCGGCGCGACAGGGGTTCTCCTGACCGGCTTGATCTTTTCCCTTTAGACCAACTGGGGTTGGTTTAAGCATAACTGGATTTCGGTCAAATGGGTCATTTGCTTGTATGGGGTAGGCTTTGGGACTTACCCCCTTGGACCCTGGATGAGCGGCTTGGCCCGGATATCGCAGGAAAGGGGACTGGCCGCCTTGACCGATCCGGCTTATCTGCACAACCGGGCCAGGCTTTATGCCTTGGGAACCTGTGATCTGGTGCAGAAGGAGAAAGTAAATATAGCGGCGATGGTGCCGACTATGCCGCAAAGGCGGGAACCCTATTTTCGAACTAAACCGCCAGGGACCAAGGGGAATTTCGAAACATGAAAAGGTTTTCGTCCCTGCGCAGAACGCCAAACGGTATTTCCGGTTGATCAGGGCCAAATTGTCAGGGGATCACTTCCATCCCTTTCCAGGCATCCAGCTCTTGACGGGCCGGGTCATTTTCTACATAACAGGGCGTATCAATGATCATGGTCGCCCGATCTTTAAGGTCATAGGCCGGCCAGTTGGGTATCTCCGGATGGTTGGGATCTCCCTTACGGGCAAAAGTCGCCCAGGTCCGGCTCATAATTGCGGCCAATTCATAGCGGTCCGGCCGTGAACCGGTTAAAGGCAGGGAATCCACATTATCAAAAACAAATGGTATTTCCAGGGCATGGCAGGCTTTGAAAAGGTACCCCTTGTAATCAGACCAAGCGCCGAGCTTCACTCAAAATTCCAACCAGTAAATCCCAGGGGGTGGCCTTTGGTCTTGACTTCCGATAGACGTCGATCACCTGGTCCAATCTTTCCCCGAGAACCGGAGTTAATCTTTCCCTTAATTCCGGCTCGGTAAGACGTCGGCGTCTGGGGTCACCGGCTAGGAAGAGTGCCGCCTCATCCCGGTTCGTGCCGATGATCAGCGGTACATCGATCATCGAGGGTGCGGCTACCGGATCGAAGGGGTGAGTGGGCAGGTAAAGACCATCGACAACCGGAGCCAGCAGCAATACAGCCCCCGCGCCTTCGCCAAGCAGGCGGTGTTTCGGCGCCGGCAATTGGGAGACGGCATCCAGCAACACCTGGGCCGGCAGTGTCTGGAGTTTTTCTATCTCATCGGCTTTGATCCCCAGCAAGGCAAGCAATTGCCGGGCCAGAGCGGTGGCGGCCTTGGGCTCCCGCCCCCGCAATCCCGGACTGCTCTCAATAATAGCGCGTTGAAACAAGCCTTTGGCCGAAGGCATGGCCATCAAAATGCTGACTTTTCTTCCACCTCCGGATTCTCCAAAAATAGTCACTTTTTGCGGGTCGCCGCCGAAGGCCTGGATGTTGTCTCTGACCCATTCCAGGGCCAGAACAATATCGAGCATTCCGACCATACCCGAAGCGGCAAACTCTTCTCCGGCGAGCTCCGCCAAATACAAATATCCGAAGGCGTTCAGCCGGTGATTAAGGGTAACCACCACGACATCACCCCGTCTGGCCAGTGCTGCACCATGGGTGAGGGGTTCAAAACCGGCCCCGTTGGCAAAACCGCCGCCGTGCAGCCAGACCATTACCGGCCTTTTCCCCCTGTCGCCGGGTCCTTTGGTCCAAATGTCCAAAACCAGGCAATCTTCACTCAAAATAAACGGCTTACAGTTCCTAAGACCCGGAGTTTCATTCTGCGGCGGCGTGACCAGTCTTCCTCTCTGGGGACATATCGGTCCGAATTCGACGGTATCAAGGACGCCGGTCCAGGGTTTTGCCGGTAATGGCGGCCGGAAACGACGCTTGCCTCCGGTAGGAGAGCCGTAAGGTATCCCTTTAAAGGAAAACACCTCTTGTTCTTTTACCCCGCGGATTTTCCCACAGGTTGTTTCTACGATAAGCTCAGGCATGGTCGCCACCTCCTTAGATTATTAAGCCCGGAATATTAGATTTTACACCATAACTCTGAGAATTTATCTCTAGCCTTCGATACTAACAATTTCAAACAGGTTTGATTATTATTATGAGACCCTTTTATATGTCAAAGTTTTTTTATGCAGTCTCTTTGTTGGTCGAGTCAACGGCCGGCCATTTCTTCTTGACACCGGCCCGGGATTTCCATAGAGTTTCCAGCCAGAAAATAGCTTTAAGGAGTCCTCATGGGAATTGATTTGTCCCCTCTCTTTCATCCCTCATCTATCGCCGTTATCGGCGCTTCAGGCGATAAAACCAAGTTCAGCAACCGGGTCGTAGAGGCGCTTCGTGCCTTAAAATACCCGGGTGTTATTTACTTGGTCAATACCAATCCCCAGGCTGTGCCCGGGGAACAGGTCTTTTGTCAGGCGTCAGATATCCCCGGTGATATTGATTTGGCGATCTTATTTGTCCCGGCCCGGGTGGTTCCTTCGGCCATAGAAGACTGTGGCCGAAAAGGGGTAAAGGTGACTATAGTGCACGGGGCCGGGTTCGCCGAATTAGGCGAAGAGGGACGTTTTTTGCAGGAAGATATGGCGAAAACAGCCCGGGCTTCCGGTATGCGTATTGTGGGACCGAACTGCATGGGAATCGCCTGCCCGTCTTCAGGGATTAACATGGTGACTACCCGCTATCCCGCCCTGGAACCCGGCGGGGTCAGTTTCTCCGGGCAAAGCGGCTGGGCCACCGAATACGCATTGGTTGGCGGCCAGGACCGCGGTCTGGGATTCAGCGCTGTGGTTTCCTGCGGGAACCAAGCCGACTTGTCCATCGCCGATTATCTGGTTTATTTTGGAGCAGACCCGGACACTAAAGTCATAGGGGCCTATGTTGAGGGATTCAACGACGGACCACAGTTCCTAAATGCCGCCAGAAAGGTGACCCGCCAGAAACCGGTGGTGATCTGGAAAGCCGGACGGACTCCGGACGGGGCACGCTTCACCCAGTCGCATACCGGGTCCATTGCCGGCGCCGGGGAGGTGGCCAGGGCGGTACTGATTCAAACCGGTGTCGAAGAGGCGGTGGGGATCGAGGATCTGATGGATGCCCTGGTCGCCTTTCAGTCTCCGCTTCTGCCTGGTGGCCGGCGCGTCGGCCTGGTGGTTGATACCGGGGGGATAGGTGTTGCAGCCTGTGATGCCTGTGAGGCTGTGGGACTTGAAATTCCACAACTCCCGAGCAAAGTACAACAGGAATTGCGGGCTTACCTAAGCAAGATCCTCCGTCCCTTTGCCGGGATCTCCAATCCGGTGGATCTGGTCTGGGCGCCTGTTGGTATGGAAGAAGAGATCTACGGCCGGTCGATGGAAATGATGGCTCCCTGGGTGGATGCCTTTATCGTGGCCTATTACCCTTCGGAAAATCATGAGGGATTGGCCCGCTTATTGGCCCAAATGAGAGACCGCTTTCAGAAACCGATCCTCTCCGTACCTCCCTATGGGCATGTCATGCAGCCCTTTATGCGGCTTTCCACCAAGATGGGCGTGCCGTCATTTGACAGCATGGAGCGAGCCGTCCGCGCCTTGCGGCGGCTGGTCCACCGAGCGGAGTGGCTGGGGTAATAATTCCAGCCGTATAACTTTTGTTTTAATTTAGCTTTTTGAAATTCAAAGGCTGCCTCGGACAGGATTTACAGGATGGCCTTGGTTTTGTGCCTTTCCGGAAGAAAGACACAAACCGAATCATTCTTCCGACAGAGCATTAATTAATTTCCGCTGGAAACGGATTGAGGTTGCTCAGGGTCTTCCGGAGCCTGAGCAAAATACTTGTAAATCCTGTTGATCCTGTCAAATCGAATTGATCTCTACCTTTACCTTATATTTGAAGTAACAAGAGCGGAAATAGGTATTGGCTAGGCCGATGGGCTGTTCCGGCTCAGACCAGAAATAGGTCTGTATATGAATAAGCGGTTCAAAGGATTGGCACTGAAGTATTTTAGAGATGTCCGGTTCCGCCGGGACAGCCTCCAAATACATTTCTCCTTTGGTGATTTTCAGCCCGATCTTCTTCTTTAATAATTTCACGATCGATTTTTCTTTGTATAACTCTGTTTTTGTTATCTGCCGGGTAATGTTCGTGGGCATAAAATTTTCAAAAAAATAGAGGATCCCTTTTATTTTACTCGTTCTACTGATCAGGCCGATTTCATCCTGATTGGTCATTTGAAAAAAGGCTCGGATATCTTTGGGGATTCTGCTGTCCCCCACTTTAATTTTTTTAAGATCAATCGGTTTGGTTTCCCCCCTCTCCAGGGCTAAAGACATTTTATTCAGACTGGTATGAATAAAATGTTTGGTTTCCGGAATAACCGGTGCGACAAAAGTACCCTTTCCCCTGGTGCGGAAAATCAGGCCATCGGCCTCAAGAAGTGCCAAGGCATTTCGAATTGTGATTTTACTGACTCCGAAGTATTCTACCTGTTCATCTTCGGTCGGTAATTTATCCCCAGGCTCATATTGACTGGATAATATTTTATTTTGAATGATCGAAGAGACGCGGGTATAGAGGGGTATAAGATTTTTTGGGGATTGGGATTGCATTATCCCTCCGAATGATCAGATTTCATGGTTCGATTGGTCTATTTGGCATTTGCGAACAATAACGGGTTAATACGAAAATAGGGTTCATCACTCAACGAGCCTTTTTTCATGTCCTGGCCTCCTGTTTAGGTCGGGCCGCTCGACCCGCTCGGCTTTGTCGAGCTCCCCAAGAGGCTTCCTTCGGAAGCTGAATCGTCGAGCTTTCAAGGGGCTCCCAAAGGGGAGCCTATGGGCCGACCGTATCGTGACACCACGGCCTGCCTTGTGCGGGCATTACGGGCCTATGTGGGCATAAGGGTTTAACACGGAAAGAAAATGCTTTTCCAAAAGTTATTTTTTAAACTATTTCTTTTTTTCTTGACTTTCTTTCAAGTTCAAAATTATATATCTCATCATTATCTTCATATAATTTTATAGTCAAGACATTTTGGCTAAAGGGTTTTTTCCCTAAATATTATATTCTGGAGTGTTCAATGCGAGCTTTTTTGATCAAGCGACTTCTGGCCTTAATCCCGACCATCTTATTTGCTACATTGATTGTGTTTATCGTGATCCGGTTGATACCGGGGGACGTGATCGATCAGATGGTTTCCCAGCATGATATCGGGTCGCAGGAAGTATCTAGAAAATCGCTGGAGAAGGCCCTGGGCCTGGATGTACCCATCTACGTGCAGTACTTCCGGTGGATGGGAAGGATCTTTTTACACGCGGACCTGGGGAGTT
>JACQYK010000140.1:3532-11625 GCA_016208255.1 Deltaproteobacteria bacterium | reverse complement strand
GATGCCCTGAAGGACTTTATCTTTCGGGGGACATTGGGCCTTAACTGGGGAGGGAAGGGCTGTCCCTCCCCCTAAGGTAAATGCCAGTGAAACAAAAGGAAAAATGATAAACCGGGTTAATGGATTCATGGTTTTCTCCTTCTTAAGAAATTCAATTTCCTTTACCTTGGGATAACTTTTTTTCTTTGCTGGATTCAGTGCGGAAACCAATGGGTGGTTGGCTTCATCAAATGGCCAGAAAAAGCTTTTGGATCGAAAAAGTATAAAATAGACGGTATCTCTGGTCAAGGAGAAAACAATGACCTATTTTCCTCCTATTTTCCCTATTTTCCCCCTTGATTCTGTTTTTTTCTTGTGCTATAATCATCTCACCAAAAGAACAAAAGAAACTTCTCACTTTTTTGATCCTGAGCTATTTTTTCTTGACATATATAAATAGACGAAAGTAGCAATCCCCCCCTTTTTTAATTTTTACGAGTCTCCTGAATGTTGGGTATTTAAAAAGTGGAGACTGAATCAGGCGACTCCACGGATAAATTGGTTTAAGGATTATCTGTTATTCTAATATCCGGATACTACCCCTTAGGGGTTTGTATCTGAGATGTGATATCCGGTATCTTTAATCTTTTATTGGGGAGGTTTAAAGATGAGACAGAAAAAAGCAACATTTGTAACGCTGGCCATTTTTTTCTTTGTCATCGGTTCTTATCTGAGCCTGGCAACCGTTGGTTTTGCAAAATTTGTCGACCGCTACTGGTATAAAACAGACGGCATCGAGAACGGTGGACATGTGGATTTTATGGAAGCCACCACGCCAAACGACCTGGACCCTCATACTGGTACTACGGGGACCGGGGGGCGTAATAACCATTTTAACGGCCTTATCAGGGTTTCACCCTTGATGGATGGGATCGAACTGGACCTGGCGGAGAGCTGGTCACAGCCAGATCCCCTGACCTATATCTTTAAACTGAGAAAGGGTGTCAAATGGCAGAATCTTCCCCCTGTTAACGGTCGTGAACTCACCTCAGAGGATGTTAAATACAGCCTTCGACGTCTGGCCGGCCTGGAAATCCCACCACCTCCGCAAACAGATCAGGAAAAAAGGGAAAGGGGAAGAGCTCTGGGCAAAGGCGATTTCAAGCACCACTATTACATGACGGAGTTGGATCGGATTGAAACGCCGGATCGGTATACGGTGATTGTCAAGACCAAGATTCCCTTTGCCCCCATGCTCAATTATCTCGGATCCGCCTGGGCCAAAATCGTACCTAAAGAAGTAGTGGATAAATATGGGCATCTTCAGACCGTCAACATCGGCAGCGGCGCCTATATTCTCAAGGAGTTCAGGCGGGATTCTCATTATCTTTTGGAAAGAAATCCCGATTATTTCAAAAAGGGCAAACCCCATATCGATTCCATAAGAGTGAACATTGTGGCAGACGAAAACGCGCGGCTGGCGGCTTTCATCGCTCGAAAAATTGACTGGATCATCATTCCGGCTCACCAGCGCCAAACGCTGATGGAAAAGGTTCCTAATGCCCATTTTATGGAATCAAACACCCTGTATCAGGCGGTTTTGCGCATGCCCCCCTGGGATTCCAGCAAAGGTCCCTTGAAGGCACCCTGGAACGATATCAGAGTCCGTCGTGCTGTGGTCCATGCCATTGATAAAGACAAGATGATCGAGCTCACCCAGCAGGGATTTGCCGACAAAAATATCGGTCCTATTCCGAGTACGCCTGGATACACCCTGCCCATGTCCGATAACCCCAAATTTGACCCCGAGCTCTCCAAGAAGCTTCTTAAAGAAGCCGGATATCCCAACGGCTTCAAAACCGAGATTATGTGCTGGGCCGCGGCCGACCAGCAGCGACAAGCCGAGGTTGCCCAATCTATGCTGAAAAATGTGGGGATTGACGCTGAATTAAAAGTTCTCGAGCTCGGTGCCTATTTCAGGAGAGCTTACAGCTATGATTACCAGATGGCTATCCACGTCATGACGGCCGCCATCGACCCGGACGAACTGCTGACGCCCTACTACGGCCAGCTGCCGACCTCCACCTATTACAAGTGGAGTGATCCGGTGCTCTGGGATATGATCGCCAAACAGCGCCTGATGATGAAACCGCGCGAGCGAGCGAAATACATACAGGACATCCAGCGGCGGATCCTGGATCAGTCCATGAACGTCTTCCTGTTTTCGTGGCGCTGGATGGGTGCCGGTGGCCCCTACTATTATTTTAAGTCATACCTGAATGATTTCCAAGGGTCTTTTGCCGAAGATTCATGGATTGAGCGTGACTTGCAGAAAAAATGGAAGGCAGGGATGTAATTCCCGCCGGAGATCGCCGGCGTTTCCGACAGGCCGGCGATCATCCCTTTCATTATTAAGAAATAGGCCTATCAGTCCGGGCAGTGGAGTAGATCATTAAGGATTTTCATGAAAAGGTATATAATTAATCGTATCCTGCTGATATTCCCCACAATTATAATTGTAACCTTTCTCGTTTTCTCCATATCGCGCCTCATTCCGGGTGACGTTGTGGAGTTAATGGCCAACCAGCAGGGTTACGGATTTGACGCGGCAGAAGTTCGGCACTTGCTGGGGTTGGATGAGCCGGTCTATATCCAGTACTACAAATACATGAAAGGGATAATAACCGAGGGATATCTCGGCCATTCGCTCTGGAGCGGTACCTCGATCTCCGAGGAATTAGCCAGCCGGGTACCGGTGAGCGCCCAACTGGGTCTTATGGCCTTGTTTTTCACCATGCTCATGGGTATCCCTATCGGGGTTATATCCGCTTTAAAGCAAGATGCGGCTCTGGATTATACGCTTCGCAGCTATGCCATCTTAGGCCTGTCCGTTCCCTATTTTTGGACAGCCATTTTGTTTCTGGTTTTTTCGGCCATCTGGTTTCAGTGGATGCCGCCCATGCAATTCATTCCCTTTACTGAGGCTCCCTGGAAGAGCATGAAACAGATGCTGACCCCGGCCATTCTCATGAGCCTTTCCATGGCCGCCGGTATTATGCGCATGACCCGGACTATGATGCTGGAGGTCATGCGGGAGGATTATATCCGCACGGCCAAATCCAAAGGATTGGGCTATTGGACGGTGGTGTTTCGGCATGCTCTGAAAAACGCTTTGATCCCGATAGTAACCATCATCGGCATGCAGTTGACACTTCTGGTGGCCGGTACCATGATCATGGAGAGCATATTCTCTCTCCCGGGGATGGGTCGGTATTTGTTTCACGCCATCACCCAGCGGGATTATCCGGCTATTCAAGGGGTGACGCTGGTCATATGCAGCGTCATCGTCACCATGAATTTTTTGGTGGATCTGACCTACGGTTTTTTGGATCCTCGAATCCGATACAGGTAATTTAGAAGACATGGATGAATATAAGGAACATATGGAAGAAACGAGCGGAATAAGAGCGGACAGTTTAATCGAATTTACCGAAGAGGAGGCTGAGCTTCCCAAAAGGCATCACTGGCTGGTCGAAATATTGATTCAATTGTTTGTTACCAAACCCTTGGGGGCAGTGGGCCTGGTCATGGTGTTGGTGCTGGTGCTGGCAGCAGTCATTGCCCCTTATATAACCTATTCCGACCCCAATGTATTGCATGAAGGTGCGCAATTAAAAGCACCCGGTGCGGCGTATTTCTTTGGGACCGATCAGTTGGGACGGGACATTTTTAGCCGGATTATATATGGAGCCCGGCTGTCGTTGTATTTTGGCATCGCGGCTACTGCTTTAGGTCTTGGAATTGCCACGCTGGTTGGAACGCTTTCTGCTTTTCTTGGCGGGAAATTTGACACGATCGTCCAGCGATTTGTGGATGCCATGATGTCCTTCCCCTATCTGATTACCATGTTGGTGATTATGGCCTTGTTAGGTCCGGGAACGCTGAATATCATTTTAGCCTTTGCCGTCGCCTCTTTTGCCCCTTCATCACGTGTCGTCCGGTCCGCGGTCATGTCCATCAGAAACAGTCAGTATATTTTGGCCGCCAGAGCGACCGGTTGCACCCGCAGCGCGATAATATTAACCCACGTTCTACCCAACGTTACTGCGCCATTATTGATTATGGCCAGCCAGGGTGTGGGCGGCGCTATTCTGGCGGAAGCCACCCTTAGTTTCCTGGGCTTTGGGATTCCGCCCCCGGCTCCCTCCTGGGGAAGAATGCTCAGCAGTGATGGTCTTTCGCATATGCTCACTGGTCCCTGGTTGGCAGTTTTCCCAGGTTTGGCCATCAGCATCGCTGTTTTCGGTTTTAACATGTTTGGGGATGCCATACGCGACCTGTTGGATCCCAAGCTGGTGGGCGGTACCGGACGATTGTAACGTTAGAACGCCGGTCCGCCTGAACAAAGACACCGATTACTGATTTTTACAAGCTACTAATATTGATGGACTTTTTACAAGTCCATCAATATTGGTCCATTGGAAATCGACAATTACATGAGGTGTTATATGAAAAAATCGATATTGTTCATCTCAGTTTTGGTGGTCATCAGTCTGGCCTGGACCTTTACCGCTCTCGGTGCCGGGCAACCAAAGAAGATAGGCCAGGAAGAGCACTGGGTCGCTTTTGATAATGGCACCGTGCTGGATACCAAAACAAACCTGATGTGGCCGTCGAAGAGCAGTAAACCGATGAATTGGAATGATGCCAAAAAGTACGCTGACAACTTCAGAGGCGGCGGGTACCAAGACTGGCGTCAGCCGACAGCGGCTGAACTGGAGACCTTGATGGATCCGTGGCTAAAAAGTCCCAGGGGATTTAAGCTAACCAAGTTTATCGATATCCAAGAATGTTGTCCGTGGTCTTCCGATAAAAAACCGGGGGACAAACAGGATCTTTACCGCAGAGCCTTTGATTTTTTCCGGGGCGCCGCCTTTTTTGCCACCAAAATAAACGATCAGAAAAATCCATCCTTGCCAGTGCGGAAGGTGAAAAAATAGCGTTTTACATACATTTCCACCCTATAGAAAAAACCGCTGGGGGGAATGACTGTTTCGTCTTCCGCAGCGGTTTTTTGGTGCCTGAAGGTCTAAGACTTAGAATCCGACTATATTTTGTGACAAGCCACCGCATGTCCGGGAGAAACTTCGAGCCAACCCGGACTCACCTCCGAACATATTTTTTCGGCTCGTGAACACCTGGGGTGGAATTTGCAACCCCGCGGCGGCATGAAAGGACTGGGTATCTCTCCTTCCAGGATGATGGCCCGTCTGGCCGCTTCGCGAGCGGGATTAGGAATCGGTATGGATGAGAGTAGGGCCTGGGTATAAGGATGAGAGGGATATTTGTAAAGATCCTTTTTACTCGCGGTTTCCACCATGTTGCCCAGGTACATCACGACTACCCTGTCGCTGATATGCTTTACCACTGAAAGATCGTGAGATATGAACAAATAGGAAATGTTCATGGTTTCCCTCAGATCTTCCAGCAGATTAATGATCTGGGCTTGAATGGACACGTCCAAAGCCGAGACGGGTTCGTCGCAGACGATGAATTCGGGCCGAACGGCCAAGGCACGGGCAATCCCGATGCGCTGCCGTTGTCCCCCGCTGAATTCGTGGGGGTATCGGGCCGCATAGAGCGGACTTAATCCCACCATGCGCATCACCTCGATAGCGGCCCCCGCTCTTTCTTTTTTATCCGGATAGATTCCATGCATTTTCAATGGTTCTTCGATGATGCGACGAACTACCATACGGGGATCCAGGCAGGCATAGGGATCTTGAAAAATCATCAGCATGTGCCGCCTCATTTTACGCAGGAGCTCTCCCTTGAGACCCATTAAGTCTTGGCCCAGAAAGGTGACGCTGCCGGAATGGGGCTGAAGGAGCTGCAATACGCCCAGGGCGGTGGTGGATTTACCGCAGCCGCTCTCACCTACCAACCCCAAGGTTTCCCCCTTTTTCAATTCAAAGGAGACCCCATCAACCGCTTTGATGGTTAAGCCCTTCATCTTTCCAGGGGAACCGGAGCCCAGATGAAAATGAACCTTGAGATCCTTTACCCCGAGCAATTTATTGTTATTTTCCATCCATCACCTTCCAACAGGAGACGAAGTGACCTGAGCCTATTTCTTCAAGGTTTGGGGATTGGGTGGAACATCGATCAAAGGCGTGAATGCAACGGGGAGTAAACGCACACCCCTTGGGAATAAAAATGGGACTGGGCAATTTGCCTTTAATAGAAAACAACCGTTTTTGTTCCTCCTCATCCATCCGGGGAATGGATGCCAGTAACCCGGCCGTGTAGGGATGCAACGGATTATCGAATATTTCGTTGGAATCTCCCAATTCTACGATCTGACCCGCGTACATAACAATGATACGATGTGAAAATCCGGCCACAGCACCCAGGTTATGGGTGATTAAAATGGTGGCCATACGCAAATCTTCAGCCAGATCCTTCATGAGACGCAGAATCTGGTCCTGGATAGTGACATCTAAAGCGGTGGTCGGTTCATCAGCCAATAATATGGTTGGGTTACAGGAGATGGCGATGGCGATCATGACCCGCTGTCGAATCCCCCCACTTAATTGATGTGGATAAGACTTCAGCCGTAACTCCGGAGCAGTTATGCCAACCTTACCCAATAACTCAATGGCTCGCTCTGTTGCTTCCGAAATACTCAACCCTAAATGCAGCTGCATGATCTCGCACATCTGCTTATGGATAGATAGAACCGGATTAAGGCAGGTCATGGGGTCTTGAAAGATCATAGATATGCGATTTCCCCTGATCTTTCTCATCTCTCTTTCAGAGGCCTTAAGAATATCCATTCCGTTGAACCGCATATGGCGAGCTTCTATGAGACCGGGTGGACAATCAATCAGCTTCATCGTCGAAAGGGCCGAGACTGACTTCCCACACCCGGACTCGCCCACGATGCCGAGTGCTTCACCAGGAAAGAGATTAAAAGAAACGTCCCGCACAGCTTTCACCAAGCCGTCTCGTGTGCGGAAACTGACTTTTAGCCCATCTACGGTCAAGACGGGCTCCCCTTTTTTTACCTGAGCGTCCAAATATTCTCCTCCTCGGCAATTAGTCTCGACGTGTTGAAAAAAATGGATATTGAAACAAGGTGGAGCGGCCGGTCACCAGAAGCAGTCTCGATCGTTAACTGAAGGGAATGGCCTTCCGTTATCCGCCCTTAAAATCTGAGCCAACTTCAGGGGAACTAACTCGTTTTTTTATGAGTTGTAGATCGTGCAATCGCAAAGCCTTGGACGATTTTCAAGAATTGCCAGCGAGTTGATCTTTTAAACGGTGAAAAACTTTTTGGTATTTTACATTAGCCGGGTTTTTTCTGTCAAGATAAAATCAAAAAATCAAAGGTTGATATTTTCCTGATTTATATTCAAGTTAGGACAATACCACAATGGAGAGAAAAAATTTGGGTAAAAAGACTCTGCCTGAAAATACTGCGTAATTTTTTACTAGAGCACTCCTCACTCGTCTTTCCGTCATGCTTTAAGCCGGAATCCAGGGGCTTTGATTTCTAATTTATCTTGGATAAAGAGATTTTCTGGCTTCAAGTAATTCGTTCTGAACGGGTTCCTGGTCATCCAGAGCCAGTGGATATTTTTGCGGAAGACCGAACCCGCTCTTACCCAGAACCAAAACTATCCCGGACCATTCCCTGGCGAAACGGTCAACGGACATGCGAATATTACCTCGACTGGGGTCCGCCAGATAAATGCGGTCCCCCCGGGCTCCCTTCAACACCGCAAAATGCTTGTAATCCTCACGCTCCAAATGGATGAGCACCGGCCCTTTTAATCTGGGCAAACTCGCATATTTCAACTTCACCCCGGCTGCCTGGTAACCCCTTTGCTCGGCGCAACGCTTGAGGTCAAGCAGGGAAAGTCCGTTCTTCTCCCGGTCCCGGACCTCCTCCTCGGTCATCGGTCTGAGAATGCTCAGAAGAATCTCTTCCTCTTCCACATTATCTCCGAAGTAATATCGCAGAAGGGTGGCCAAAGCCCCGGCCCCGCAAGAGTAATCAAATTTCTGCCTAACAATGTTATGATCTCGCAACTCTTTCCAGGAAAGTAAAG
>JACQYK010000140.1:0-3472 GCA_016208255.1 Deltaproteobacteria bacterium | reverse complement strand
GTCGGTCCGGAGGCCTCCGGACTTTAAAGGCATCAGCGGACCATTGGAAAAATGGGTTGGCGCGGCGCAACCATAAAATGCCATAGCGATAAGGAACACTCCGTAAAAAAAAGACCGCTTCTTCATAACCAGGACCTGATTTAAAAACGGCGTGTAGCGGAAAGGCTGATGATGAAATTCGGCGTATCGTCATTAAGACCGATGGCTAAAGATGGCTCGATAAAACCTCTCTTGGAAAGGCGGTAAGTCAACGCTGATCGCAATGAAACCGGCTCGCTGGAAGAACCGGATATTTTCTTACCATCGGATTGGGTCTCCGATTGATAGGTCCCGGATACCTGGGCGCTCAGGGAGACATTTTCATTCACGGCAAAACCAAAACCAAAGTTATAGCCGAAACCTTCTCCCGGCTGGACATCATGGTCTCCGTCGTTATAAAAATGTCGGGCTGCAAATTCGTGCGAATATTGAAATCCCCAGAAAAGAACAACCGGGTCGGCCGTCTTGATAAACTGCAGTCCGACCGTGCCGGCCCAATGGCCGGATCCAAGGGACAATCCTTCAGCCTGTGGTGAGCCTCCTGTCGGAGCCCTTAGGCGGAAGGTGGTGATGATCTCCGGCCAGCGGGCGCTTTCCTGGTATATATCAAAGTTCAATCCGGCCGTGACATCCCCGATCACGGATTTATCCTTTTGGGTACTGCTGTCAGCAAATGACAGTTCCTGCTGGGCATAGGCAATAGGCAGAGCTACGAAACCTTCGATTCGATCCAGAAGGCCGAGTCTGAGCGTCAAAGGTAACTGTAACTGTCGAATTCTCGCATTAGCAACGGTAGAAACCGATTGGCTGCCCAGGTAAGTTATACCGCCTTCGATTTCGGCCTGGCGCGGCCGCAGCAAAACGGAGGTTTGGCGAAGAAAGATTTTCCTGATATCCTCCTCATCTTCCGGCTTTTGACCGATTGGTTTGGGCTGACCGGTTTCCTCAGGTGATTTTGCGGACGGTTTATCCGGTGCTGATGGAGACTCGGAGCCCTTACCGCGGAAATCCTGCAACTGAGCCGATTGAAGGTTTGTCTCTATAGGGGAGTCCGATTTGTCCATCGCGGCTTTTGGAATATCTGGCAAACTATTAGAGGAGGCTTTTATCCCCGGTGGTTCATCAGGGGAAAGGGGATGAATGGCTTTTAGCGCGCCAAGGGCCAAGGCCCGGGTGCCGAGGATATCGGATTGAATAACAATCGTCGCCCCTTCTCCCGGCCTGATCCTGCCGATAATCCGTTCTCCCGATACTAATTCAACCACCACCTGGTTATCGGTAGCTAACGTTTGAATGTATTGGCGCTCAATGGGAAAGGAACCGAGATGTGGGGTGGAAATTTGAACCCCGGTCGGGGATAAGTTAATTAAATTTCCACTGATACGATCACCATTGGTTAAAAAGACCTGATCGGCCCAGGCCTGCTGCACGATTCCCAAAAAAAAGGTGATTAGCAGAAAGAAAAGTCCCCTGAGCAATGAGAGTCGCATATCGAGTCTGATTGGTGTTTTGGAAATCCTGGTGAATCTGGGTTCGCTGAATCCCGCGGGTTTTAAAACCAGACCCGCGGGATTCAGCGAAAATTGATTGGAGAAATTTTAATTTATTCTGAGAATCGACTTCCCAAGAATTAAAAGTTGCATCCCATAGACGGCCTCCCGGCGGGAGTATTCCGAATAAGCCATAGGCACCGGCCTGGTGAAAATTCGACCTCCTATCAGGCTGAAGCCGTATACATAGACCTTGGAAGGTGCGCCGCCTGGTGTCGAAAAGTAGATATTTCCCCAGTAATTAAAGGGGTCAGAATCGTTTGCGAGGGCTGCGAGTCCTCCAAGCAGCCATAAATCAGAAGCGCCCAAATCGTGATCCTTGAACAAACCATCCATCGAGTCTACAGGTCCACCTTCTTGACCGCTCCAATTTGGCCCACCCCAATTGCCGTAACGATACCCGAAAGGATTAAAGGTCCAATGAACGCCAGGGCCGAAGTCAAAGGTATTGAGCCCAATGACCTTGACCAATACATACTGTGCCTGACCGCGTACAGCGGCGGCCGTCGCGTCATCCAGGGGGATTGCGCTGGACTGCCCCAAAGACACCAGGATGGCGGGGGTGTCTTGTGGCATATCATTTTGATTGCCCGCCCATAAGGCCCCTGGGATCAGCAGCAGCATTACACCCAATAATGAGAAAAATATTTTCTTTTTCATCGCCGGTCTCCTTTCTTTCATTGAATGGGGTTTTGTTCTTTGGTTAAAATTTTTTAGCCCTTGCCCGGATAATGGTCACTTTTGGACTTGATAAAGATTTCGGTTTCGTTTCGCGATCCACCTTATCTGCTTAAAGAAGCAAAAGGAGATTAAAATTTTAGCTCATGGAAATATAATGTCAATATATATTTTTTCGACCCTGATCCCAATGTTATTGAAATAAAGTCAATCGATTATAAGCACTTATTCTCTTCATTTAATTAAATAAGGGGAAAAGGGGCAGAAGAAAATTCCTGTTGACAAAAACAGCGGAAAAAAACAAAATTAAAAAATAACCGTTTCCAAAAGGAGGGATGTTTTGTAAAAATGTAGTACCGGCAGTTAACCATCAGTAAAAAGGAGACTTACAATGAAAAAGGTTGTCCTGACAGTCTTTTTTGTGGTCTTGGCCCTGGCAATTTTTATTTCTCCCGCCCAATCGTTTAACCCCGCGGCCCATGTCTATATTGCTGATCATCATTTTCCAAACCAACCTTATAAAAACGATCTCTACTATGGAAGTATCGCCCCGGATATGGCCATGTATACCAATGAGGCAAAATGGCCCCATTCCTTTTGGGATACCCATCATACCTATATTAACTTGATTCCTTTCGCCCAAGGGGCCAGACAGCTGGCCTTTGCCAGGGGATGGTTCACGCACAACGAGGAAAATCAGGCCGATCGTATCGCCCATGGAGATTATCGGATCGGGTATGCCGACGGGTATGTGACCAAAAAGGCGAATCTTCTCTTGGAACAACTGATAGTAATTCTACATTTAACGGAGCCCTATGATGAGTCCTACCTGTATTTCGCGCACTTTGCCATTGAGGCGGCCATAGATTTGCTGCTTAAAGAACAATATGACCATTCTATCGGAATAAAGCTGCTCCTGGCCAACCTGTTTCGATCCCCGCTGGATCGGGAACTTTTGACCCGGGTTTTAAAAAATGAAACCGACTGGGTAACTCTGCTAATGACCGAACTTACTTTCCGCAACCTGGTGCACCAGTACGCCACAGCCCTGTCTTCACCGAAACCCTTCGAGGCCCTTGTCAAATTGGGAGTACAGCTCGCTCAACAACAATTTGGGATAACGACTACTCCGGAGTTGCTCAGTTGGGTGCTTGATGAGGCAATCAATCTTTGTGCGGGGGATTATTATCATTCAGCGATCCTTC
>JACQYK010000072.1 GCA_016208255.1 Deltaproteobacteria bacterium | reverse complement strand
TTTTAAAGGCCCATTACGTGGCCGTTCCGGATTATGACCTTTGCACGGGCTGCGGGACCTGCGCCGAGAGATGCCAGTTCGGGGCGATTAAGATGGAGGTCACCACCGGCAAGACGAATATTGATATGTTCAAGTGCTTCGGCTGCGGTGTCTGCGAAACGGGATGCCCGACCGAAGCCATCACTTTGGAACGCCGGGAGAAATTCCCCGCCTTAAGGGAGGAATGGTAAGATGGCCTATCAACATATCCAGATCGATTATGAGAAGTGCACGACCCCTTATGCCTGTAAAAAATGTCTTCAAATCTGCCCGCAGGCGGTATTCGCGGTCCTGAATGTTAAAACGGAAAAGTTCAAGGAAACGGACCAAAATCAACCGGGCTCCTTCAAGCTGACGGTTGCTTTCGGCGACAAGTGCACGGTCTGCCATGATTGCGTCGAGGCCTGCCCGGTTAAAGCCCTGAGGGTGACCTATGAATAGGAGATCGATAATGGAGGACAAAAAAGGATACTCGTTTGAGCTGCAGGAAGATATGTTAAGTCTTATTGAAAAAGAGTTTTCGCCGCAGGAAATCGCGGACAGCCTGGCCGCCGCGATTGAAGGAAAATCTTCTCCGGAAATTCCGGAGATCGGTAAAAGGATTTTCAGCGAACAGGGAAGGCGTTGGGCCGCGCGGGTTCTCGAGCTGGGGGAATCCTACCTGGACCGGACCTATGAGGTCCTGCGGGAGGCCATCGATACCACGGGAAGCCCGGCTTTTCCATTGATCCCTCAACGTTTCGTCGAGATAGCCTATCTGAGTACCCAGAAAATATCCACCTTACCCATCGTCGAGAACAACATGGCCCGTTTGATCTACAGGATCGGGGACTGCCGCACCTATCAGGCCATTTCCGATCGATTAGGCCCTGAGACGGCCGGGCTTTTGGTCTGCCGGCAGGGTTGTCTGAATTTATGTCAGGGGATTATGGAAGGTCTCAGCCTGGAGGGGATCGAAACGGAGATGTCGGCCAAAAGGCCTGAACAAGGCTATTGCCAATTCATTATAAATAATACAAAGGCCTGACCGCATAACCAGGAAGGTGGCAAAAGATGGGGATGTTTAACAATGTGATTGGGGCGGTGATGGCCTGGTAAAATGTCCTCAGGTCGATTATGACCAGGACAGGCCCGGTGCCCCATTAGGTGAAGGGGGCTATTTTAAATAAAGAGGGCGGGTTTTATCCCGCCCTCTTTTATCTTAATGATGGAGGTTTAAACCGTCATGCCCCGCCTTTTGGGGCGTGACACCATGAAGTATGGAAACAGAGTTCGTTCGACGCAGAACTCTATTTTCGAACTAAACGATTCCTATAAGGAATGCCTATTTAACGGCCTTCAGCAAGGATTCAGGCATGGTCCAGGGGGATTTCAGCGGCTGCTGATAATCCGGGTGATCCGTGGGGATTCCCAGACCGCGTTTGGCGATGGCCTTGAATTTTTCCCAATCGGCCATCTGATAGACCACCATCCTTTGAGTGGCCAGAGAGCCTTCGGCATGGATGGTCAGGACCCCGCCGAAGGTCGAGCCCATACGGATGACCGCATTAACGGCCTTGATCCGGTCTTCAGCCGAAAAGCGGGCATCACCCTGTAGATACTTATCCATATACTTTTTGACTTCAGGATTCTCATAATCCTTGGTGGAAGGAATGGTGGCGGCAATACCGCCGGTGATATCCTGGACATACTTCATGGCCTCGTGCCACTGGGAGGCAAACCAGTACTTGGCGCAGTTGGTGTATACCGGGTTGGGCAGGGCAAAACCCGTATCAGGGTCGATGACCGGAGCCAGAGCGGCCGCTTTCCCCAGGGCCTCAGTGACATCGGCATACATGGCCAGCCAGGCCAGCATGTCCTGGATCCGGGTGGCATGGGTCAAACCGTTATATTCGGCCATCAACATGGCAGTACCGGCCACATGCTGCAATTGGACGTGCTTGTAAGTGGCGGCGGTGAGGCGATGATAACGGGCGAAAGAGGTGGCATAAACCCTGGAAAACTGCCATTCGCCGCAGAGGAATACCCTTTCCCAGGGAACAAAAACATTGTCAAAGATGATCATGGGGTGACCGCCGTTCTCGGAGCCGGCCGTGGCCAGGAATTTTACGCCTTTGGCCCCGCAGGGAACGGCGCAGGATACGGCATAATCTTTGCCGCTTTCGTTATGGTTGCGGGAAGGAAGGACGATCAATTCATTGGATAGAATAGAATCGCTGATGTGCAGTTTACAGCCGACAATGGTGATGCCTTCCTTATTTTTGTCGACCACCCGGACATAAAAATCCTTGTGGGCCTGTCGGGGGTCTTCGGCATGGAGTCTGCGGTTGCCCTTGGGATCGCTGACCGCGGCGCAGAGGCTGGGGTCGTTTTTTTTGCACCAGGCCCGATAGGTCTTCATGTTGTCGGCATAATGGGTGCCCATGGCCGCATCCATTTTTTCACAGGCATAGGCCACGCCGTTCAAGCTGTCGATACCGGTCAGCCGGGAACCGCCGATTCGATTGCTGGTCAGGGTGGTGAGAATTTGCCTGCGCCTTTGCAGGTGTTCGCCGGTTGTGGGCACGTTAAAGGAGAAGGAGACCTCCTCGCCGTCTTCCACCATATTGAACAGTTCCCGATAGTTCGGCTGGGTAGAAATCCAGAATTCGGCCGCGGAGCGCTCCACCGCCTCTTGGTAACGAGTGGGCACGTCTTTTACCAGTTCGCCGTCCTGATAGACCACTCTTCCATCTCTTAAACTTTCAACATACTGTTCCGGTGTCTTAACCATTGTTTTTCCTTTCTCATATCAGATTTATCCGTTAAAATTTTATGATTTCATCATATTTACGATTTCTCTGTCTGAAATCACCCCTTCCAACTATTCCCGATATCCCGTTTCCATCCGGAAATTCAAATTTCCGGATGGAAACACCTGGATCTCTGCCCGAAGCTCTGGCCGGAAATCCTTTTTCAGTCGGTCGATTTCATCGACCTTAACAGGAGCTCGGCTAAGCCGAGCGGGAGGGTTTCTGGCCGTAGATGAAGGCCGGGAATCGGCCAGCTGTTCACCTACCTTATTAATTTAAATAGTTTAAGTCAAGATATTTTCAATTTGAAATAAATTTTAAAAATTTAGAGGTCTTCCCTCAAGGTACACCCCAATTTTTTAAGCAGGCGGCCCAGATCTCTCTGCTCCCGCTCGCTGAGGACCGAGGCCATCTGCGTCAGATATCCGGCATGTTTGCCGAAGGAATCATCAAATACCTTTTTCCCCTTGGGGGTGAACCGGACCAAGATAGACCGGCGGTCCTCTTCACTGGGCACGCGCTCCACCAGGCCGTCTTTTTCCAGGTTGTCGACCACCACCGTCATGTTGCCGCCGCTGACCAGCATTTTTTTGCACAGTTCACCCATGAGCAGGGGGCCCAGATGACCGAGACATTCGATCACCGCATATTGGGCCGCAGTCACCCCGAAATTTTTTAAATGTTCGGCGTTTTTTCTTTGAAAGGTGGCATAGGACCTCATGAGTTTTACCCACATCCCCAGGGCGGTATCCATTTTTTTTCCGTACTTGATTGTGTTTTTCATAAGTTCAAACCGATCAGGCTTTCATGCCGGGCAGGTTGAGTGAAGCCGTATTGCCGCCATCCACCGGAAGGGCCTGTCCGGTAATATAGCCGGCGTCGTCGCTGGCCAGAAAAAGAATGGCCGCGGCCACTTCTTCCGGACGTCCGTAACGTCTCAATTCACAGCGGTATCCCATTTTTTCAATTTTTCCCGTTGACCTGGCATAGTCAAAGACCCTTTTGGTCATGCCCGTTTCAATCAAACCCGGACAAACCGCATTGACCCGGACCCCGAATCCTCCCAGATCACAGGCCGAGGTTTTGGTAAAGTTGATCAAGGCCGCTTTGCTGGCACTATAGGCATTGCCTCCGGCCCCGCCGCGGATTCCGGCCACTGAGGAGGTGTTGACAATGGCTCCGGTCTTTCGGGCCATCATAGGAGCGGCCACGTGTTTCGACCCGAAAACCGCCCCCAGGACATTGACCCCAAAGACCCTTTTCCAGGTCTCCTCATTTTCCGTTTCCAATTTGGCCAGGTCCCCGCCGATACCGGCGTTGTTGCAGAGGATATCGATTTGGGAGTAGGTTTTCAAAGCCAGATCGATCAGGGCCTTGACCTCCGCTTCCACCGAAACGTCAGTGGGTTGCCCTAGGGCTTCACCGCCTTCTTGTTTGACCCTGTCCAGAGTTTCTTTCAGTCCTTCTTCATTGACATCGGCCAACACCAGCTTGGCCCCCTCGGCGGCGAATAACACAGCGGTGGCCCGGCCGATGCCGTTGGCGGCCCCGGTGATAATGGCCACCTTTCCTTCCAGTCTTCCCTTTTTCTCCATACTTTTTCCTTTCTGTCCGCCTCGGGACCGGACCTCCTACTCCAGAGACCCGGCGGTACCGACCATGGAGCCGCCGTCGATGACAACGGTTATTCCGGTCACATAGCGTGAGGCGTCTGAGGCCAGATAAAGGAGGGCCCCCGCCACATCATCCGGTTGTCCGAGAAAATCTAAAGGCATACGGCTGATCGCGGCGGCTCCCACCGCCGGGTCTTTCCACAAAGCCTCGCTCAGACGGGTTTCGATTACGCCCGGGGCAATGGCATTGACCCGGATCCCATACTGGCCCCATTCTCTGGCCATGCATTGGGTCAGCATGATCAAACCGGCCTTGGTGACGCAGTAAATACTTAATCCGCTGGCCCTCAGCCCGGCCACGGAAGCGGTATTGATAATATTGCCTCCCCCTTTTTCTTTCATGATCCGGGCCACCATCTGGCCCAGAAAAAACTGGCCCTTTAAATTGACGTTCATGGTCGTATCCCAGGCCCACTCCTCCGCATCCAGAAGAGTCCCCGGGTAGGGATTAGTCCCGGCGTTGTTGAATAAAATATCAATTCGGCCGAACTCTTTCATGACCTGGTCCACCAGTTTTTTTTGATCCTCCAGTTTGGCTACATGACAGGCAATGGCCCTGGCCGTTCCGTTTTTAGCCTTGATTTCTTCAGCCACAGCGTCCAGGTCGGCCTGTTTCCGGCTGCTGACCACCACTTTGGCGCCGGCATCGGCAAAGGCCAGAGCGCAGGCCTTACCGATCCCCCGGCTCCCGCCGGTGATAAGGGCCACTTTGCCATCTAAAGAAAATCTGCTGCAGTCCATAATGATTCTCCTTTCTAAGCGGATCAATCCGGCATGATTATCAGGGATTGATCCATAATGAGGGTTGGAATCGGTGCCCCAAAGTTGCCACCCCGAAGTCAGGGTGAGAATTTCGGGATTATTAGTTTAAATTTAAAATATAAAAAGTCATATCATAGCCCGGGAGAAAAAGGCAATAAAGTTTTTATCATTTTTTGTGCAGTTTCTTGGCCTTCTCCACATACTCCTCCATTTTTTTTCGAATGGCGATCTTGTCGTATTTGCCTACGCTGGTCTTGGGTATCTCATCGCAGAAAACAATGTAATCGGGGAGCATCCATTTGGCCAGTTTTCCGGTTTCTACTCCTTCCCTTTCCAGAAATTTCAGGAGATCTTCTTCGGTTTTCTCCGAATTAGGCAAACAGCGGGCCAGGCACATGGGCCGCTCTCCCCACTTTTCATCCGGGACACCGACATAGGTGGCTTCCAGCACAAAGTCGGCATTACAGGTCAGGTTCTCCAGGAGCACGGTGGGCACCATCTCGGCTCCGCTGCGGATGACATCCGTGATCCGATCCACAATAATGATGTACCCGTCCTGATCCACTTTGGCCGCATCCCCGGTATGGAACCAGCCGTCCCGCCAGGCGGCGTTTGTTTTTTCTGGATCTTTGAAATACTTCTGCATGATCCAGTGGCCTCGGAGGACGATTTCTCCGATGGTCTCATTGTCCTGGGGCACCGGCTTTCCGTCTTCACCCCTAACCAGGACGTCGATAGCCTGGTTGGGCAGACCGGTCTTGACCCTGACCTGGTCCAGTTTTTCTTTGGGCCAGTCGACCATATCACGTTTGATGGTCGCACCTATAACACCGGCCAGGGTTTCAGTCATGCCGTAGCCGGAGCCGACGGTGAATCGGGGGAACATCTTCTCAGCCTTGGCTTTCAGCCCCAAAGGCAGGGCGGCCCCGCCCGTTCCGACGGTGGTCAGACTGCTCAGATCATATTTATGAAAGTCCGGGTATTCGATGAGCATGGCCAGCATGGTCGGCACCATGGCCGTGGCGTTTACTTTTTCCGTCTCGACCAGTTCGCAAAAGCTCTGCGGCGTGAACCGGCCCGGGAAAACAATCCTGGAGGCCGCATAAACATTGGCAAAAGGGGCCTGCCAGGCATGGATATGATACAAAGGGACGTTGATCATAGTCACGATCGTGTTAGGGTTGGGCGGATCATCGGGGAGTCTCGGAGTCAGAAATCGATTTCCCATGGTGTATAAAGTCTGTAAGAAGAGCTGTCGATGGGTGAACAGCGCCCCTTTAGGCAGGCCCGTGGTCCCGGTGGTGTAATAAAGAACCGCATGAGTATCTTCGTCAAAGTCGGGCCAGTCCATGGCCGGCGGCTGTTCCTTGAGAAGCTCTTCATATTCATAGAGCGGTTCAATCCGTGTTTTAGGCCGGCCCGGTTTCCCGGAGATAAAAACGAATTTCTGAACCGTGGACTTTATCCGGTCGTAGAGGGCTTCAACCAGGGGGAGGACCGCATCATCAAATAACAGAATTTTATCCTCGGCGTGGGTAATGGTGTAGGCCATGTGGTCCAGGGAAAGTCGGATGTTGATCGGATGGGAAACCGCTCCGATGCAGGTGGTGGCATAGATGCTTTCCAGATGCCAGTGGTGGTTTAAAGACATGGTTCCGATCCGGTCCCCGGGCTGGTCGGGTTTCCCCGGATTCACTCCCAGGGCCTTGAGGGCCTGGGCCAGACGGCAGGCGCGTTCCTGCCACTGCCGCCAGGTGAACCGATAATAGTGGCCGGCGTCATTTCTATAGACTACACCGATATCATCCGGATATAAAGCCAGCGGCCGCTTTAAACAATTTTTAAGCAGCAGCGGGTAATGGATATTGTACTCAGGATAGGTAATTTCCTCGGTCATTGATTAATTCCCCTTTCTCCATTCAGCTTCATATTTTAAATTTTTTGGCCCCGATTTCGTATGGTCCTTTCTTTCCTCCCGGAGGGTCTGCAGGATTCGTTTCTGCCACAGCAAGGCCTTGCTTTCCCTTTATCGGAGCGGGGCAAACTGACTATAAGACAAGAAAGGAAAACCGGTCAAGAGGAAAATCGGTCAAGCCCCAAGGTTCAAAGCCCCCGTCCCTGAAGATTCCCACCCGGAAAAAAATCCGGGAAGATTTGGTGTTGACATAGGGGACCCTTTCCAACATACTGCCATCCTTTAGTCTGAAAATAGGTTCAAGGTTCAGGGTTCAAGGTTTAAGGAAAAAACTTTCCGGGCTGAAAGCTCGCATCCGAAAAAATCTTTTCCGGATGAACACTAATTTGGATTGAATTGTGAAGCATCATACCGAACTCAAAGGCCGGGCCCTCCTCTTTCTGCTTTTTTTGTGGTTTCTCTGGTTCAATAATCTGGGAGTCCGGCTTATTTTTTCTCCCATCCTGCCGTTGGTGGAGGATGAGTTCGCCGTCAGTCACGCCCGGGCCGGAAGTGTGTTCATCTTTCAGTCGATCGGTTACGGCCTGTCCATGTTTTTCTCAGGGTTTTTTTCGGGAAGGCTGGGATATAAGAAATCGATCCTCCTTTCTCTGGCGGTTTCGTCCCTGGTCTGTTTTTCGATTCCATTCGTTAAAGTATTTTCGGCTATTTATCTTTTTTCCTTCCTTTTAGGTTTTTCAACCGGGATCTATCTCCCCTCGGTGATGCCCCTCCTGACCGAGTATTTTGATGAAAAAAATTGGGGCAAATCCATTGCCATCCATGATTCTGCGGCTTCCATCAGTATTTTTTCTACCCCCTTCCTGGCCTTATTTCTGCTTCGATTTTTTAACTGGCGGGGAATTTTTCCGGTATTTGCCGGGATCTTTCTCCTGATCGCTTTTATTTTCCTTTTTTTAAGTGATGAGTTTAAGATTCGACAGTCCGAAAAAACTCGCTTCCGTGATCTGATCCGAAAGCGATCCTTATGGATTATGGCTATCCTGTGGGTGTTTGCCGGCGGGGCTAATATGGGGGTTTATTTTGTCGTCCCCCTCTATTTGACCAAAGAACTGGGTTTGAGTATCGGCTATGCCAACACCATTCTGGGGGTGTCCCGGTTGGGGGGGATTGCCGTAGCCATCCTGTGTGGGTTTCTGGTTGACCGCTTCAGTCTGAAAAAGATTATGTTTGCCATGCTCTTGCTGACCGGGTTTTTTACTGTCGGGACCGGGGTGGCTTCCGTTCGCTGGGTCGGGGTTTCCCTTTTTTTGCAGGCCTTGGTGGTGACCGGATTTTTCCCCCTGGGATTGGTCTCCCTGGCCCGGATGTTTGACCGGGAAATCAGGGGCCTGGCCACCGGGCTGACCCTGACCATCGGGGTTATCCTGGGGGGGGGAATGATGCCTTATCTCCTTGGGCTGTCCGGGGACCTGGTCAGTTTTCGTTTCGGCCTCACCCTTCTGGGGACCGCCGTTATTCTATCCTGCGGTCTGGTCTTTTTCTTAAAGGAAATTAAATGAGGGAGGAACTTCTGGCTGGTTCTATTCGGATTGAAATGACCTGGCGGGCCGATGTCTATCGCCCGGATGATAAGGAAAAGCATCCGGCCGTACGTCCGGTAGGCGGAGAGGATGACTCTTCTCCGCCTTTTTTATGATTTTCGCGGGATCAGTCGATAATCGCCTTTTGCTCTTTGAGCTTTAGGATTTCATCCCAGCTGTAGCCCATTTCCAGAAGGATTTCCTCGGTATGCTGGCCCAGCTCGGGAGACGGCGTCTTCAGTGAAGCAGGATTTTGGAGGAACTTAACCGGGGTATTAACGTACTTCACCTTCCCCACCTGAGGATGCTCCATTTCGGTGAAGAATTCGTTGGCTTCGGCCTGAGGGTCGTGGATAACCTCTTCGGCTGTTGCTATTCGCCCGTAGATGCAATGGTTATCCTTCAATCGCCTTTCCCAGGCAGCCATATCCTTTGAAGCGAAGAGGGCATCCAGGATTTGAATCAATGCTTCAGCGTTTTCTGCCCGGGTCTCCAGGCTGTCAAACCTTGGGTCATTTTCCAGGTCCGGCCGATCCAAAGCCCTGCAGAAATCAGGCCAGTTCAGGTCGGCCTGAAGCATGGCCATTTGGAGCCATCGATCGTCTTTGGTCCGATAGGCGTTCCATAGAGGGTTGATCGCCTTAGTGCGGTCATTCTGGTTGATAGGCTGACCCCCCAGGGCAACCTGAAGATCGGCGGCCAAGGTCCAAACACCGGAATGGTAGAGAGAAAAAATGACCTCCTGCCCTTGGCCTGTTTTTTCCCGGTGCAGCAGGGCGGCCAAAATGCCGGCGGCCATGTGCATCCCCACCGTCCTGTCCATCATCCCCCCGCGCTGTTGGGGCGGGGCGCTTCCGGGTTCGCTTATCAAATGCTGTATTCCGGGGCGAGCCCAGGCAGCGGCAAAATCAAAACCCCGCTCCTCCCGGTCCGGTCCTGCGGTCCCATAGCCGGTCAGCAAGGCATAAATAATCCCTGGGTTAATCCCACGAAGGCTGGAATAATCCACCTTAAGCTTTTTTATGGCCTCTAATTCATAGTTGGTCATGAAGACATCCGACCGTTCCACCAGTTTGTAAAGAATTTCTCTTCCCCCGTCGGTCTTTAGATTAAGGGCCATGCTTTTCTTGTTCCTGTTGTGCACTTCAAATCTCCAGTTGACCGCATTTTCGGAAAGCTTCAACCTCAGGTCCAGAAACCCGCGCTGGGCCTCGCCATCAATGGGCTCAATCTTGATGACTTCAGCCCCCCAGTCCGCAAATACGGCTCCTGTGGAAGGAACGGCCACAAAATGACCCATGTCAATTACTTTCAGACCCTCAAGTATACCCGACATATCCTGCCTCCTCAGTCCAATCAAACGACTCGGTAGTGTCCTAATTTGGAAGGACACTACCAACGATTCCGCTATCTGGAATAAGCCTGGATAGGTTTAACCCCACCAACCGGAGAACCTTATCCAAACCTAAGCTTATCCATAGCGGCCGGTGATGTAATCGTTGGTCCGGTCATCCCGGGGCTTGGTAAAGATGTCCCCGGTCGGCCCGAATTCGATCAGATCCCCCAAAAGCATAAAACCGGTTTCTTCGGAGATCCGGGCCGCCTGCTGCATGTTATGGGTCACGATGACGATGGTGAAGTTCTCCTTGAGGTCCAGCATCAGGCTCTCGATCTTTTCGGTGGCCATAGGATCCAGGGCGGAGCAGGGTTCGTCCATGAGGACGATTCGGGACTTCAAGGCCACAATCCGGGCGATGCAAACCCGTTGCTGTTGCTCGAGGGTTAGACTTAAAGCCGACTCATTCAGTCTGTCTTTTAAGGTCTCCCACAGGCCAACAGCCGATAGGGCCTGGAAGGCAATTTCTTCCCACCTCTTTTTCCCCTGAGGGAGCTGGCCGTGGATCTTTAACCCGAAAATTACATTTTCCATAATGGACAGGGGAAAAGGATTGGGCCGTTGGAAGACCATGCCCACTTCCTTCCGGAGCTGAATTAAATCAGTTCCCGGGGCATAAATATCCTGTTCACCGATGAGCACCTGCCCTTCGATCCGGATTCCATCGATAAGATCGTTCATACGGTTCAGACAACGCAGCAGCGTCGATTTCCCGCATCCCGACGGACCGATGAGAGCGGTAATGGTTTTTCCCTTAAACGAGGAAGTAACCCCCTTTAAAGCCTGAAAAGTTCCATAATATAAATCCAGATTTTTTACGGTAATGGCCGGCAAGTTTCCCATTTAACCGAACCTTCCTGAAATATAGTCTTCAGTTCTTTTATCCGAAGGGTTGGTAAAAAGCATGTCCGGGGGGCCATATTCGATCAAATCCCCCATCAGGAAAAAAGCGGTCTTATCCGAAATGCGGGCGATCTGTTTGGTATTATTGCTGACTATGATAATGGTATAGTCCCTTTTAAGACTGCGCAAGGCCTCTTCAATCTTGGCCGTGGATATCGGGTCCAGGCCGGAGGTCGGCTCATCCAGAAGAATGACCTCGGACTGCATAGCCAGAGTCCGGGCGATGCAGAGGCGCTGCTGCTGCCCGCCGGAAAGCTTCAGGGCCGATTCAAACAGCCGGTCTTTGACTTCATCCCAGAGGATGGCCGCTTTAAGGCTCTGCTCCACCCGCTCACCCAGAAGGCGACGGTCTTTCACCCCGTGCATCCGGGGGCCAAAGGTTAAATTTTCGTAAATGGAACGGGGCAAGGGGATAGGTTTGGCAAAAACCATGCCGATCCTGGCCCGGAGTTTATTGACATCATACTGGGGCAGGAGGATATCGTCCCCGTCCAGCAAGACCTGTCCCCGGATTAGAATATTGGGGATCAGATCGGATAAACGGTTTAAGATACGCAGCAGGGTGGTCTTCCCGCTATTGGAAGGCCCCATGATTCCGGTAATCTGGTTCTTGGGGATTTCCAGGGAGATGGCCCGGAGAGAGAGTTCCTGTCCATATAAAACCGTCAGGTCTTTGATTTGAATTTTTTTCTTATCAATATCTTTCAATCGCTATTCCGCTGACCGTATTTCGAAGTACGAAATCGGGCTCATGAATATTTTTTCATAAAACGCCGCATAATCAAATAAGCGCAGACATTAATGATTAAAATCGAGAGAATCAATATGGCCGCAGTCCCATAGGCCTTGGGCATCGAGATGCCTTCCCGGGCCAGAATATAGAAATGAACGGCCATGGTCCGGCCTGATTCAAAAACGGAACTTGGGAAACGCAGGGAAGATCCGGCGGTAAAGATCACCACCGCGGTTTCCTCAATACAGCGGGCAATACTCAAGACCACCCCGGTGACCACCCCGGGAAGGGCACTGGGCAGCACCACATTGGTGATGGTGGACCATTTCCCCAGTCCCAGAGAGAAACTGACTTCTCGAAATTCATAGGGAACCGCCTTGAATGATTCTTCCGAAGTTCGAATAATCGTGGGAAGTAACATAACCGACATGGTCATTCCTCCGGAAAGCAGGCTCCAGCCCCAGCCGAAGGACATGACAAAGAGGGCAAAGCCGAATAAACCCAGTATGATCGAGGGAATACCGGCCAAGCATTCGATGCCGAACCGGATAATTTTTGTCATCCGTCCTTCTCTGGTATATTCGGTTAGATAAATGGCCGCTCCGATTCCCAAAGGAATGGCAAATAAAAGGGCGATGACGATGAGATAGAGGGTGCTGACAATGGCCGAGAGGATACCCCCTCCGCGCCCCATGTCTGTGGGATTGGTGACTAAAAATTCCCAGGAGACTTGGGGGAGTCCATTGAATAAAATAAAAAAAATGATGAAAAAGAGAATAGTTACCGTCAGACTGGTCAAAGTCCAGAGCTGGAATTTTACTAGTTGTTGCCAGATAACAGGATTCAAACGGGTCATTTTTTGCGCATTAAAGTATTGGCCAGAACATTGAGGGCCAGGATAAAGATAAAGAGGACGATTCCAGTGGCAAAAAGAGCCGTTCGGTGATCACCGGCGGAATAACCCATCTCCAGGGCAATATTGCTGGTCAAGGTTCGAACCGGATTAAGGGGTGAGATAGGGATTTTTAAGGCGTTGCCCGCCATCATGATTACAGCCATGGTTTCACCGATGGCCCGGGCCATACCCAGGATAATGGCCGTCACTACCCCGGACCGGGCCGCCGGGAGAATAACCAGCCGGATGGCCTGCCAATGGGTGGCCCCCATGGCCAGGGCCCCTTCTTTGTATAATAGAGGGACGGCTTGAATGGCGTCAATGGAAATACTGGTGATGGTGGGCAGGATCATAATAGCCAGTATGATAGATGCGGCTAAAAGCGAAAGTCCCGGGCCGCCTAAATAATCTCGGATTAGAGGGACCAACAATAAAACTCCTAAAAATCCATAGACCACCGAAGGAATCCCGGCCAGGAGTTCAATGGTCGGTTTTAAGAGCACCATGATCCGGGGAGGAGCAAATTCGGCCAGGGTGATGGAGCAGGCCAGTGACAGAGGGACCCCCAAGACCATGGCTCCGATGGTCACGGCCACAGAAGAAATGATCATGGAAAGAATTCCGAAATGTCCTTTGGTCGGGGCCCATTTGGCATTAAAAAGGAAATCTTTGACCCCCACCTTGAGGATAATCGGTAAGCCTTCTTTAAAGATATAGACGGTGATGAGTAAAAGAATTCCGATGGCCGAGAAGGCCAAAACCATCAGGATTTTTTCTATAATTTTTTCCCTCATCTTAATTTATCCCCACCAAACCCTCTTTTTCCAAAATATGTTGCCCCTCTTTGCTTAAGACAAAGGAGATGAACTCCTGGGCCAGCGGGGTACAAGGTTCATTGACGACAAAAAGAAAAGGCCGGGTTAATTGATAGCTGCGGTTCTTTATGGTTGTCGGAGAAGGGTATTGGGAATTGATGGCCAGGGCTTTGACCTGTTGATTAACGACCCCGAAGGAAATATACCCAATGGCAGAGGGATTATGGGCAATGATTTCCCGGACGGAACCATTAGAATCTTCTACCAGGGCTTCATCGGATATCTCTATTTTTTTCATTACCAGGTTTTCAAAGGCGTCCCGTGTCCCGGACCCTTCTTCCCGGGTGACGAAATAAATCGGTTTGTTCCGACCCCCCAGATGAGACCAGGACCGAATTTTACCCGCAAAGATCCCTTGGATTTGGGTGAGTGTCAAGTCTTTTATGGGATTTTCAGGATGGACAATGATGGCAATTCCATCCCAGGCAACAATAATTTTGGTTAAGTCGTTTTCTTCAGGATGCAGTTCCCGGGAAGAGGTTCCAACTTGAGCCGCTCTTTGCCTGCAGGCTTTGATCCCGGCGGTCGAACCACCTCCTTGAACATTTATAATCACCTTGGGATTGATTTCCATATAGATTTCGGCCAGTTTTTCGGCGAAAGGCTGGACCGAAGTGGAACCGGCAATGGTTAGCGAGTGAGCCCGGGTGGTACTTTTCGAAGAACAGCTCAAGGCCATGAAAGACAGCAGTATGCTCAACCCGATCAAGGCCTTTTTTAATTCCATAGGATAAAACCCCTTATTGTGCAAACACCCCGGAGGTGGGGCAAAGGACTTCCTCATTTTGGTGCGCCCGGCCCGACTCGAACGGGCGGCCTGCGGATTCGAAGTCCGACGCTCTATCCGACTGAGCTACGGGCGCATGACAAAGTCACCATACTAAAATATGCTTTCAAATTCAAGAAAATCAATGAAGTATCAAAAAATAAAGAAATGCAATTTTAATAGGGACTTATTATGCTTGAAAGGTTTTTTGAGGTGTGTTATTGACTAATCGAGGAAAAAAATAAATCAGGGGGCAATAGGCATGTTTGTCATGGGGAATTTGTTGATAGCCATCGCTAAAATTTTGGATATCCTTTTTACGGTTTATACCTGGATCATTATTGCCCAAGCCGTTGTCTCCTGGGTCCGGCCTGATCCCTATAATCCCATCGTCCGCTTCCTGAACGCAGTAACAGAACCGGTATTAAGACCTGTCCGTCGCTATCTTCCGGTCCGTTGGGGCGGATTTGATTTTTCACCTTTGGTTGTTCTGTTGGCTATTATATTTTTGCAGGAATTTTTAATAAAAAGCCTGATTCAACTTGGTTATCGCCTGTGATCCGGGATCTAAAAAATACAGTTAATTCCATTAGCTTCCCTTCATCACTCCCCCCTTTTTTAAGGTCCGTTGCCGAAGGAACCATCATTCACATCAGGGTCCATCCCGGGGCCGGAAAAACAACCTGGGCCGGGGCTCACAACCGGGAGCTTAAATTAAAGGTCCAGGCCCCGGCGGTGGGAGGAGCAGCCAACCAAAATTGTCTTTCCTTTTTGGCCCGGTGGTTTAGGGTAAAGCGGTCAGAGGTCGTCCTGCTTAAAGGAGAGAAGTCCCGGTCAAAGGCTTTTCTGTTGAAAGGCCTGACTCTGGAAAAATGCCGGTCCCTTATTCCATACCAAAATCCAGATCAATCGAATTCATAGAAGGATAATAATCTTCAGTCATTTCCATATCAAACCAATGTTTCTTGGCCAGGGCACAACGGATATTTAAAGCACAATATTTCAAACAAAGCGGATCGATCCGATTAAATTGGCTGAAACAATCAAAACGTCCGTGTAATTGCTGAGCAGTAAAGAGCTTTTTCATGTATGCCTCCTTAAGAATCTCGTGGCATAGAGGGGTGTAGTGTACAACACGAGGGATTCCTTAAAAAAAATTGAAGAGTCGAAGCGAAGTCTTTAAGGAAAAGGGTTGCTAAGGAAACATAATAACCCCGGGAGGGGCATTTGTCCAGCTAAAATGAAAAACAGGCCTTAAAAAGAGAGCAAAATTCATGTATGTTATTGTTTTAAAGCATAAAATGTTTTTTTATATCAACCAGGACGCATCCGTAAAAATCGCCGAAACCCGCATTAAGTCATTCCGGCGAAGAGGCTGTGTCGATTAAGAGACCTCCAAAGGAGGTCAAGCGAAAGCCGGTATCCAGAACTTATTGAAAATACTGGATTCCGTGTCGCGCTTCGCTTGCATGGAATGACATAACTGCAATTGTGACACCGTCTCGAAAGCCGGAATCCAGTGTTTCTAGCTAGTTATAATAACCTGGACCCCGGCTTTCGCCGGGGTGACAGCTTTTAAAAGTTCAAACTCTGAACTTATCTACTTTTCAGCACTTAAATCAGGCGGCCCGGAGCCGGTGGCGGTTATGGGAATCCACCTGAACTACTTTAGGGGAAAAATTTTGAAGTTCCTTTTCTTCCAGTCCGGCATACGTGGCAATGATGACCAGATCTCCAACAACCCCTTTCCGGGCGGCGGCCCCATTCAAACAGATTACCCCGGAGCCGCCGGGGCCTTCCAGGGCATAAGTGGCGAACCGTTCGCCGTTGGCGATATTATAGACCTGGATTTGTTCGTAAGGAATTATATCGGCGGCCTGCATCAGGTCCCTATCAATGGTCATACTCCCTTCATAATGGAGATTGCTTTCGGTAATGGTGGCGCGATGAATCTTTGACTTCAAAAGGGTTCGGGTCATTCTTGGTTATCCTCCAATAAACAATTATCTATCAGGCGGGTGGAGCCTACCCAGACCGCCAGGGCTAATACACCCTGATCCTTGACAACCGTCAGGTCTTCCAGGGTTCGGGGATGGCAGATCCTGGCATATTCGATCCGTGTGGCCGGTTCTCGGCCGATGAGGCCGGACACCCGGTCCAACAGGACTTCTGTTTTTCTTTCTCCTTTCCGGAAAAGGACCTGGGCCTCTTTCAAGGCCCAGGAAAGGGACCGGGCTGAAACCCTTTCTTCAGGGGAAAGATACCGGTTGCGGGAGCTCATGGCTAATCCATCGGCCTCTCGAACCGTTGGCCTGCCGATGACTTCGACATCCATGTTCAGATCTTTAGCCATTTGCTGAATGACAATCAATTGCTGAAAATCTTTCTGGCCGAAAATGGCCAGATGGGGTTTGACAATATGAAACAGCTTGCAGACTACCGTGGTAACCCCTCGGAAATGCCCGGGCCGGACCGCCCCGCATAATGGTTGAGTCACCTGTTCAACCATTACATAAGTTTGAAAAAGATCTGGATAAAAATCCTTGGCCTCCGGGGAAAAGATGATATCCACTCCCCTTTTGGCGGTAAGAAGGCTGTCCCCCTGCAGATCCCGTGGATATTTCCCAAAATCTTCCTTTGGCCCAAATTGAATGGGGTTGACAAAAATACTGACCACCAAAAGGTCGGCCTTGGTTCGGCCATAATCCATGAGGGACAAGTGGCCCTGGTGGAGGGCTCCCATGGTCGGCACCAGGGCGATCTTTTTCCCGGATCGCCGAGATTCCTCGGCCATGACCTGCATTTCAAGGATGTCTTTGATAATTTTCATAAAAAAAGCCCCTGGACTTCCTCCAGAGGCTTATTGCCGGTCTTTGTCGGAAGTCTCAGTCCAACTTCAGTCGGATCCAAGCCGCCTTTGAGTTTTTTCAGTCGTAAAGGATAAAATTTAACATTCCTTTCGGGAATCGTCAAGGGATTTTTGGTTTTTTGTCCAATTTTATTAAAAACCTTCTTGACATTTTCAGCCATCATGTTAAAAATAATTTTTAGTCCGAGTTATTAAAAGAATCAGAAATTTCTTATTATAAATATTAAAGGAAGGTTATGCCTTGGGTCCTAAATCAGAGGTGCAGGAAAACCCCCTCGGTGGTTGAAGCCGAGGGGGTTTTTTTTGGCCTTAATAAGGAAGAATTATGAATTTTACCCGCCATCACCTCTTGGGGATGAAGGGCCTAACCCGGGAAGAAATCGAGACCGTTCTGACCACGGCCGAATCTCTGAAGGAGATATCCTACCGGGACATTAAGAAAGTCCCGACCCTCCGGGGCAAAACCGTGGTCAATTTTTTTCATGAACCAAGCACACGGACCCGAACTTCGTTTGAGATTGCCGCAAAACGGCTCAGTGCCGATACGGTAAGTCTTTCGGCCAGCACCAGTTCTTTGGTCAAAGGGGAGACCCTGGTGGATACGGCCCGAAATTTAGAAGCCATGAATCCGGATGTCATCGTCATCCGCCATTCCATGGCCGGGGCCCCCCATTTACTTTCCCGGTCCATAAAATCATCGATTATTAACGCCGGGGACGGCATGCACGAACACCCCACCCAGGCTCTTCTGGATCTCCTGACCATTCGGGAAAAAAAAGGCCGTATTGAAGGATTAAAGGTGGCCATTGTCGGAGATATCGCCCACAGCCGGGTGGCCCGCTCCAACATCATCGGTCTGAACACGATGGGAGCCCAGATAATGGTGGCCGGTCCTCCGACCATGATCCCCCCCTTCATCGAGTCGCTGGGGGCGGGGGTGACCTATCGTCTCCAGGAGGCCGTGGCCTGGGCCGATGTGATCATGATGTTGCGGGTCCAGATGGAGCGGCAGAAGCAGATGCTTTTCCCCGGTATTCGAGAATACTCCCGCTTCTTCGGTTTAAATCTGGAAATCATGAACAAAGCCAAACGGGACGTCATTATTATGCATCCCGGCCCGATCAACCGGGGGGTGGAAATTCACCCCGATGTGGCGGATGGACCCTATTCGGTAATCCTGGATCAGGTAACCAACGGGGTGGCCGTTCGAATGGCCCTTCTCTATTTACTTCTGGGAGGTAGAAAAAGTGAAATGGCTGATTAGGGGGGGCCGGTTAATCGATCCACAGAATCAGGTGGATGACCTGATGGATATTTATATTCAACAGGGAAAGGTGATTGATTTGCAGCCTGTTCCGCCTAAGAGAACTTCAAAGTCCTTCTCCGATTATCGGATTATTCCGGCCGAAGGAATGGTGGTGACCCCCGGACTGATTGATATGCATACCCACCTGAGAGAACCTGGTTTTGAATATAAAGAAACCATTTTGACCGGTACCCGGGCGGCCGTGGCCGGGGGATTCAGTGCCGTGGCCTGCATGGCCAATACCCAGCCGGTCAACGACAACCAGTCGGTTACGGAATATATCCTGAACAAGGCCAAAGAAGCCCGGCTGGCCCGGGTCTTTCCAGTAGGGGCCGTCAGTGCCGGCTTGAAAGGGGAGGCCTTGGCCGAATATGGAGAACTGAAGATGGCCGGGGTAGTAGCCCTGTCGGACGACGGCCATCCGGTCATGAGCAGTCAGATGATGCGCCGGGCCATGGAATATGCCCGGGCCTTCGATCTGCCGATCATTTCCCATTGCGAGGACCTTTCCTTAAGCCGTCCCGGGGTCATGAATGAAGGCCCCACCTCCACCCGGTTGGGCCTTCACGGAATCCCTTCGACGGCTGAGGAAATCATGGTTTACCGGGATATTCAACTTTGTCAGATGACTGAAACCCCTTTACACATTGCCCATGTCAGTACGGCCGGATCGGTCCAATTGATCCGCGAGGCCAAGAAAAAAGGGCTTCCGGTTTCGGCTGAAACCGCCCCGCATTATTTCTCTCTGACGGAAGAGGCGGTTGTCGGTTTTGATACCCTGGCCAAGATGAATCCTCCCCTAAGAACCAAAGAGGATCTCCTGGCCATTCAAAAAGGGCTTAAAGACGGCACGATTGAGGTCATCGCCTCTGACCATGCCCCGCACAGTGCCCTGGAAAAAGAGGTGGAATTCGACCTGGCGGCCATGGGGATCATCGGTCTGGAAACAACCCTGCCCCTGACCCTCAATCTGGTTCATCGGGGAATTTTAACCCTTCCCCAGGCCATTGCCAAGTTGACCCAGGGGCCGGCCCGGGTTTTAAAATTAGACGGGTTCGGGTGCCTTACGCCTTCCGGCCCGGCCCATCTGACCGTTATCGATCCCGATCTGGAGTTTCAGGTCGATATTCGCTCCTTTGCTTCCAGGAGTAAAAATTCCCCCTTTAATGGCTGGGAATTGAGAGGGAAGGCCGTTCTGACCATGGTTGACGGCCGGATTGTATTTAATCAAATGACGCCGATTGCCGACCTATGAACCCATCCATCCTGATTGTCGATGACGAGCAAAGCCTGAGGGAGATGCTGGAGATCCTCCTTTCCCGGGAAGGTTATCAGGTGGCCACGGCCGCCAGCGGGTCCGAGGCTCTGGAACTGTTTAAAAAAAATCATTATCATGTAGTTCTGACCGATATTCGCATGCGTCCTATGGACGGCCTTTCCCTTTTGAAAGAAGTCAAGGCCCTTCGCCCTCAAACCGAAGTGATTATGATATCAGCCTATGCCGATCAGGAAACGGCGATTGAGGCCATGAACGAAGGGGCTTATGACTTCTTTCCGAAACCCTTCAACAATAAAGAACTGAAACAGGTGATCAAAGACGCCTTGGCCAAGGCGGAAGGAGGACCCTCTCCCGCGGTTGAAAAAGGCCCCTTTCTTTTTCCGGATTCCCGGCCGATTGTCGGCCAAACCTTGCCCATGAAGAAAGTTTTTGACCTGATTATGAAGGCCGCTCAGGTGGTCAGCAATGTGTTGATCACCGGTGAATCGGGGACTGGAAAAGAATTGGTGGCCCAGGCCATTCATGAAAACAGCCTTCGAAAGAATCAACCTTTTGTTACCATTTCCTGCGCCGGACTTCCCGAAACCTTGATCGAAAGCGAACTGTTCGGTTACCGGAAAGGGTCCTTTACCGGGGCCGTCATGGACAAGGTCGGCTATGTGGAAACGGCCAACAAAGGGACCCTTTTTCTGGATGAAATCGGGGAGCTTTCCGCCAACATGCAGGTGAAACTGTTAAGGCTGATCCAGGAAAAAAAATATGTTCCCATTGGAGAAACCCGAGAGCGATCGGCCGATGTCCGGTTTATCCTGGCCACCAATAAAGACCTGGAACAGGAAATCATCGAGGGCCGCTTCCGCTATGATCTGTTTTATCGCATCAATGTCATTTCCATTCCGATTCCCCCATTGCGGGAAAGGCCGGAGGATATCCCTTTGCTGGCCAACTTTTTTTTGGAAAAATATTCCAAGACCGTTGGGAAGCAGATTCGAAAAATTTCCTCCTATGCCCTCAAAATTCTTTCCGAGTATCACTTTCCCGGAAATGTGCGGGAACTGGAAAATATTATCGAACGATCGGTGGCCATGGAACGTTCGACCATCATCCTTCCCGAAAGCCTGGTCCTGGCCCAGTACAAGGGGCAGGCCGCCATCGGAAAAGGCGCGGCCCCGATGACCCTCCCTGCGGAAGGTTTGGACCTGGATCAAACCTTGGATTCCCTGGAAAAAAACCTGATCCTTCAGGCCTTGCAAAAAACCCAGGGGAATAAACAACGGACCGCCGCTTTATTAAAGATCAATCTCAGGTCGTTACGGTACAGGCTGCTGAAGCATGGGATGGAGACGGAATAAATAAAGTTCAAAGTTCAAAATGCAAAGTTTAAAGTGCATAATTCAAAAATCGAAGTTCTGAGTTTGTTGGTTCAATGTTATCAGAGGCTGAGACCGGTTTCAGCAACCAATCTCTAAAATAATAATCAGTTCCCTCAAAATTTAAAATTTAAATTTTGAGATTTGAAATTTGCACTTTGAATAGAGAGGCCTTTTTCCCATAATATCCTATGAAAAAAAACCGAAACACCATCATAATCATCATTGTGGTAGCCCTGGCCTTCGGGGCCGGTTTGTTGTGGCGGTGGGTCCAGGGGACCCCCTATTATGCCCTGTATCAAATCGGGGCCGGGCTGAAAAACAGGGACCTCCCCACCTTCCTGACTTATGTCAACCTGGAATCAATCCTGAATCAACAGATTTCAGAATCGGTTTCCAAGCTGCTGTCCCAGGCGGCCTCCGAGACCGTTGACAGAATCACCGGCCCTTTAGGGGAAATCAAAATAAAAATAACGCCTGAAGGAGATAAAAGTTTAAGCAACCTGGCCATCGGACAACTTCAAAACTACCTTCAAAATAAAGAAAACCCCACCTTGCCCTCTTCCTTTACACTCCTGGCCCTGGCCGGGATTAATGTAAAAAAAGATTATGCCCTGGTGACTTTAAAAAAGGACAAGGAGCTGTTGAGAATGGGAATGAAAAAGCAGGAAGGCCTCTGGCGGGTGGTGGAACTCAATCCGGAGGACACCCAAAAACTCATCAAAACCTATCTGCTTCCGCCGAAGAAATAAACCCCCCCGGATTCACCCGCAAACCCTGACCGGGATTAGGCTAAAATAAGGTTCTGTACAAAAAAAGAAAGGATCTAAAGGAGATCGCTATGCAAATCGGTATCTGTCTGAGCGCCATCGATCATGCCCGGCACTCCCGGAGCGAGGCCCGGGAAAGGATTCTGAAGCTTCAGGAACAGTTAAAATTTCCCAGCGTTGAGCTGGTATTGGAAGGGATCGGGCGGCGGTTCGCCCCTTATCCCTGGGAATGGACGGAGGAGGAGTTGAAGGAGGTGAAAAGTTTTTTAACCCATTTTAAGATCAGGGGAGCGCACTTGCCGTTCTTTTCCATGAACGTGATCAGTGTCAATGAGCGGGTCCGGGAAGATGCTATGGAACAGATGCGTTTGGCCATTGAGGTGGTCAAAAGATTGAACCTGGATTATGCCGTGATCCATGCCACGGGGACCACCGAAGGAATCATGACCGCCCGGGAGCCGCACAGGCAGTACCAGGCCTTTTCCCGTATGCTTAAGTGGTGTAAGGGAACCCGGACAACCCTCTCCATAGAAAACGCCCAGAACTTACACCAAATCGATGATTGCGCGGCCATGATCCGCCGTCTTAAAAACGACGACGGCCTGCCGGTGGCCATGACCTTTGATACGGGCCACGCCAATATTTCCAAGGACGGGAAGGCGATTCCCTATAAAGAGTTCGGCACCATGGCCGACGCCCTGGGGAGCTGCCGGGATATTTTGAACAATATCCATCTGCATAACAATGACGGAACTTCCGCTCAGCACCGGGGTCTGTTGGACGGTGCGGCGGGCCTTAAATCCTGCATCCGCCGTCTGCGGGATCTCGATTACGGGGGAACCATCTCCATCGAAGTCCATCCCCAGACCAGGGACCTGTCGGGGGAGATTTCAACCCTGATGGAATGGATCGGATAGCCGGATGGTTTTCAAAGCCTGACCAAACCTATTTGAAATTGCGGGTATCGAAAGTGAGAGATAAATTCTCATACTTATGATTTAGAATCTAATAGTCCGCTTACCGGTCCAGCAGGTAGAGATTCAGATATTTCAAAGGAATGGTTTTGATGCGGGGAAAACCGGCTATGGCCGCCATTTCTTGAAGATGGTCGGGTTTAATCCGATGTTCTAAAGGCGGGCCAAAACCTTCTTCCCGGTAAGGCCACTCCAGGACCCCGGCCCGAAGGGTACCGACCCGGCCCGATTCCTGAAGCGCCGATAAGGGATGCTCCGATTCATGGAGCACCAGACCAAGAAAAACGAGGTCAAAAGTCTTGTCCCCGAAGGGCAGATTTTCTGATGAGGCCAGATGGAAACTGGCCCCGGGAACGTAGGTCCGCGCCGCCTCCAGCATCGCTTCCTGGATATCGACCCCGGTCACCACCAGCCCCAGACGGAAGAAGGCTTCGGCAAAGAGGCCGCTGCCGGTTCCCACATCCAGAACGGAGGCCGGGCTGATTCCCTCCAGACAAAAGCGGACGACCTGATCGGTTTCCAAGAAGGCCAGGCGTTTTGGATCACGCAGTTTTTCGAGGGCACGGTATACTTTTTCGTCGGACATGATACGGACTCCAACAGATCTTTTCAGCAGTTCCCTGAAGGAAAAAACGACAGCCGGCCGAAGACAGGGGTTAAGCTTATCCTTA
>JACQYK010000071.1 GCA_016208255.1 Deltaproteobacteria bacterium | reverse complement strand
CTTCGGCAGCAGCCTCTATTTTAGATACGGCTTATGATATTGCCGTCCGGGCCGGGCTGCATTGTGCGGCTCTGGCCCATAGGACCCTCAGCTCTCTCCCTGAAGGGACGATAAGGGTCAGCACGGGTTTCTTCAATACCGAAAAAGAGATAGATTTTTTCCTGGAGGCCGTCAGAGGGATTTCAAAAAAAGTCTGATACAAAGACTTTTTTCGACAGGATTTACCGGATTAGCTTTTTTTTGGGCCTTTCCTGAAGAAAGGCCCAAACCGAACCGTCCTGCGGACAAGGATACTACTTTACGCTGAATGTTGAACCAGGGTTGTGCTCAGGATCACTGGATCCTGAGCAATAAACGTGTAAATCCTGTTAATCCTGTCAGGGAAAAAACTTTTCTTTGTCCAACTATCAATAAAGGAAGGGGTGAAATGCATCCATGATCATTCAAGCCATTTTCCTGACGATTATCGCCTACCTGGTGGGCTCCATTTCAACCGGGGTGCTCCTGTCCAGACTTTTCGGCCAGGGCAATTTGCAGGCGGAAGGCAGTAAAAGTATCGGGGCCACCAATGTCTCCCGCTTAATGGGCATGAAATGGGGTATCTTGACCCTGCTCGGGGATGTCCTTAAGGGGATGCTGATGATCTGGATAGGCCGAAGGATCTTTGGAGGGGAAGGAGATTCAGGGCTGCTTATTATTAGTCTTATGGCCCTGGCTGTTTTTTTAGGCCACATCTTCCCGGTCTTCCTGGGCTTTAAGGGGGGAAAGGGCGTGGCCACCGCCCTGGGAATTTTTATTCTCTTAGGTCCCAAAGCCATCCTGGTGGCCGTTCCTGTTTTTGTTTTGGTTGTCCTGCTGGGAAAATATGTCTCCCTGGGTTCTATCGTGGCCGCCGGTTCCTTTCCGGTTTTAATGATCGTTTTCTCTTATCCTGTTTATACCGTAGGTCTGGCCATTGTCATTGCCGCAGCCATTATTCTCAAGCACAAGGCTAACATCCAACGACTGATTAAGGGGGAAGAAAAACCCTGGCGCAGCAAGGGAAAACCCTCCTGACCTGAATAAATCTTCACGCCCCGCCCGGGTCATGACACTATCGGAAATGAGAATAAGTGGGGCGGACGGCACGAAGAATTATTAAATGCTCAAATTAATTTTGACAGCTCCCAAAGCAGGTGGGGTTGTATTTTATGGAAGAAAATGCAACCCCTCGGGGTCAATACAATTATGAGATGGTTAATAATAATAGGGCGTTGGGATTCCGCAATCCGAAATGGGAAATTGAAATTTCTTTTTGTATCACACCTTTTTAGTCTTCCAACGGCCGAGATGGAAGTAGATCAGGTAGGCGATGGCCCCGAAGGTCAGGCTGAGCACCATGGCCCAGCGTATTCCGTAAACACCCAGGTCGGTGAGGCGGGGAAGCAAGAAGGCAGCTGGTAGCAGGATCGTCCAGGTCGTCAGTATGCTGATGACCATGGGCGGCATGGTGTCCCCACTCCCGGAAATGGAATTCTGCAGGCAGATGACAAAACCGTTCATCAGATAGCCGAAGGCGGCGATGCGGAAAAAGTCGCTCCCGAGTTTTATCAATCCGGGCTCGACGGTGAACAGGCGCATAAAGACGGGAGCGCCGATCAGAACGGCTGCAGCGCAGACCGCCATAAAAATCTCCAGAATGACCGTGGCCATCCACCCGGTCTGCTCGGCGCGCTTCGGTTGGTTGGCCCCCAGGTTTTGCCCTACCAGGACCCCGGCACCTGTTCCCAGGCCGACTCCGGGCATTTGGACGAACATTTCCATCCGCTGGTTGAGGGTATGGGCGGCCACAGCCAGGGTGCCGAAGGGGACGATGATTTTCATCAACAACGTCTGTCCCAAATTCATTTGTACGCCCATGAACAGGGCCGGTAGGCCGATCTTAACCATCTGCCAGATACTGGGAAGATCCAAGCGGAATCCCTTAAGGGTCAATTTCAACCTGGACTTTTGACCCCGGAAGAGAAACCAGAGGCCAACGATCATACCCAATATCTGGCCGATGATCATGGCCAGGGCCGCGCCTTGAACCCCGAGTTTGGGGAATATCCACCAGCCGAAAACCAGGAAAGGGCTCAAGATGAGCTGGACGCTGCGGGTGACAAAGTGAATATACATGGGTGTGGTGGTGTCTCCCGAGGACTGCATGAGGCTGAAGGCCATTAGCCACAGGGAGTAAAAGATCCAGCCGCCGAAAAGCACCCGCATATATTCAGCGCCCAAGGCGGCCACTTCGGGCCTCAGGCCGAAGACCCCCATAACTTGGGTGGGAAAGACCAGGCCGAGGATGCTGAAAAAAACACCATAAAGGATGCTGACCACAAAGGCCTGGGTCCCGAGATGATTGGCCCTTGAAAAATCTCCGCTGCCCATTGCCCGGGCGACCATGGCCCTAGCCCCGGTGACCAGTCCCATCTTGGCTGACAATACCAGCATATGCACTATAAAGGCCGTTCCCACCCCGGCCACAGCCGCCGACCCCAGCCTCCCTATCCAGATAATATCAACGGTCTGGCCGACCATGTAAAGGGCGTTGTGGACCATTATCGGCCAGGATAAGGACATCAGATTGCCGGTGACACTACCGGAGACCCAATCCCGTGAAAGCCTTTGTGGTTTGCTGCCGGCTTGTTTGGCCATTGTTAATCTTTGCGGATTTCTTTTTCCCTGAGTTTATGATGATAGGCCAGGGCAAAGCGATGGGCCTCGTCGCGGACCCTTTCCAGATAATGCAAGAGGGGTGAATCCACGGCCAGTCGCACCGGATTTTTTCTGTTGGGAAGATAGATGCCGTCCTTTCCTTCCTGGGCGCGGAAGGTTTTCTTGGCCAAGGCCAAAATATCCGGTCTTTGGTCTTCGGGAATTTTTTCAATCAAGTCTTTTAGAATGTTTAACTGGCCCTTACCCCCGTCTACCAGGATCAGGTCCGGCAGTTTCGGATAATGCTCGATCAGCCGTCCGATCATCTCGGCCATCATGGCATAATCATTGGGCTGATCGATGGTTTTGATCTTGAAACGGCGGTAGCTGTTTTTATCCTCTTGCCCTTCCCTGAAGACGACAAAGGAGCCCACAGCCTGATTCCCCTGAATATTCGATATATCCAAACCGCCCACGGAGAGAGGGAGATTTTTCAATCCCAGTTTCTGCTGAAGAGGTTGAGCTGTTTTATCCTGGAAATCCATTCCGGATTCCTTTTTTTCCAGGATACTCCGGCAGTTTTCCCCGGCCATGGTCATCCAACGGCGCCCCTCTCCCCTGCTGGGGATCCGCAATTCAACTTTTTGCCCCTTTAATTCCGAAAGGACTTCTTCGAGGAGAAGATGATCCTCCAGGGGAATCGGAATCAGGATCGTTTGAGGAATATATTTTTCACCGTGATAATACTGTTGAATCAAATCGGACAGACATTCCTCGGGAGATTGGGTTGAATTTTTAAATCGAAACCGGGTCATCCCGGTCACTGATCCCAGCCGAACAAAGAGGATGATAACGGCCACGGTTTGATCCTGCTCGATCATGTTTATAACATCCAGATCGATAAAGCGAGGGGAAACGACTTTTTGTTCTTTCAGGGTTTCCGAGATCGCTTGTATGCGATCCCTTAAACCCGCCGCCTCTTCAAACCTTAATTCCTCCGAAGCCAGATGCATCTGTTTTCTGAGGTCCCTCAATAAATCCCGGTTTCTCCCTTCCAGGAAACAGACCACCTCCCGGACCCGCCGGTCATATTCTTCCTGACTGATTCTGTTATGGCAGGGACCGGGACACTTGCCGGTCTGAAAATACAGACAGGGACGGGACCGCCGAGGCAAGTCTTTCTGGCGGCATTGACGCAGCGGGAAAACCCGATGGAGATATTCGACCGTGGCCCGCATTTTTCCGGCGGAAGAAAAGGGTCCGAAATAAAGGGCCTTATCTTTTTTGATACGGCGAACGACCTGCAGCCGGGGATAGGGTTCCGCCAAACCGAGTCTTAAACAGGGGTATTGTTTATCGTCCCGCAGATCCACATTGTAACGGGGGCGATGTTTTTTAATCAGATTGTTCTCCAGGATCAAGGCCTCTTTTTCATTGGCCGTGATGATATATTCCAGATTTTCGATCCGTTCCAGCAGGGCGGTGGTTTTAATATTTTCGATTTTAAGGTAAGAGGTCACCCGCTTTTTCAAATCTTTGGCTTTACCTATATAAAGGATTCGCTGCTCCAGGTCCTTCATCAGATAAACGCCGGCCTGATGGGGAAAGGGGGACATGAGATGTTTTAACTTTTGCAGATCCATTTAAGGAAACCAGGGAATGGGGATGATTCAGTTATTAAGGATCTCAATTTAATAATGACATAAAAGGACGGTGGGGGTCTTTTCTTGGGGATTGTCCAAAGGGTGACTTATCGCCCAATCCCGGCCAGTCCAGCAAAGTTTGATTCAAGGCAGGGCATACACCTCCGGCTTCCTAAGGGAAGCCTCCTTTTTAGGTCGGCAAAGCCGACCGGCCCATTTCGGGCGCTGGTGAAGGCCTGCTCTGGATTTAGGTAAATAATTTGCCCGGCAAAGAAGCTCCCAGGTATGGGTGGACAACCCCAAGAAAAGACCCCCACCTCCTTAGGTTAGGCAAGCTCATTTGTTTCATGTCCATATTATTATGAAACGATTAATAATGGGTCCGGCAAGAATTGGGGGGTTATTTGCCGAGGAACCGGGCCAGGTCGGAGAGTTCCCTTTGGATTTCTCGAATCAAAGGGTCCAGACCGGGGGCCTCGGAAATTTTCGTTTCAATAGCCTGGGGAGGGGTTTTCTTTTCTTCCTTGGAATGATGGAGCAGTTTTTTCCTGGCCCCGGCGATGGTGAACCCTTCCTCGTATAATAATTTTTTGATCTCAAATATGATTTCTACGTCCTTACGGCGATACATGCGCTGATTGGAGCCGAAGCGGACCGGGCGGATCATTTTGAATTCCGTCTCCCAATAGCGGAGGACATAGGCTTCCAATTGGGTCAGAGCGCTCACCTCTCCGATTTTAAAATACTGTTTATTAGGAATTCCTTCGATATCCATGGATTCCCCCATTGGATGGAAAAATCTATTCCTGGTAAGTACTAAATTATGATCGAGCTAATTAAGAAATTCAATAAAATTATGGAATTATTTTTCCCGCAAAGTAGCCCCGAATTTTTTCAAGATCCGGTTCAGCAGGTCCTCCTGGATAGGATTGACTTGTTCATCGGAAAGAGTTTTATCGTTAGAACGATAATGGATTCGGACTCCAAGATTCTTTTTCCCTGCTGGAATCGGTTTTCCGGAATACAGATCAAAGAGTTCGATCTCTTCGATCAGGGGTTCTTTTAAAGAAAGAATTTCATCCCGGATCTCTTTCCAGAGGATAGGGTTATCCAGAATCAGGGCCATATCCCGCGTGGTCTCCGGATACCTGGGCCAGGGCTTGAACTGAGGAACATCGGTAGCCTTCAGGCTAACCTGATCAATATCCAAATCCAGCAGGCAGGCTGTTTCTTTCAAGTCAAATTGGGACCGGACCTGGGACGAAATTTCACCCATCTCCCCCAGCAGGTCATCTGAACTATAGCAACGGATATATTGTCCCGGAACAAAATAGGAGGGGGCGTCGGCCTCCCGGACTGAAAATTCATTGATTTTCAAGAAATCGACCAGGTTCTCCAATACCCCTTTCAGATCATAAAAGTCCACCCCTTCGCTTTTGAAATAATGGGATTCGGGATTTCGCCTGCCGGTCCATAGCACCCCTAATCGGTTGGTTTCTTTGGGCAGCGTCTCAGAGTCGGCCGAAGGAGTAAAAACAACTCCCAGCTCAAACAGGCGAAGGTTCAGATTTCGTTGGGCCCAGTTCCTGCTCATGGCCTCCAATAATCCGGGGAGAAGGCTGGATCTCATGATCGACTGATCCTCGGAGATCGGATTTCTTATCCGGACACCATTCAGGGGCGCGGCCGGCTCGGCTCCCGAAAAGATAGAATTAAATTTTTCGGAAATAAAACTATAGGTGATGATCTCATCAAATCCCAGGCCGGTCAAGATCTCTCTAATCTTCCGGCGGACCGAAATGGTCCCGACTTCCTGCCGGCTGGTGGAAGAAATATTGGGTATGGTGGCCGGGATCCGGTCATAGCCGATCAGTCGGGCGATCTCTTCCATGAGATCGACCGGCCGGGTCAGATCCGGACGAAAAGAAGGAGGAGTGATCAGGACCGAATCTTTGTCCTGGAGGGCGGCGGCCAGGCCCAATCGACGGCTGATATCGATGACTTCTTCCGTCGGCACCTCAACCCCCAGAAAACGGCTGGTTTTATGCGTATTAAGAGAAATGGGCTCGATCCTCAAGGGTTTTGGGAAGGCATCGATCCAACCTGGGACGATTTCTCCTCCGGCTAATTCCCGGATCAATAGAGCCGCCCGGTCGGCTGCCCTGATGGCTCCCTCTATATCCACCCCCCGTTCAAAACGCATGGAGGCCTCGGAGGACAACCCCAGGTTTTTGGCCGTCCGGCGAATACAGCGGGGTTCGAAACAGGCGCTTTCCAAGAGGATATTTTTAGTGGTATCTTTTATCTCAGTATTCAATCCCCCCATGATCCCGGCCAGGGCGACCCCCTTTTCACCATCGGCAATGACCAGCATTTCTGGGGTCAGGTCCCGTTCCTGACCGTCCAAAGTGGTCATCCGTTCTCCGCTTTCAGCCTGGCGTACCACAATCCGTCGCCCGGACAGGGTGTCAAAATCAAAGGAATGAAGGGGCTGGCCTAATTCCATCAAGACAAAGTTGGTGACATCCACCACATTATTGATGCTGCGGATACCCACAGAAAGAAGCCGCCGGCTCAGCCAGGCCGGAGAAGGGCCAATCGTCACCCCGCGAATCAATCGGGCAACATAACGGGGGCACAACTCCGGGGCCAGGATGGTGACCGAAGTCTCTTCCTCGATCTTCCTCCCCGAAGGGGCCGCTGAAGTATCCGGATAGGTGAAGGAGCGATTGAAGATAGCCGATACTTCCCGGGCGATACCGATATGACTCAGACAATCCCCTCTATTAGGGGTTACATTGACCTCCAGCAGCGTGTCTTCCAATACCAGGGCCTGGCTAATGGGAAGCCCGACCGAAATCCCCTCCGGCAGGATCATGATCCCGGAATGATCTTCGGACAATCCCATTTCTTTTTCTGAACAGATCATTCCCGGAGAGATTATGCCCCGGATAGTGGCCACCTGGACCTCCATCCCGGAGGGGAGACAGGCCCCCGGCAGGGCCACGGGCACTAATATCTCGGGTCGCACATTGGGAGCCCCGCAAACCAGGTCAAGGGTTTCCCGGCCCGTGTCCACCCGGCAAACAGTCAGTCGATCCGCCTGAGGATGATTCCGTACTTCCAGAATCTTCCCGACGATCAGGGACTCCAATTCCCGTCCGATGGGAAGGACCGCTTCCACTTCCAACCCGGCCATGGTTAGACCCTGGGCCAGTTCTTCAACGGAAAGGCCCGTTAAATCAACATATTCTTTTAACCAGTTGATGGTGATTTTCATGATAAACCGTCATGCCACGCTTTTGGTGGCGTGCCACCACCAAATATGAAAATAGAACTCGTTGGGTAGATGAACTTAATTTTCGCACTAAAATCCGGTTTAAGGTATACGGTCTAAGGTCCAAGGTTACAAAAACCAATCAGCTACCTTGTACCTTAAACCTTGAACCTTGTACCTGCCTTTATCAGAATTGTTTTAAAAACCTCTGATCGTTTTCGTAGAACATCCGGATGTCATCAATCCCATATCTGATCATGGCGATCCGTTCCACGCCGATGCCGAAGGCAAATCCGGTCACCTGATCGGGATCATAGCCGACCATCCGGTAGACCTCGGGATCGATCATTCCCGACCCCAGAACCTCTATCCAGCCGGTTTGGGAGCACAACCGGCAACCGCCTCCCCGGCAGATCACACAACCGATATCCACCTCGGCGCTGGGTTCGGTAAAAGGGAAAAAGCTGGGACGGAAGCGCAGGGGGACGTCTTCCCCAAACATTTGATGCACGAAAAAGGTTAAAATACCTTTCAGGTCCCCAAAACTGATATCTTCCCCGACCATGAACCCCTCCACCTGATGAAACATAGGTAAATGAGAGACATCCGAATCCCGGCGAAAGACCTTTCCCGGCACAATGGCCTGCAAGGGAGGAGGTATTTTTTCCATCACCCGAACCTGAAGCGGAGAAGTATGAGTTCGGAGCAGAAGGGTATCTGAAATATAGAAGGTATCCTGCATGTCTCTGGCAGGATGGTCGGCCGGCATGTTCAGGGCCTCAAAGTTATAATAATCCAGTTCAACCTCCGGCCCTTCCACCGTTTCAAAATTCAGACGGGAAAAGATATCACAGATCTTATCCATGGTTTGGGTAATGGGATGCTTCCGCCCCTGAAAGGTTTTTCTTCCGGGAAGACTCCAGTCAAAGCGGTCCCGAACTGTTTTCCCTTTTCCGGAGTAAACCTGCTTTTTTTGTTTAAACAGTTCTTCCAGAATCCCTTTGAGACGATTGGCCTCCTGACCGACCAGGGGTCTCTCTTCAGGCGGAATGGTCGGGAGTTCCCGTAAGCACTGGGTTAACTCCCCTTTTCTTCCCAAAAACCGGATCTGCAAGGCCTCCAGCTCGGCACCGGAGGTTACCCGGTCCAATTCTTCCCGGACTTGGGTTTCCAATGTTTTTAATTTGGATAACATAGCCTTTATCTGATTTTATTAAGGCAGCAGTTAGAGTTGGACTGAAGGAAATCAAGCCTTAGGACTGGGAAACCATCTTAACCAGAGAGGTAAACCTTTCCGGATCTCGAACAGCCATTTCGGACAGCACCTTACGGTCCAGGCCGATGTCGGCCTTTTTCAAGGCCCCCATAAAACGGCTGTAAGAAATACCGTTATTCTTGGCGGCTGCACTGATACGCACAATCCATAACCCTCGAAATTCTCTTTTACGGACCCGCCGATCCCGATAGGCATATTTAAGGGCCCTGTCCACGGCCTCAGTTGCTGTTTTGAACAATCGGCTTCGCGCGCCACGGTATCCTTTGGCTGATTTTAAAACCTTATTTCTCCTTCGCCGGGCCTTGAAGCCTCTTTTTACTCTGGGCATGACTTTTCACCTCTATCTTTAAAAATGGAGCAGACAGCAATCAGCATATAGCAATCAGAAAAAGCACTTTTAAAAAGATTTTTCTGAAAGCTGATCGCTAATCGCTGACAGCTCTCATCCAGAAATATTATTTCCGGATGAGCACTAAGCATAAGGCAGCATCCTTTTGATGCCCCGCATATTAGCTGATTCCACCACCGCTGATTTTCTGAGACGTCTTTTCCTCTTGGTCGTCTTACTGGTTAAAATATGGCTGCCAAAAGCCCTGGAACGGACGATCTTACCGCTTCCTGTACTTTTAAACCGTTTGGCAGCACCACGTTTGGTTTTCATTTTAGGCATAACACCACACTCCTTGTTGCTTTTTAGTTCGAAAATAGAGTTCGGCGTCAAACGAACTCCGTTTTCATGTCCCGGCTTCTTTTAAGAAGCCTCCTTTGAGGTCGGGGGACCCGACCGAATCGTGGTGCCACGCCCCAAAGGGCGGGGCATGGCGGTTTAACAAATAGGACCTTAATTGGGTCCTCTCTTCTTTTTCGATTATTCAGATTTAAACGATGGCTATAGGCAATAGGCTATGGGCTATGGGCTATAGGGAGGGAAAAACCTCTTTCGGTTTTTCCCTATCGCCTCGTGCCTATAGCCTCTCGCCTGCTTTTTCTATTTTGGTCCCAGGATCATCGTCATATTCCGGCCTTCCAGCTTTGGTTCCTGTTCCACTGTGGCCATGTCTTTGGTTTCTTCGGTGATCCTTTTCAAAATATTCCGGGCTGCTTCCTGATATTGGATCTCCCGCCCCCGGAACATGAGAGAAATTTTGGTCTTGTTTTTTTTCTCTAAAAATTTCCGGATATTCTTCAGCTTGAACTGAAAATCGTGTTCCTCCGTTTTGGGTCTAAGTTTAACTTCTTTGACCTGAATGATCGTTCGGCGTTTTTTAGCTTCATGGACTTTTTTGGTCTGCTGGTATCTGAACTTACCATAATCCATGATCCGGCAAACAGGAGGATCCAGTTGCGGGGCGACTTCAACCAGATCCAATCCTTGTTCTCTGGCCAGAGTCAGGGCTTGATGGATGGGTAAAATTCCCATCTGGACACCGCCATCCCCGATAACCCGGACATTGGCGACCCTGATCTCTTCGTTTACATTAACCGACTTGGCTATAACCATCACCTCCTAATTTTATTGTTTTCCCGGTTTTGATTCTTCTCGAATCCTTTCGATAAGCCGGGAAACAGTCCAGGCCCCCAGGTTTTCTCCGCTGCGCGTTCTGGGGCTGATGGAACCTTGCTCGGTCTCTTTATCTCCGATAATAAGCATATAAGGAATCTTTTGCAATTGGGCCTCCCGCACCTTTAGCCCTAATTTTTCATTGCGGGTATCCAGTTCCGCTCTAATTTCAGCCGCTAATAACTCTTGAAACACCCTTTGGCAGTAAGAATTATTACGATCGGTAACTGACAGGACCACAGCCTGTACCGGTGCCAGCCAAGTGGGAAAGGCCCCGGCAAAATGTTCGATCAATAGGGCCAGGAACCGTTCATAGGATCCCAGAATGGCCCGGTGGACCATGACCGGTGGTACGGGTTTGCCCTCTTCATTGATATAGGTGAGGTCGAAGCGCTTGGGGGTGGCAAAATCGAGTTGCACCGTGGGGATCTGAACCTCCCGTCCCATAGCGTCCTTGAACATAAAATCCAGCTTGGGGCCATAGAGAGCCGCTTCCCCTTCACGGCGCTTGGCCTTAAGCCCCATCTCATCGGAAATCTCGGCCAGCATGGCCTCACAGGTATCCCAGTCTGCGGGATCACCGATATACTTATCCGGATTGCCGTAATCGCGAACCGAAAGGGATACCCAATGATTGCCCCACATGCCAAGATCCGTGTAAAAATCCCTGATGATTCGCACCATATTCATGGCTTCCTGTTTCACCTGGTCGATACGGCAGAAAGAGTGACCGTCCTCTACGGTAATAGCGTAAACTCTGGTCAATCCACCTATTTCTCCGGTTTTTTCAGCCCGGTACTGCTTTTCCGATTCCATGTATCGGATGGGCAGATCCCGGTAGGACCGGAGCCGGGAGGCAAAGATCTGGGTCTGGTGTGGGCACTGAACGGGTTTCATCACAAAGGCGTGCTCTTTGGCGGAGGTAACATGAAAAAGCTCATCAGCGAACTTGGTGGCATGACCGGACAACTGATACAAATCGATTTTGGCCAGATGAGGAGTCATTACTTTCTGAAACCCATACTGCCTGCAAATCGATTCCACCCGTTTTTTCAACTCTTCAATAATGATGGTGCCTTTGGGGGTAAAGAGGGGTAACCCCGGCCCGACCTTTTCGGAAAATACAAACAGATCCAGGCTCTTGCCCAGCTTGCGGTGATTGCGTTTTTCAGCTTCGGCCCGCTGGGCCAGAGAGGTTTCCAGCTCTTCTTTGGTTTCAAAGGCCAAACCATAGATACGCTGAAGCATGGGCCGTTTTTCATCTCCCCGCCAGTAGGCCCCGGCCACATGAGTCAGTTTAAAAAAACGGATCTGACCGGTAGAGGTCAGGTGAGGCCCCCGGCACATATCCACAAAACTCCCCTGCCGATACAAAGAAACAGTGGGCTCAGTCAATTCTTCCAGCATCTCGACTTTAAAAGATTCCCCTTGAGATGAGAACAGTCTAATGGCTTCCTCCCGGGGAAGCTCTTCCCGGATAATCGGGATATTCCCCCGGCTCAATAAACGCATTTTTTCTTCAATGCGGGGAAGGTCTTCCGGCGTGAAAGGTTCTTTTTTGTCAAAATCGTAATAAAACCCTTGTTCAATGGCCGGGCCTATGGCCAGTTTAACTTCCGGAAATATTTCCTTTACGGCCTGGGCCATCAAATGGGCGGTGGAATGCCGTAAAATCTCAAGCCCTTCCGGGTCATTTTCAAAAACAGGCTCCATGGTCCCATCCTGGGACAAAGCCCTGGATAAATCAATTGATTCCCCGTTCAAACGAGCGGCCACGGCCTTTTTCAAAGACCCCTGGCCCCCTTTTTTCAGGGCCTCAAGGGCTGTGATCTCTTTGGGGAGATTGATCGAATTTCCATCCGGAAAATTTATATGTATTTCTTCTGGTTGCATTAAATTTGCGATTAAAATACTAATAAAATACTCAAGAATAAACTTTTTATATACTAATATTCTCTTGTAATGTCAAATAAATATTTGAAATTTGAAACGAACTAATTATAACGGATCTGAAAGGAGTCGAAGTCCCCTGAAAATGGCCCATAGGTGACATCCACCTGTTCCACCCGTGATGGAGGAGACCCTCGCCTGCACCAAGCAACCATTTGGTCCACTTTTTCCTTTTCTCCTTCAAAATAGGCCTCGACGGTCCCGTCCCGACGATTTCGGACCCAGCCGGCCAGCCCCAGGGATCTGGCCTGATCCCGGGTAAAGGCCCGGAAATAAACCCCTTGAACCCAGCCGTGAATAACAACCTGTGCTGATATTTTTTCCATAATTCTATCCAGACCTGTTTGAAATGTTAAGACGGTCGAAGGAAGCCTTAATATGGATTCGTTAAAAGTCGCCCAGGGCCCATTTGCGTCATTTCGGTCGGTCGGTCATTCGGCTCCCAAAGGGAGCCTCTTCGAAAGCTCGGCGAAGCCGAGCGGCCCGACCTCTATTAAGAGACCTCCAAAGGAGGTCGAGTGGAAACGGGAATCCAGTGTTTTTATTTACTTACGGTTTTGTCTGGATTCCCGCCTGTGCGAGAATGACGACTTTTTACGAACGTGTCAGTATTGCTTTAGTATCGAAAGGTAGCGATAGATCTTTAGCTTTTTGATGTAAAATCTACCTTTCTTTCAATAGTTTCATAAACTCCTCTTCAGACAGGACAGGCACTTTTAATTCCCGGGCCTTGTCTAATTTGGAACCCGGATCTTCTCCGGCAATCAAAAAATCCACCTTTCCGCTGACCTGACCGGCCATTTTTCCCCCCAGGTTTTCAATCTTTCCTTTAGCCTGTTCACGGGTCATACCTGCCAGCTTCCCGGTAAGGACCAATACTTTCCCGGCCAGGGGAAGGCGGGCTGTGGTCTTTTTTTCCTCAAATACGACCCCCGCCCTCAGAATCTTTTCGATCACCTCTCTGTTTCGGGGATTGTTAAAAAAAGTTCGGATACTTCTGGCCACCTGGGGACCAACTTCCCGAAGGGAGGTCAATTCTTCCTCACTGACCTCCATCAAGGCCTTTAACGAGCCGAAATGATTGGCCAGCAGACCGGACAGGTGCTCCCCCGCATGGCGGATCCCCAGGGCATAAATAAAACGGCTTAACTTGGTTTTTTTACTTCTTTCCAGGGCCTGAACCAGGTTGTCCGCGGATTTTTCGGCGAGCCGCTCCAGGGGGATCAGTTGATCCCGGGAAAGATAAAAAAGGTCACCGTAATCCCGGATCAGCTCTTTTTCCACCAATTGGTCCACCAGTTTTTCCCCCAACCCTTCAATGTCCATAGCCCCTTTAGAGGCAAAATGACGGATTGATTCCTTGATCTGGGCCGGGCAATTCGGATTCGTGCAGCGGTGGGCCGATTCACCGGGCAGGCGGACCACCGGGGATTCACAAACCGGACACTTTTCCGGCATGGAAAAGGATTTTTCAGAACCCCGGCGCTGGGAGGTAATGACCTTGACTACTTCCGGGATGACCTCCCCGGCCCGCTGGATTATGACCGTGTCTCCGATCCGTATATCTTTACGTTCAATTTCATCCTGGTTATGAAGGGTAGCCCGGCTGACTTCCACCCCGCCGACTAAAACCGGTTTCAAGTGGGCTACCGGGGTCAAGGTCCCGGTCCGTCCCACCTGGACCTCGATATTGAGGACCTGCGTCGTTTCTTGAGAAGGCTGAAACTTAAAGGCCAGGGCCCAACGGGGGCTCCTTGATTTGATCCCCAATTGTTCCTGCCGGGAAAAAGCATTGACTTTCAAGACCACCCCGTCAATTTCATAGGCCAAGGTGTGACGAAGGCTTTCCATCTCCTGACAAAAATCCAGGCACTCGTTTATCCCCTGACAGAGCCGAAGAAGAGGATTGACCGGGAGTCCCCATTTGGGTAGGGCCTGCAGGACCTCCCATTGGCTGGCAAAGGATCGGCCGGTCACCAGCCCCAGGCCATAGGCAAAAAAATAGAGCGGCCTCTGCGCCGTGATTTTAGGATCCAATTGACGCAAGGAACCGGCGGCCGCATTTCTCGGATTGGCAAAGGGGGCCTCCCCGGCTTCTTCCCTTTTGCGGTTGAATTCCTTAAAATCTTTAATTTTGATATAGACTTCCCCTCGGACTTCCAATCCTTCCGGCGGCGGGACCTTAGAACCCAGGAGTCTCAAGGGAATAGCATGAATGGTCCGTACATTCCGGGTTATTTCTTCCCCCATCAGACCGTCGCCCCTGGTGGAGGATCTAACCAGGACCCCTTTCTCATAAACCAATTCGATGGCCAGACCATCCATTTTGGGTTCGGCCGTATATTCAATCTCCCGATCGTTTTTCAAAAATCGTTTTATACGCCGGTCAAATTCCCGAACGTCTTCAAAACTGAAACCGTTTTCCAGGCTGAGCATGGGCAGGGAATGGGCCACCGATTGAAATTTATCGGCCGGTTGAGCACCCACCCGCTGGGTGGGCGAATCCGGGGTGATCCATTCCGGATGCCGGGATTCCAGTTCTTCCAATTCCCGGAGCAACCGGTCATATTGGGCGTCAGAGATCTCCGGGTCATCCAGAACATAATAACGGTAATTGTGGTGGTGAAGTTGACTGCGGAGTTCCTGGATGCGATTTTTTGAGGGGTTGTCCATGTTGTTTACTGTTTAGAGGCTACGGGTTTCTGAGAACCACATCATGAGCTCCGACGACACGCAACATGATCGATTCCTCTTCATATTGCCAGGTCAACCTGACAGCCATCGTGATGCTGCATTCGAATATATTATCAGTCCCTTGGATCTTCTTTGTTCTCAAGGAAGGATGATGAGGATTTTTAATCATCAATAGGAACTTCTTATGGAGGGCCTTTTTTTCTTCTTTGGAGAGCTGTTTATAAGATTTCTTAAACCTATCGGTATAAATGAATTCCATAGATTATAGATCCAGTTTTTTAATCAGTTCTTCCCCGTTCTTTGCTTTGTGAACCCTGCCTTTCTTAATATCTTCATCGGCTTCCTTTTCCAGTTCCTGCCATTTCTTCGACCAAAACCAGGACTGTGACCGGTCGATTACCAGAACAGGTTTTATAATGATCCTATCTTCTTCCATGGCAATGTCCAGATTATCGCCCTCCTGAAGCTTCATTTTCTTGACGACTTCACTGGGCAATGTTACCTGGGCCCGGCGTCTGAGCTGGGTTATCATAGCAAAATCTCCTAATCAGAAATTCGTATATTCTAATTATATCACAGTTTGGATTTTAATCCATCAAATTCTTTACCGAAGCGATAAGCCCGCAGAAGTCCAAAGCACCCGCTGAGCATCATATTACCAAAGGGAGCGGCCATCAATACCCTGGCCCGGGCCAGCAATCCCCTTCGGGGCCCGGTGACGATCAGCGGAGGGAACCGGCCTTTCCAGGGAGCGTTATTGAGACAGCCATGCCCCTCGTCCTGGAGGACCTGTTCGTTGGTCAACTTACCGGAAACAAATCCTTTCAGATCAGTCAACAACTTTTCCCTATTCAGGAAAAAAGTATGATGTTCGAAAATACCGGCCAAACGTCCTTCCACCATCCAGGCCCCCAGGGTATGTTCATTGCCGATATTGATGATAAGGATATTGGGGGAGCCCATTTTTATTAACTGTTCATCTTCCAAGGCCCCCAGGATGGCTGCCGCCCCGGTATCCATAACCAGGGCTTGAGGCCAGGTCTCCTGAACGGCCTTCATCCGGGTCAGATGGGCCGGAATATCCTGATAAAGAAGGGTTTCCAACGGTTTTCCTGAGGCCAGAAAATCCTCCCATTGTTTAAAGCGAAACCGTCGATTGCTTTCCTGAGGGGCGAAGCCGTGATCCTGAACAGCTACCAGACGGAGGTCCGGCAAAACCAGTCCGAAAGATCCGAAAAGTCCGGCCAGGGCCGCTTCCTGGATATCACCCAATTCGATCTCAATAGCCTCGGCTGGTGCCGAGTCGGTTATCTGGATGCCCATTTGGGCCACCTGCTGGAGATCATCTCGAAGGGTCAGGGCCGCCTGAGGCAGGGCATAAAGCGGAAGGCCTGCTTGCAGATGGTCCCGGACCGCCTGGGAGGAAGCCCCGCCACCCATCAGACGGCCGCTCAAAAAAACGGCCTTCCGGTTCCGGGTGGCCTGGTTGATTTTCCGGGCGATCATGACCGTCGGCGAGGGAAGAATACATTGCAAGGCATTTTCCAATGGTCCCCCTTCGGTTAAAACCAGCAGGTCCTGGGTCCCCCCGCCGATGTCCAATATCAAAATGGTTTGACTGTCATTTTTTTCCGGAGAATGGTCCATGATTTTTCCCTTCAGCGAGAGAGACCATCTGATTATGTTATTGAAAACTTTAACTAGATTCAGTAAGTGGGTTACTCTTTATTCCTGGGATTTTTTTGAAAGGGTGTTAGCTGTAGATATTTCCAGGCTTGATTGATAGCGATAACTTTGTCGCAACTTCTAAAACCAGTCTTCAAGTTGGATACCCTTTATGCGCTTAAATTCACTTATATTATGGGTTACCAAAATCGCTTTGTTCGACAAGGCAACGGCGGCAATCAAAATATCATAAGGGCCGATCATTAGGCCCTTCTTTTCAAGTTCCACCCGATTGGAAGCCGCTATCCGAGCTTCTTTAAGGCCGAAAGGAAGGACCTGGACAACGGAAACCAATTCCAGAAGTTGCAGTCTCCGTTTCTGAGGAGACACGGATTTGGCGATGCCGACCTCCAATTCGAAAAGGACGATACTCGGAATGGCAATATCCTTGGGATTTTTACCTAATAAATGTCCCGATACGCCGCCTGACCCTTTAAAAAAATAGATCAGGGTATTGGTATCCAACACATACATCAAACCGGCTCCCTTTTGATATCAGAACTCATATCCATGCGGATTTCTTCGGCCGAAGGCAGATCCTTCCAAGCACCGGCCAATTTTTGTATATGAACCGGCCATACATCTGCAGTTTTTTCCCTAATCAGGTCTGCAATCCATCTACTCTTGGATATCCTATTTTTCTTGATGACGGCCTTCATTTTGGTTTCGGTTTGTTGATCGAGATAAATGGTCACCTGTCCCATTTTGGTCTCCCCATCAGGATTATAATTATAAATTGGTATAATTTAACATATATGTGGATAATGTCAATATGAATTTCGGAGGCATCCCTAAAAGATACCAAAACAATCTGATCATTAGATCTGGAAGGAATAATTATTCCTGCAAACCCGATGACCTGAAAACGGAAGAGTCCCTGGGGTTATTTTCTAAAAATTTTTCCAGCCTCCGCCGGTTTAACCTCCAACGCCTTGTTTAGGCAAATCGGACAGGATATTGGACAGGTTGACAAACTCTTCAATAGTTAAGGTCTCCCCCCGGCATTGAGGATCGGTTTGATTCATTTCCAGAGCTTTGGCGATGACTCCTATGGGGAAACGGGCATCGGCGGTCAAGGCATTCTTGATCTGCTTCCGCCGCTGGGCAAAAGAAGAGCGCACCACCCATCTGAACAGGTCCTCGTCTTCAATCCGGGGAGTCGGTTCCTGACGGAAATTCAACTCGACGAAGGTGGAGGAGACCTTGGGCCTGGGGAAAAACGAACCCGGCTTGAGCTGCATCAAAGATCGGACCCGGAGATAGTAACCGATCAGAACAGTTATGACCCCATATTCCTTGGTTCCGGAAGGGGCCAAAAGACGGTCGGCCACCTCCTTTTGGAGCATCACATAAGCGGCTTTGATGATCGGACATCGATTTCCACGGCCAGGACTTGAGAGACCCTTTCGGCCAATAAAAAAGTCATAGCCCCTTGCCCGGCCCCTAATTCCACCACCTGGTCCTGGGGGGTCAGGGGGATCCGATCCATCAAATGTCTGGCCTGGGCTTCATTTAAAAAATTCTGACTGAGGGATTTTAAGGGCGGGTATGAGGATCGGGGCATGAGGCAAATTCCGTCAGGCGTTAGTCGTTCGGCGTTTAGCGAAAACCCGATCCATTATTCGAATACCTTTTTGTTCTGAGGAAAGATCAGCCTGATCTCCCCCTCCGCGTCTTCTTCGATTCGAAAACCGAAAGATTGGAGGATATCGATAACCGGCCGCCCGATTAAAACAACCTGATTTTCAGGGGTGATCCCCTGTTCCCGGCTTAAATACTCCCGCAGGTGCTGATCAAAAAACAGGATATCCAGGGCCTCCTCCTGGGCGTCGGCAAACCCCCTCTGGGCTCGGATCAGCGCCCTTTGAAGGTCGTCCAGCGAGCACCGTTTGCTGTGGGATTCTATTATCGGGACCAAGGGGTCATCGGGATTGAGCAATTCCTTCCTGGTAAGGTTTTTTTGGGCTTTCAGATCGTAAAAAAGATCCGGGTTCCAGCATTCCATGACCCGGCACTGGATGGGGCGATTTTCATAAATATCGCAAAGGCCGGTTCCCGAATCCAGAAACAGGCATTCACGGCTTCCAGGTTTTTCTTTGACCTTAACCTGTTCCTGGTCCAGTAAAACAAGATCCTGACTGACATTGGAAAATCCGATTTCACCAGCCCTCAGAGTTAATAAATCGAGCCTGCGGATGATTCCCTGGCGGAGAATCGGCCGATCCTCAAGATAAAGGGTCGGACTCCCCTGGCGGCAACAATCCCCACAGCGCAGGCAATAAAAGCGGGTGGCATAAGCGGCCTTTTCCATCTCCCGGCCTAAAGCTTCCCATTCCCGTTTCCGGTAGGATTCCGTCCAAGACAACCAGTTCTCAGACAGTTCCCGATAAACCGCACTAGTCCGTATGACCGGCCACAAATCGTCTAAGGAGGCCGGGGAATGGATCTCTCTTAACAACCGTTCCAGAGAATTCCGGCACTCAGCTTCGATTGACTCGGGACTATGATTTTTTAATAAAAATTCATCAGGCGTCATGGTTTCCGCAATCGGTTAGTGAAGGGGATATCGTTCTTCGATGATACGGCGAAAACGGGGAAGATAAATCAAATCAAAAGTGTCTTCCCTACCGGGGAAAAGAAGGACCGCCCATTGCTTGACTCTCTCCACCAATTCCCAGCATTCCTCTCGGGTTAAATTTTCCCGGCTCAACCACAAGCCGGCCGAATCGACCAAGAGGCGAAGGGTCCGGATCTTTTTATTTTCAAGGATGACTTCTGGATCGTCGCTCATGTTCCGGCTACTCAAAGTATTTCCCGGACGGCTGCCGGTACGGTTCCAGGATTTGGGCGTTTAAATCCTCCGTTTCCGTAAACAGGGTCTTGGGCGTGGAAAATTCGATCAGGGCATTGTCATCGGTATTGATCATCCCCCCCTGAGTTAAAGCGGAGACCTCGGTCGGCCCCATGACAAACCGGCCCATCAGGTTTTCCAGATCTAAAACCTCCACCCGTTTCAGGTCCTGTTCAACGCGCTCCCACTTCATCCTTTCTTCTATGCGGGCCAGGGACAAGAGGGGCTTTTGCTTAAAACCCACCAGCGCCAGATCCTTGTCTTGAGGCTGAAAAACATAGACATAAGGAAACACCTTATGGAAGGTGGCCAGAACCGTCTTGAAACTTTCCGGCGAAATCTTATAGAGCTGAAGCCACTGGCAAAAGACTCCCTCGGGTTTTAATTTATCATAGCCTAACCGAAAAAATTCCCGGGTAAAGACATTGGCCACTCCGGCCATCCAGGGGTTGGAAGGTTCTGAAATAATGACATCATAGCGGTCGGGAGTGACCAACAGATAATTCCGGGCATCGGCTATTTGAAGGACTAAACGAGGGTCTTTTAGAGGTTGATTGTTGACCTGGTCAAAAAACCGGGATCCTTCAATAACCGCCTTTTCCAATTCAACCAGGGTGATTTTTTTGGCCGGAAAGGTAGTTACCGAACCCACCGTTACTCCGCTGCCCATACCCACCACCAGGACTTCGTCCAGTCGCGGGGCCAGAAGCATGGGAATTTGGCCCACCAGGACCTGGGTGGGCATGTCCCCCCGGGAAGAGGCCTCAACCTTGCCGTTGGACTTCATGTAAACAGCGTCGGTGCGCCGCGACTTATGAACACTGATGGTACAGGTATGCCCTTCTTTATAGAACAACAGCGGGTCGTTTTCAGGATTATACATCTTCAACAATTCTTGGCGGGAGGTCTTACCAAAATTCCGGGCATAAATATAAACCCCGCTGACCATCAGGGGGGCCTTCCAGGTTGGAGTAAACCAAAGGATAAGGCAGGTTACTATAAGGACCGCGGAGCTGTAGATCCATTTTAATCCCGGCCGGGGGCTGGTGGTGATCAGCAGCAGATATAGCCCCAGCAGGAGATTCAAACCGATCCCCAGAAGGAGGGTATTGCGGATGCCCAGAAGGGGGATCAGAAAAAAACCGCCGGCAAAAGATCCCAGGATGCAGCCGAAAGTGTTGATGGTATAAATATTTCCTACCTGACGGCTGACCCGGTTGATATTGGAGGCATAAATTTTGACGGTCAAGGGAAAGATGGCCCCCATGAAAAGGGTCGGGGCCAGCATGATAAAAAAAGCCAGAATGAATTTCCCGGTCAACAGCCAGTTGATGGATTGACCGACCAAACGGTAGAGGAGGAGGTACCAGTAGGGCAGTTCCTGAAACAATAAGAGACTCAGGAAGGCAAAAACGCCGATGCCGATCTGCAGCCAGGCCCAGACGAACCCTTGATAGCGGATGCCGTCCACTTTCCGGGAAAAAATATAAGAACCCAGGGCGATCCCCACCAGAAAGGTGGTCAGCATAATCGTAAAGCCGTAAACCGAGGAATCCACCAGGAGGGAGAGGGTCCGGCTCCAGGCCACTTCATAGATCATAGAAATAAAACCGGACAGGGAAATGCCCAGCACCACCGACCAGATGACCTTTTTCGGCAAAAGAGGTAAAGCCGCCGGTTTAGGTTGGTCGTCTGCCTCCTCTGAAAAAAGGGAACCCTTGGGGAGGGCCGGGGGCGCGGGGGCGCGCCGGATGAGCAGGAAGATACTGAAGGCGACCAGAAGATTGACGGCTACGGCAATCGCTAAAGTTTTATTAACCCCCAAAAGAGGAAGCAGGAAAAAGCCGCTTAAGGCCGTTCCCATAACCGCCCCGAAGGTGTTCAGGGCATAGAGACGGCCTATGGTGACCCCCAGGGTGTTTTCCTGTTGTACGGCCCACTTGCTTAATATAGGCAAGGTGGCACCCATACAGGTGGTGGGGATGACCAGGACCGTAGAAACCAATAAAAATTGCACCAAGGTAAATCCTAAGAAATTGGGATGGAAATGTTCCCAAAGGACCCGATAAGCGGGAATCAGGAAAGAAAAGAGCCAGGGGATCATCAAGGCATAGAGACCGATAATTCCTTCAAGAAGGCCGTAATAGAGCAGGGGACTTTTTTTCCGGTCCATGATACGTCCGAAAAAATAACTCCCCAGGGCCAGCCCCCCCATAAAAGAGGTCAGCACCGTACTAACGGCCAGGGTGGTCGATCCAAAGATCAGAATCAACATCCGCAGCCAGAGGACTTCATAAAGAAGCCCGCTGAATCCTGACAAAAAAAAGCAGAGGAGGACCAAAGGCCGAATCATGCACAGACTCCTTTTCTTTGGTTTGAAAATAGGGTCCGAGGTCTAACGAGCCTATTTCCCTGATTGGAAATGCCACACCCGAGAGTGGCCTGACGGTTTCCTAAGTAAAACTCTCTAACAAAAATAGGCTGTGAAGGCAAGGGAAACCGTCTTATCAGTTTCATATCTGAGGGATAATTAAAAAGCACAGCCGGATTTATTAAAGAGCCAAAACCCAAAAGGCTTGACTTTCGGGAGTATCCTCGGTATAACCAACTAAAATATTTAAAGAAGGAAGATTATTGATGAAAGCCCTGGTGCTATCCGGCGGAAAAGGGACCCGACTTCGTCCGATCACCCACACGATGGCCAAGCAGTTGGTTCCGGTGGCCAATGAACCTATTCTGGGTTATGTTTTTCAACACCTCATGGAAGCCGGTATTAAAGAGGTCGGGGTGGTGGTCGCTCCGGAAACTCAGGCTGATGTCAAGAGTTTTTTGAAAAATGGGGGACGCTGGGGTTTACGGATACAGTATATCCTCCAGGATCAACCCCTGGGTCTGGCGCACGCTGTTAAAACCGCCCAGCCCTTTTTAGGGTCTTCTCCTTTTGTGATGTATCTGGGAGATAATCTCCTGGCCGAAGGAATTAAGGACTATCAGGAAAGATTTCTAAAAGAGAAACTCGACGCCTTTTTATTCTTAAAAGAGGTGGAGAACCCCCGGGCCTTCGGGGTGGCCGTCTTGAATAAGAAAGGTCATATCACCCGCCTGATCGAAAAACCGGAAAATCCCCCTTCCAATCTGGCCCTGGTAGGGGTCTACTTCTTTTCTTCCAAGATCCATCAAGCTATTGCCCGTATCAAGCCCTCAGCCCGGGGAGAACTGGAAATCACCGATGCCGTACAGGAATTGATGAACATGAAAGGTCAGGTCAAGGGTCAAATTCTGGAAGGTTGGTGGCTGGATACCGGGAAAAAAGATGATTTTCTGGCAGCCAACACCACGGTCCTGGATGATTACATCAAACGGGACATCTGCGGTAAATGTGATACCCGGAGTCAGATTATCGGTCGGGTCCGTCTGGCGAAAAACAGCAAAGTCGTCGGCAGTATTATTCGAGGTCCGGTGGTGATTGGAGAAGGGGCCCAGATCATTCAATCCTTTATCGGCCCTTACACCACCATCGGCCCCTACAGCCGGGTGGTCCGTTCGGCGATTGAGCATTCGGTGTTGATGGCTCATTGCCGGGTGGAAAATATCGCCCGCCTGGAAGACAGCCTGATCGGCCGGGAGGCACAGGTCATTCAAGGTGAAAATCATGCGAAAGCCCTCCGTTTGATGATCGGCGACAATGCGGTGGTGGAGGTTTAAAATCAAGAAGGGTACAAGGTATAAGGTGTAAGGCATAAGGGATAAACCTCTTCAGGGATTACCGTCAACCATATACCGTGGACCATGCACCTTTAAAAGCGGGGTATATGAGCAAGACCATATTAATTACCGGCGGGATGGGGTTCATCGGCTCAAATTTTATTCGCTTCTATCTTCAAGTTCACCCGGAAGACCGTCTTGTCAACCTGGACAAACTGACCTATTCGGCCAATCCCGAAAACCTAAATGATCTCTCGTCCAATCCCCGCTACCGCTTTATCCAGGGTGACATCCTGGATGAAAACCTGCTCCGTCGGCTCGCTCGGGAATTGACTGTTCACTCGGTGGTCCATTTTGCCGCTGAGTCCCATGTAGACCGATCCATACAGGGGTCCAAGGAATTTATCCAAACCAATGTCCTGGGAACCCATACCCTGTTGGAAGTTTTTAAACAATACTGGGACGACACCCGCGATGCCGATCCGGATTTCCGTTTTCTGCATATCTCCACCGATGAAGTCTACGGAGCCCTGGGAAGGGAAGGCCTTTTCACCGAAGAAACCCCTTTTCACCCCAACTCCCCTTATTCAGCCAGCAAAGCCGGGGCCGATCTGCTGGTTCGGGCCTATTTTGAAACCTACGGGTTGCCGACCCTGATCGTCCGCCCCTCCAATAATTACGGTCCTTTTCAATTTCCGGAAAAATATATTCCCCTGATGATCACCAATCTTTTGGAGGGGGAAACCATCCCGGTCTATGGACGGGGAGAAAACATACGCGACTGGCTTTTTGTGGAAGATACCTGTCGAGCCATCGATCAGATCCTGACCCGGGGAAGGACCGGCGAGGCCTATAACATCGGGGGAGAATCAGAGAGGCCGAATGTCGAGGTAGCCCGCCAGGTACTGTCTTTATTGAAAAAAGGAGAGGAAAATCTCCGCTTCGTCACCGACCGCCCCGGTCATGATTTTCGCTATGCTTTAAATAATGACAAGATCACTAAAGAAATCGGCTGGCGTCCTGCAGTCAAATTTTCAGAAGGTCTTTCCCGAACGGTCCGATGGTATCAGGATAATGCCGGTTGGTGGAAACCCCTCAAAGAGCGGCTGAAGCGGGAAAGCCAGGGCTTCTGGAGCAAAGCATGAAGATTCTGGTTACCGGCTACCCCGGATTACTGACCAATGATCTGGTGCCCATTCTCCAGGAGGACCATCAAGTGATCCCCCTATCCATTGAAGACCTTGATATCACCCGTAAGGGGGATGTTTTTAAAACTATCGAAAACCATCTCCCGGATGCGGTGATCAACTGTGCCGGGTACACGGCGGTGGATCAAGCGGAAAAAGATTGGGAAGGGGCTTTTCAGGCCAATGCCCTGGGGGCTCACCATCTGGCCCTGGCCTGTCGTCATTTTGAGTCAATCCTTTGTCAAATAAGCACGGATTATGTTTTTGACGGCCGGATCAATCGTCCCTATCAACCCTGGGACAGCCCTAATCCGATTAATGTCTATGGGGCTTCCAAGCTGGCCGGGGAATTTATCGTAGAAAAACTACTGAACCGTTTTTATATCGTCCGACTCAGTTCCCTTTACGGGAAAAACGGGAATAATTTTGTAAACACCATTCTTAACCAGGCCGAGCGGGGAGAACCGGTGGTCGGTGTAATTGACCAGATCATGTCCCCGACCTGGAGCGTGAATTTTTCCCGAGGCCTTGTCCAGATCCTGGCCTCGGGGAATTTCGGCTTTTATCATTTAACCGATCGGACCGATGGAGGAATCAGTTGGTTCGATTTTGCCAAAGCCATTTTGAAAACAAGGGGACTGAAACGGGAAATCCGGCCGATTACCAGCAAAAACCTGGATCGCCCGGCGCCACGACCGCCCTATTCGGTCCTGGACACCCGTTATCTGACCTTGGCGACAGGGTACCATCCCCTTCATTACCAGGAAGCTCTGGAGCAATTTCTCAAATGAAAGAAGACCCCTCTCCGGAACAATCCCTCCAGGAGTGGAGCGGGTTGTTTTCTGACCCGGCCTCAAGCCTGACCGCCTTTGGGGGGGAAGGGAATCTTTCAGGATCGACCTATCCCGCCTCTTTTTATTTGGCCCTCTGGCTGGAATTATTTCTGGTCGCCGGCGAGAATCAGGCCAAAGAAAAATGGGCTTCCCTTTCTTTCCAGGAGCAAATCGATTTGGGGATCAGGCTTCTCAAATGTTATTTATTCCATCCCCTTTATATCCGGCTTGGCCGGGAAGAAAAAATCTCAGTCATCAAAGCACCCCTGAGACTGGAAAGCCAAGGGAAACTCTTTCGAGTAGAGTATGGGACGGGGACAAGCCGGAAATTAGAATTATTATACCCGTTAGACCATCTTCGGTTCTGGCCGGAATTATTCAAGGTATTTCCAGAAAATTTTTTTCATTCTGAAAAAATCCTTAAAGCACTCGAACCGGGGATAATCCTGGTTTCGTCTTCCCGTCTGGAAAAAACGAGGCGTCGGGCAGAAACCCTGGCCGCCCTGTTTTCAATAGAAAAAGATAAAGAAATCCCCGAAGCTTTGCCTTCCGGAGATCAGTCAAAACAGCCCCCTGTCGGAGTAGATATTCCGGAGCAAGGTGACCAGGAGGTTCCTGCTCCTGATAAACCTGAATCCGAACAGCCCGCCCCTTTGGTTTCGGAACTCACCCCTTCCCCCGGCTTACCTCCCAAGCGAAAGAAAAAGAAAAAAACCTCACTGGATCAACTGGAATTATTTTAGGATAAGGAGATCCTTGATGAAAATTGCCGAAAACCTCTATGCCTTTATCTGGCGCAATCCCCAGGCCAATAACTGCAACACCTATCTGATCAAAGGATCCAAAACGATTCTAATCGATCCCGGGCATATCCATCTTTTCGATTATGTCCGGTCCGGCCTGCTGGACTTGGACCTTACCCCCGAGCAAATCGACCTGATCCTCATCACCCATGCCCACCCGGATCATCTGGAAGCGGCGGCCTTATTCGAAAAGCCTGCTTTATTGACGATGAGTCAGGCCGAGTTTGACTTTGCCAAACAATGGCTAAAGCGGTTTGGACGGGAGGCAGGGGCGGGAATTGATCCTGATTTCTTTCTGCAGGATGGGGATCTAATCATAGGAGACCTTAGCTTTCAAGTCATGATCACTCCCGGGCACTCCCCCGGGTCCATCTGTCTTTACTGGCCTGAGCATAAGGCCCTTTTTACCGGGGATTTGGTTTTCAATCAGGGGGTAGGTCGGACCGACCTGCCGGGAGGGAACGGGGCCCTGTTAAAAGAGAGCATCCAGCAAATCGCCTGTCTGGATATTGAGCTTTTACTCAGCGGTCATGGAGAGATGGTCAAGGGGAAAAAGGCGGTGGAGTCTAATTTTCGGATGATCGAAAGCACTTGGTTTGATTATCTTTGATTAAGCATTTTTTCTTTACAGGCCGTCTTTTCCTGGGCCACGAATGGGTTCCAGGAAGGATTGCGGTCCAGGTTGGGTAAAACCGCCGAACCGGAAATACCCTGTTCCGAAAATCGATTTCTTAGCTGATCCGTCAGCCGGATCTTCTCTCGTTCTATTTTTTGATTACAGACTTTCAATATTTTTAAAAAAGGTTCCCGGGGCATTTCCAGGAGACCGGTGATTAACTCCAATCGTTTTTCGTTGTCCCCTTCCGGTTCCAGGCCGCCTATTATTTCCGGCTGCAAAATTTTTTTCCATCCGGCCGGGGCTTCTTGGCTGAAGAGTTCTTCCTTCACCTTATCCATATCTACCCAGCCGTCTAAGAACTTCTGGGACCAGCCCCTGGCTTTTTT
>JACQYK010000070.1 GCA_016208255.1 Deltaproteobacteria bacterium | reverse complement strand
CAGGATATGATCGATCCGGTTTTGGAAGGCCCGGACAAAGGCGGCCCCGCTGCCTTGAAACTGCAGACCTCCCCGGCCGAATCTTTTATTTATAGTGGAAAACTCAGCCAGGGGGAGACTGTGTTCTTATAAATCATGGCGATTCTTTAGGTATCGCCAGATCAAATGACCGGCCGGGATTTCCAGGGGTTCTTCAAGATCGATGATGGTGTGGGGCATGACAATGCACCCCCCTCCTATTTTTAAGGGATTCTCTTTTCTGCCGTGCAAAAAGGCGTTAAAGCCTACAAAAACCTTGCTGCCCAGAACGGCATGGATGATTTTCCCTCCATGGGCGGTCACGTCGTTTTCTTCCAGATGGGAATTCAGGATATAGCAGTTTTCCTGGGCATTGGCCCCCCGGCCCAGATAGGCATTCTCCAGATAGGCCCTTTGAGCCACCAGCACATTTCGCCTGATGCTGGTTTGGCCCTTGACCACGGCGAAAGGGTTCAACGCCGCCCCTTTGGGCACGGGGACCGGAGGTTTGACATGAACATTATCAAAGACCCTTTGAAATTCCGGCTTACACCTTTCAATGAAATCCATAAAAATGCCTTGGGGAACCTGCCCCGGTTGAAATTCGACATACTTTTTGAGTACCACTTCGGGAAGGGTATATTGAAAATCAAAAAGGTCGCCGTTTTTGATCCAGACCTTTCCGGCCTCCACAAATTGATGGGAGAGCTCCCCCACCTGGACATAGGCGAAGGTGCCGATCACGCAATCATGGAGGGTGGTCAGATCCACGGAGCTGAAGGGCCCCAGGTAACAGCCTTCCACGGTGGAGCCGTGGATATTGGCATAGTTCAGGGCCACTGTATTCTGGATCAGCAATTCCTCCAGATTTTCCGGGTCATGGGAAAAATTATGGACCAGGGTTTTGATCAGGAAACTGTCCTTAATATGAATGACCTCATCGTCATGCAAAGGGATTTCCAGATCCCGGTAGCGATGGGTGTCTCCCTGACTTTTCAATTCATCTCCCCGGATATCACTTTTATAAAGCACGGAATAATCCACAATGCACTTTCCTAAAAAGTAGCTCCCGGCCAGGCTGGAATGATTGAACCGGAAATAGAGCGGATGATGAGAGGTGAGGCCGTAAAAGGCATAGAATTTTCCAAATTGATGCAGGGGGATTATGTTTTGGATATAAGGCCGCACATCAAAGGCCGGTTCCCTGAGGTTGATATTGACCCGGTTGATGATCCGGTCGATCAGTTTTTCCAGTTGTTTCATGTCAGCAGACCTCTCAAAACCTTAGTTGTTATTTTTGGAGTAAAATCGCTTTTCAAGGTTTAAGTGCGGACTCATTCGGATTATAAATTGAGGCACTTTAATCCGCCCCTTTTTTCAAAAACCTATTATTAACGGTCTCAAAATAAAACGGACATTTCCCAAAGCAGGTGGGGTTGTATTTTATGGAGTCATTGGCTTTAGGGCGCCCTCTTTTCCGGACTTATCCATGGGGGAAACCGCGGCCCGCCTGCCGTTTTTAGCGGGCGGGAATGCGGAGGGGGCAAAGGTCCCCCTTGGATAAGTCCGAAGAAAAGACCAGCCCTGAAGTCACAGACGGAAGAAAATACAACCCCACCGGGTAAATATTATTATGAGACGATTAATATGTTCCTTATTTCCGCATCGCCTTGATTTCCCCCACCGGCTGCCAGAGGTTCTGTCCCGGAATATAGGTAATATCTTTTAAGGTATAGAAAGAATATTTAGGGTTTTTATAGCTGATTCCAAAGTAGATCCCGCAGTTGGCCAGGTGGTCAAAGGGACGGATAAAAAGAGGACCGCGCAATGAATCCCATTGAATCCCTTCCAGGGCTTGGATCACTTTTTCGGTCTCCAGAGCTTTGGCCTTTTCCACGGCCTTTTTTAAAACCATCAGCCCGTCGTAAGCGGTGACGGCCCAGGATGACGGGTACTCCCCGGTCCTGGTCCTGAGTTTTTTTAAAAAGGTTTTCATTTGCGGATTGTTCAGGTCATAGAAAGGGGCGCGGTCAAACCCATAGAGATTGGGTATCATATCCTTCCCCAATCCTTTAAAAAGGTCGTAATCAAAAAGGCCGACTAAACGTGTTCCGGGAAAAAGTCCCAGAGCCCGGCCCTGCCGGATGAATCCGGCCAGATCGCCGCTCCCCAGAAGGGCGTAAACCACCTCCGGCCGGGCGGAGATGATAGCGGCAATGGGCAGCCCATTGTCCTGCTCTCCCGATTTGGTCCAAACTTCCTTGACTACCTGGGCCGTGGGATTAATTTCCGATAATCGCTTTTTAAAAGCATTAGCCGCACTTTGTCCATACTCGATATCCGGTCCGATAACGGCAATTTTTTTAAAGGCCTTCCCGGAAAGAAAGTCGGCCACGGCCCGCCCTTCCATATAGGTGTTGGGAATAACCTGAAACAGATAGCGGTGTCCCTGTTCTGCCGTTATCCGCTCATCGTTGGCGGCGTGAAAAAAGATCAATTTTTTATATTCCCGGCAGACCGGGGAAACGGCCAGGGCCACGGACGGACTGGTCGGACCGATCAAAAAATCAACCCGGTCTCTCAATATCAAATTGCGAGTCAGGGCCGCTCCCAATTCAGGTTTCAACTGCGAATCCCGGATAATCAACTCCACTTTTCGGCCCAATAGGCCTCCGGAGGAATTAATCTCTTCAATCCCTATTTCCAAAGCCTTTCTCTGCGACAGGGTGATCAGGAAACCCGAGCCGGTTATATCGGCCACAAAACCCAGTTTGACAATTTTTTTATCAGCCCAGGAAGGGGTCGCCTGAAGACTGAACGAAACTACAAAGAGGCAAAATAAAATTTCCTTTAATATTTTGCTGCGATATAAAAACATTAAGGAGGACCTTTTCAAAAATTGCCGAATTTTAAAAATGACAAGTTCGTAAAAAGTCGCCGGAAGCCCGAACTCGTCATTCCGGCGAAAGCCGGAATCCAGTGTTTTTAGGTAGTTATAATGTCCTGGACCCCGGCTTTCGCCGGGGTGACGACTTTTTACGAGTCCATCAAAAATGATGGTCTCGTAAAAGGACGAGGAAGTCCATTTGACGACTTTTTTCGTGCCTTATCAATAAGGCATTGGTCAGAAAATTGTTGTATTACCTGCTTATGAAAAATAATATAGTATTTACCTTATTTGGAGGAAAAAAACAAACAGGAGATTTGAGAAGGAGTTTCCGGGGCCAGGATATTTTTTTTAAAAAATTATCCAAGCTTATTGACCAAATATAAATTTATGGTAGGATTGAGAGAAGTGAAAGTGAGGGGCAGAAGACATTCAGGAATGACTATAAAGTGCCGGTGTTGCCGACTGCCTGTCAATGGCACCTCCTTGGGGATAACTCCCGGAAGAGGCATCGATTATAAAGAGGTGAATAATCATGAAAAATTTAAAATTTCATCCGGAACATGCCTGGATATCAGCTAACGGCCATCATGGGACTATTGGTATTTCAGATTATGCTCAACAGCAATTGGGAGAAGTCATCTATGTAGACCTCCCGGATATCGACTCGGAAATCAAATCGGGCGAACCTTTATGTGCCCTGGAATCCAGCAAAGTGGCGACTGATGTGATTGCCCCGGTCAGCGGTAAAATTATTGAAATCAATGAATCCCTTGATGAAGCACCCCAAAAGATCAATTCTTCGCCCTATGAAGAAGGGTGGCTGATCAAAGTTCTTTTAAAAAAACCTGGAGAACTGGACGATTTAATGGACAAAGCGGCTTATGAGGAGTATATTGGGTCAATGTAAAGTTTTTTTTAGCAAAAATAGTTGGTTGTCCTAAAACGGGTGCTAAGAAAAAATGACGGCTTCGAAAAAACCGTCACCCCAGTTGAAAACCGGGGTCCAGGTTTCGGTTTCTGCGACTTTTTGCAAGATCCATCAAAATTGATGGCCTTGTTAAAAGTCGTCATTCCCGCGAAGGCAGGAATCCAGGCCATATTAACTAATTAAAATCACTGGATTCCCATTTTCATGGGAATGACGAAAACGGGGTTTTCGGCGACTTTTTACGAGTCTATCAAAATTGTTTCTGCAATAGAGCGGCAGGTGCTTTTTTATTTAATGGAAGCTGTCATTTGACCGATAAGAAATATTGAAGGGAAATCATTGCTGAGTATTCGAGGTTCAGTATTTTATTAAGGAGGGGATATGGCTCCACTAAACCGCCATGCCACGCAGGGGCGTGGCACCACGAATCCAGTTAACAGAGTTCGTTTGATGCCAAACTCTATTTTTAAACTCAAAAGAAGAGGCAGGGAATTCCTCCTGCTGAAAACCTTTATTCTGGTTGTCCTCTGTTTGACTTTTGTGGGAATTCTCTCTTGCAACTATTCAGGCACCAGCAGTACCGCCGGTTCCGGGGGGACTTCAGGCAGCGGCACGGGGTGGAGGATTACAATTAATGTGGGAAACGATTATATCCCTGTAGGGGCAACAACCGGGATCATTTCCGTTGTGAAAGACGCCAGCGGTGCCCCAGTCCCTAAGACCACCATGGTCTGTTTTACGGCAATCAACGGTGGATTCGCTAAAGGAACTGAAGTATTTGCCACCATTTGCGAATCCACCACCAATGATCTGGGGTGGTCCAGTCAGACCTATGTCGGACTTATAGCCGGAGATGATACTATTCAGGTTTATTCCCAGGGCTTTATGCAAACAGCCGGAATAATTGTTTATGAATGATAACGACCCCGAAAACCTTTGATGCCTTTTTTCCCACTGGTAATTGTTGATCATCCGGAAAAAATTTATCCGGCCTTCTGGCTCCGCATCATCTGGAGAACCAGGGGATTTCTCGACACTCCTGATCAAAAACAAAACCGCCAGCCTTCAGAACCCTTTGGAACCCAAATAGCACTTATCAGAATTTTTTAAGATGAATTCGAAAAAGACGTCATTCCCGCGAAGGCGGGAATCCAGGCTCTTTCAAACCAATTTTAAAACACTGGATTCCCGCCTTCGCGGGAATGACGAGATTTATTGATCTATCAAATTTGGTTCCGGCTCGGGTTAGGAAAGATATCGGTTGGAAGCTGTGAAAAGTCTTTAACTTTGTGTGTGTTATGCACTTTGCGTTATGCTTTTATAGCATCTTCCGGTAAAAAACACCATTCTATTGTTTATAGACCTCGATGCTGACATAGGCGAAAGCCCCCTGATAGGAGGCGGTAACCTGATCAACCACAGCAGAAGGGAGCGACGCACTTGATGGGAGTGTATAAGTTGCATTGCAGACCCCGAGGTTGATAGACTCTTCGCCATCAATGGTCGCCCCCTGGGTGGAAGTAAAGATAAGTCCCCGGGTGGAATCATTGACCGGATTGCCCTGGTTATCTTTTACCGAGGCGATCAGGATGGTCTGGCCCCCCTGGGGGAGGATGGTTTGAGTGGCCCTTAAATCGATAGTATAACCGCTGCCCGAGCCGAAGCCGCTGCTGGTGGAAGTGTTGGAAGTACAACCGGCGATCCCCAGAAAACAAATTATAAGACACCAAATAAATATTTTGGTATAAGTCATTCCCCGCTCCTTAAGTTTCAAAATAAGGATTTAATATTTGACAAGTTTTAAAAAATTGCCGGAAGCCCGAATTCGTCATTCCCCGCGGAAGCGGGAATCCGGTGATTTTAATTAGTTAAGTATTTCCTGGATTCCCGCCTGCGCGGGAATGACGATTTTTACGAATTCATCATATTTAACAAGTTCGTAAAAAGTTGCCGGAGCCCGAATTCGTCATTCCCGTGTAAACGGGAATCCAGGAAACTCAAATACTTCTGAAATTCTTCCTCTCTTTATATCGGACAAATTAAATCATTTCTCAAGGATTTTTCTCTTCTGATCCGGTCCTTGTTTTCTTTTTAACCTATTTCAAACTTTTGTCAAGTTAATTTAAAGACATAAGATATAAAAAAATTACCTTTCCGCCGAAAAAAACCCTTGACATCGAAAATACAAGCTGCTATGAAAAATAGAATCCTATAAAAATAACAGGGCCAAAAGGGGGTGGTTTGCAGATTTTTAAATAAATAGAGTAAGTTAGGAGAGTTTATTTTCTTGAACAATGAGGTTATTTAAACTGCAACTACAAAAAGGAGAAAAAGAGATGATGAAAAAATTAGGCATGTTTGCCTTTGTTATGGCCCTAGTGGTCGCTTTTGCCCTGCCGGCCTTCGCTTATACCGTTGAAGGCGCTAAAGGGGAAAGGTTTTCCATGGGCGGCAGCATCAAATATGATATCGGCTATCGGAATATCGATAAAGACCGATCTCTCCGTGTCGGGGATTCTATGACGCCCCCGGGCCAGGAGAGAACCTATTTCTTTAATGGGGTTTCCACCAGCACCAATATTTATGTGGCTTTTACCGTTGGGGATATCTCGGGTTTCGCCAACTGGTTTACCACGGTTTCACCCGGAAACTATCATGCTTATCAAGATAACCGGGTTTTGGGACCCACCACGGTCAACTCCTCCTACAGCATTAACAGCACGTCAGCCAACTTTTCGAACAATTCTAACAATGCCGCTTTTGACCTGGCTTATGGGACCTACAAATTCGGCAGCATGCAACTGCAAGCCGGTAAATTGCCGGCCATGACCGTCGTTCAGGTCCCCAATCCGATTTTAGGATACTTAGCAGAGGCCGGAGGCCATATCAACGGTATTGCCTACGGGTATATGTATGAGAATAAGGTTCCCGCCCTTCGCTTCACCCATTTCGTCAACAAGATGTTTAATTATGGGATCCAAATTTCCATGCCCAGCGTCTTCGGCGAGGATGCCAATACCGCGGCCGCTCCGGCTACCGGAACGCCCCAAACGGTTAACATGCCCTCCAACTTTACTCTGAGGGATTCTTATGCCCAGTATCCGCGTATCGGCGCTCGGGTCGGCATCAATGTCGGTCCCGCTTCCATCAATCCCGGTTTCGCCTATGAGCAGTCCAAATGGGACGGTCTGCCGGCCGGTTGGACCGATACTGTGACAGCCTGGTTTGTCCGTGTGCCGGTAAGGTTGACCTTCGGGCCCTTCGTCGCCCTGCTGGAAGGTCTTTACGGCCAGAACTTAGGCGGCCGGACCAGTAATCAGAACACTATGTTTGCTTCGGAGTCGGCCGATTCCATGTACAAAAGGAATGCCACCGGGCAGATCCTGGATGCCAATTCATTGAACTTGTGGTTTGATTTGGCTTACACCTTCGGCCCGGTAACGCCCCACATCTATTTTGGTATGACCAAATACTACAACGATAAGGCCTTTAAGGCGGTTCCCAACAGCGATACGGATTCCGGAAGGACCTTTTATGGTATCAATGCGCCCTACAAGATCACTCCGAATTTCACGATCGTCCCGGAATTTTCCCTGTATGATCTGGGAGTAGTTCCCGGAGCAGGAGCCAAGGATGTTAAACTGGGTAAGGACTGGTTGCTTGGTCTCCAGTTCCAGTTTAACTTCTAATTTTAAAATAACCTCAACTAACCAAAACCCTGGAGGGGCAGCCCTCCAGGGTTTTTTTTACCATAATGGGGATGAAAAAAAGTTCAACGTTCAACGTTCAACGAAAATCTCTTTTAATTTTTGCCTCGCCTCCATCTTCAACATTTCACCTGAATCCTCAAATCCTGCGATCATCGCCAATCTCTTTGCTTAGCAAGATTTTTATCTTTAGCGGCGGTTTAATCTATTGACAAAATTTTTATCAGTTGATAAAAAAACAATGCAATTAATGAAGGATTTTTAAGGTCTTGAATCCCAGATCTGTCATTCCCGTTAAGTTTCTCCCGAATGTCTTAAAATCCCTGGATTCCCGTTTCCACGGGAATGACGGGAACGGGCTTCGGTGGAACTTGCAGTTTCGTCAGGAATGACAAGTTCAGGTAATGTCGTCATTCCCGTGGAAACGGGAATCCAGGAAAGTTTCTATGTGTTGAAAACTCCTTGCGTTTATATACTTGCCAGCCAACGGAATGGAACTCTCTATATAGGAGTAACTTCCGACCTCGTAAAACGTGTTTGGCAGCACCGTAATAACCTAATTGAAGGATTTACAAAACGATATGGGGTTCATATCCTTGTTTGGTATGAATCCCATGAAACTTTGGAGAGTGCCATCACAAGGGAAAAAAACATTAAAAAATGGAACCGAGAATGGAAATTGTCTTTAATTGAGAAGTCAAATCCTCTATGGCAAGATTTATATGACCAATTAACTTAGCTGGATTCCCGTTTTCCACGGGAATGACGAGGATTATGATATAATCCCTGTGGAATAGGGAATCTTACTTCATAACAAGCGATGGTAACAGCTAAAATATTTAAGTTTGAAAAGTTTGTAAAAAGTCGTCATTCCCGCGAAGGCGGGAATCCATTGTTATTATTTGGTAGGCAAGTTATGGATTCCCGTGCCCGATCGGGTCGAGGACAGACTCTAAGCGCAATGACGTTTTCTTGCAATCGCATTATCTATTTCGGGTTAAAATAAAGAAAATGTTTCAGGAGAAACCAAATGAAAATACTGGTCAGTGATAATTTATCAGAGACAGGGGTGGAAATTTTAAAAAAGGCCCAAGGCTTCGAGGTGGATGTTAAAACCGGCCTGACCCCTGATGAATTGAAGTCCATTATCAAGGATTATGACGGCCTGGTTATTCGCAGTGCCACGAAGGTTACAACCGACCTTATCCAGGCAGCCGATAAGCTCAAGGTAGTGGGGAGGGCCGGTATCGGGTTGGATAATGTAGACATCCCGGCCGCTTCCCAGCGAGGTATCGTGGTCATGAACACCCCCGAGGGAAACACCATAACCACGGCCGAACATACCATTTCCCTGCTCCTGTCCCTGGCCCGGAAGATCCCTCAGGCCACCGCTTCCCTGAAGGGTCAAAAATGGGAAAAGAAAAAATTTGAAGGCAGAGAGATCTTTAACAAAACCCTGGGAATTATTGGAACGGGGAAGATCGGCAGTATCGTCGCCGATCGGGCTAAGGGCTTGAAAATGAAAGTTATTGCCTATGACCCCTTTATTCAGCCGGAAATTCTTGAAAATCAGGGAATTGAACCGGTCACCCTGGAAGAACTCTACCAGCGGGCGGATTTCATAACCATTCATACTCCCAAGACCAAAGACACGCTGGGCCTGATCAATGCCCAGGCTATTTCCAAAATGAAGGATGGGGTGATGATCGTCAATGCCTCCCGGGGCGGGATTGTTGACGAACAGGCCCTTTTTGAGGGATTAAAGAGCGGGAAGGTGGGAGGGGCGGCCCTGGACGTCTTTGAAACCGAACCCCCCGGAGGCAGTCCCCTGCTCGATCTGGACAACTTTATCTGCACGCCCCACCTGGGGGCCTCGACCGCCGAAGCCCAGGTGAATGTAGCTGTGGCCGTGGCCGAACAAATAGTTGATTATTTGCTTTTTGGGGTTATTAAGAACGCGGTTAATGTTCCCTCGGTCAGCGCCAACCTCCTGGAGAGGGTCAGGCCCTATCTGGTTTTGTCGGAACGATTGGGTACTTTCCAGTCTCAGACTCTTGAAGGCGGGATGACCGAAGTCTCGATAGAATATCAGGGGGAAGTAGCCGGTTTCGATACCAAGCCAATGACCGTCTCGGTCCTCAAGGGACTCCTAACGCCCATCCTGAAGGACGTGGTCAACTTTGTCAATGCCCCCATCCTGGCCCGGGAACGGGGAATAAGGGTGATCGAATCGAAAACCGATACGGCTGATTATTTTTTAAACCTGATCACCTTGCGGGTTAAGACCCAGAAGATGGAGAGTTCCATCTCCGGGACCATTTTCGGTAAATATGAACCCCGCATTGTTCGTCTGAACAATTTTCGTCTGGAGGCCATTCCTGAGGGACATATGCTGCTGATTTATAATGAAGACAAACCCGGGGTGATTGGATCCATAGGGATGACTCTGGGAAAACACCGGATCAATATTGAACGGATGCAAGTGGGACAGGAAAAGGAAAAAGGAGGGAATATTATCCTTTTGACGACTGATCGGGTTATTCCTGGTCCGGCCCTGAAAGAACTCATCTCCTTGCCTTCAGTAAAAAAGGCCCTGCCGTTGGAGTTGTAAGAAAACGCGTAAGGCGTGAGGCGCAAGGGGTGAGGCGTAAAGAGCGTAAAGCGCGAGGCAAAAAATATATCTATTTCTATTTCGAAAAAAAAGGCGGGTTCAAACCCGCTCTTTTTTTGTTTTTTTATTCGGCCTTTTAGGCTAAAAAGATTCCCTCCTCAAACGCGGCAAGGGACCCCTAAAATTGTTTTTCGACGAACGCCGAACGTTTAAGGCCTAACCCCTCACGCCTGACGCCTCACGTGGTTTTTATCAGCAACTGCAGGAAGTACCGCAGGAACCCCCGCCCAAATGACCGTGACCTCTTTCGCCTGTTCGGCCAAGGCTTTATCGATCAGATATGTTATTCCATTGATATCAAATACGTTATCGGTTTCCTTTGACTCATCCAGAGCCAGGGCCAGCGACGGCCCCGATCACCCGCCTTGACTGAGGAAAACCCGTATGGCCGAGCTGAGATTTTGTTTTTCAAAATGTTCCTTAAGCGCTGTTTGTGCTGCTTCGGTAATTGTTAGCATGATATTTCCTTTCTAATTTAATTATTATCTGTCTTTTATTTACCTGAAACTCTACCCTCTAAAATTTGATGGACTCGTAAAAAGTCGTCATTCCCGCGCAAGCGGGAATCCAGGCCACTTCTAATCTATTAAAAATACTGGTTTCCCGTTTTCACGGGAATGACGAAATTAGGATTCCAGCGATTTTTTACGAGTTCTTTAGTGTTTAATTATAGGGACTTTATTCACTTTTGTCAAGAAGACCGTTTGATTCTTTCCAGAATCGGTTGGAGGCTGATCCGATGGTCTCCCAGTCCGAGATTTTGTTGATCCAGGCCAAAGGCCAGACCCAGGAGCTGGGATATGTAAAGTGTGGGCAGACCGAATCCGTCATGATGCTTTCTCTCCAGCATCATCTGTCCCCGATCGAATTGTGAAAAGCAGGATGGGCAGGCTACGGATACGGCTTCGATCCGGTGCTTTTTCATGTGCTGCAGTTTTTCTCGGGTAATCTCATTGGCCGCCTGGGCGTCAATATTGGTCCCCAGGGCCGAACCACAACAAAGAAATTTCCTCGAATATTGGGTCGGTTCGGCACCTAACACCTCCAGAATTTGATCCATGCTGACCGGCACATAGCTGGCCGCTTCCGACAACTCATCAGGATACATGAGTCGAGGAGGACGATATAGGTGGCAGCCATAATGACAGCCGATCCGGATCCCGTCCAATGGGAACCGGACCTTTTCGGAAATTTGATCCAACCCGACTTCCTTATAAAGGACGTCCAGAAGGTGTTTCACCTCAATGGTTCCTTTGAAAACATGACCGGACCCTTCCAAGGCCTGATTAACCTGTTGGCGCCTTTGGGGGTCTTCTTTCAAGATCAGGTTGACTTCCTTAAGGGTGTTGATACAGCCGTTGCACATGGCCAGGATAGACAACCCGGCTTCTTCGGCCAGGCAGAGATTACGGGCCGCCAGGGCCAGCCAGGTATCGTAATGGGCCAGCTTCATATTGGTGGGGGCCGGACAGCAGGAAAAAGGAAGGTCTACCAGTTCAATGTCCAGGGCTTTCATCACTTCCCGGGTGGCCTTTTCAAATCCCGGATATTTGACCGGGATGACACATCCTAAAAAAAACGCATATTTCATGAATTAAATACCAATCATCAGAGGTTCTTTCAAAAGTCTAAATTATCCAAATTAAGACCCAATAGGTCAGCCGTCCCGGCTTCCTTCGGAAGCCTCCTCTTAAGGTCGGCGAAGCCGACCGTCCCGGCTGACAATTAATTGGTTTGAATTTATTGTCAGGCAGGATGCCTGACCTATGTTAACTTCGTCAGTCCCGTGAAAACGGGAATCCAGTGTTCTAAATTTGATCCGATGAGCTCGTAAAAAGTCACGGATACTAGAATTCGTCACCCCGGCGAAAGCCGGGGTCCATGATTTTTATAACTTATTGAAGTTCCTGGATTCCGGCTTTCGCTCGACTTCCTCCGGAAGTCTCTTGTTAAGGTCGGCAAGCCGACCGACCGGAATGACTCATGCTAGTTTTGTAGATTTTCTATGAGTCCTTCAATGCTATTTTTAAGCAATTCTTCTTCCCTATTCTGACTTCTGACTCCTGGATTCTGAATTCTGACTTCTAACTCAGTTCAATTACTTCATTTAACCCCGTTTTTTTCAATATCCCTTCGATTTCATCAATATTCAAAGGGTCAAGGGCCGGAAGGCAAAGTTTTTGGCGGTCTTTTAACACCTTCTCATTGACAATCAGACTGCGTCCCGTTTTGGCAATCATATCCACCCCGAATTTTATTTTTTCGGGGAGGTTGCCTTGCTGGGCCGCCAGGTTGAAAAGGGAGGTCAACAATTCGGAAATGTTAATTTCCTGAGGGCAGCGGTCTTCACAGACATGGCAGGTAGTGCAGTACCAGACCCGTTCGTCGGCAATGACCGCTTCCTGTCCTAAATTCAGGCAGCGAAGTAAAATTTCCCGCGGGCCGTAGCAGTTCATCACCATGGCCGCCGGGCAGCTTCCCGTGCAGCGGGCGCACTGATAGCACTCAAACAAATCCTCTTTATTAAAAAGTTCCCAGATGCTTTTAATCATGTCTATTTATTCCTGTTGAAGCCGTAAAAAGTCGCGGATGCTCGAATTCGTCATTCCGGTCGGTCGGGCCGCTCGATCCGCTCGGCTTTGCCGAGCTCCCCAAGAGGCTTCCATTCGGAAGCCGAATCATCGAGCTTTTGGAGAGGCATCCATTCGGATGCCGAATACCGACCTGCATTAAGGGACCTCCGAAGGAGGTCGAGCGGAAGCGGGAATCCAGGAAACTCAAATACTTCTGGACCCCCGCCTTCGCGGGGGTGACGGCTTTGGAGACTTGTTACGAACTTGTCACTTCCTAATGGGATCGAAAAATTCTTCGAAAGCTGATTTCTGTCATTTCGGTCCCGCATCCGATACGGGAAAAATTCCAGCCGGAATCCAGCCAGGCAGTTGTTTTGTATCCAAATTTTACATTTTACATTTTACATTTTACATTTTGAAATTTGAATTTGCATTTAAGTTTTATTCTTTCGTTTCTATCCCTTCGCCCTTCCCTTTTTTCCTCGGCACCAAAACCTGTTTAGTCTTTTCAATCTCCTCCGTGGTTACCCCCTGGATGATCTCATCCATTTCCTTCATCTTTCTGGCGAAGAGGTTTCCCTCTGCCGCACTGATCCAGGCCAGTTGGAGACGATTTTTATCCAAACCGAGCCGTTCCATTTTTTTCCAGACCTTGTTAACTCTTTTTTCGGTCTGGTAATTGGCATTGATATAATGGCAGTCGCCGATATGACAACCGGAAACCAGGACCGCCGCCGCACCCCGCCGGAAGGCATATTCTATAAATTCAGTGCTGACCCGGCCGGAGCACATGGTGCGGATGATTCGTATGGGAGCCGGATATTGCATCCGGCTAACGCCGGCAAAGTCGGCCCCGGCGTAAGAACACCAGTTGCAGCAAAAGGCCACAGCTTTGGTCTCCGGGGATTCTTCAGTGATGGCATCGATCTGGGCAAAAATCTGTTGATCGGTAAAATGTCTTTGAGTGATGGCTGAAAACGGGCATTCGGCCACACAGGTTCCACACCCGGCGCAGGAGGCCTGGGTCACCTGGGCGATTTGGGTTTCCGGGTCCTGTCGTATGGCCGAGTAAGGGCAGACTTTGAGACACATACCGCATCCCTGACAGAGGGTTTCATCAATAACCGCGGTTATGGCTTCGACGTTGACCTTTCCCTGGGCCATCAGAATATTGGCCCGGGAAGCGGCCGCGCTGGCCTGGGTGACCGAATCCTTAATATCCTTTGGACCTTCGGCGCAGCCGGCCAGAAAGATCCCGCCGGTGGGGGTATCCACCGGACGGAGCTTGGGATGGGCTTCCAGAAAAAATCCGTCCGAGGCGCAGGAGAGGTTTAGAAGCCTCTGAATGACCGGGCTGTCTTTCCTGGGTTCAATCCCAACGGAAAGGATAGCCATATCGACTTGATAGCGATAGAGTTGGGATAGAAGGGTGTCTTCACCGATCAAGGTCAGATTGTTGGTCTCCGGGTCTTCAATGATCTCTCCCGGGACGCCCCGGATAAAAGAGACCCCTTCCCGTCTGGCCCGCTGGAACAAATCTTCAAAGCCCTTTCCAAAGGCCCGGATATCGATATAAAAAACCAGAACTTGGGTCTCCGGCCAGTGTTCCTTGATCAGCAGGGCATCTTTAATGGTATTCATGCAGCAGATGTTGCTGCAGTAAATATTGGATCGTTTGGAGCGGGACCCGATGCATTGGAGAAAGGCCACGGTCTGGGGGATCTGCTGATCCGACGGCCGAATCAAATTTCCCCCGGAAGGCCCGCCGGCATTGATCAAACGTTCGAATTCCAGACTGGTGATGACATTGGGGAATTTGCGGTAACCGAATTCGGTCAGGGGAGTCGGGTCGTAAACGTCCACCCCGGTAGCCACAATTATGGTCCCCACCTCGATGGTCAGAAGCTCATCTTTCTGGGAGTAATCCACACACTGCCGTTGACAGGCTTGGAAACATTTATCGCAGGCCACCATGCCGTGTTTGTTTAAACAGAGGTCCATGTCAATTTGATAGGTGGAAGGGACGGCCTGGGCAAAAGACATATAGATGGCCCGCCGCATGGAGAGTCCGGCATTGAATTCATCGGGGGCCACTTGGGGGCAGACTTTGGCGCAGTCCCCACAGGCCGTGCAGGAATCGGTGACGAAGCGGGCTTTCCTGCGGACATTTACAGTAAAATTACCCACATATCCTTCAACCCCTTCGATTTCGCTCAGGGTCAACAATTCAATGTTGGGATGGCGCCCGGCCTCGGACATCTTGGGGGCCAGGATACAGATGGAACAGTCCATAGTCGGGAAAGTCTTGTCTATCTGGGCCATGCGTCCGCCGATACTGGGGTCCTTTTCGACCAGGTAGACTTTGTATCCGCTGTCGGCCAGGTCCAGAGCGGCCTGAATACCGGCCACACCGCCTCCGATGACCAGGGCTTTTCGGGTTACGGGGACTTCGAAGGTCTCCTGGGCGGCCAGAAATCTGGCCCGGGCGACGGCCATTCGGACCAGGTCCTGGGCCTTTTCAGTGGCCGCTTCCTTTTCGTGAAGGTGCACCCAGGAACAGTGTTCCCGGATATTGGCCATCTCGAAAAGATAAGGGTTCAACCCGGCATCCCTACAGGCAGCCCGGAAGGTCGGCTCGTGGAGGCGGGGGGTGCAGGAGGCGACCACGATCCGGTTCAATCGCTGTTCTTTAATATCGGCTTTGATCAGTTCCTGCCCCGGTTCGGAACAGGTATAAAGGTTATGTTTTGATAAAACCACCCCGGGCAGACCGGAGGCAAACTCGGCTACCTGGGCACAATCCACCACCCCGCCGATATTCAGCCCGCAATGACAGACATAGACCCCGATCCTGGGTTCTTCTTTTTCTTTTCGTTGTACTTTTTTGGGGGGCAAACTAAGAACTCCTTTAAAAACACAGAATCCAGAATTCAGGAGTCAGAAGTCAGAAGAAAAAACCATGGCGGGTTTATTCTGGATTCTGGCTTCTGGGTTCTGACTCCTGTTTCTTTATTTGTTTCCCATACTCATAGCCCTTTTCAAAGGCTTTGAGATTCAATTCTTCAGTTCCACTGGGGATGGAATCAAAGAGAGCTTGTTTCATGGCCTCATATCCGACCACTCCGGTAACCGAGGTAATAAACCCGAGCATGACGATATTGGCTACAATGGTTCGACCCAGTTTTTCAGCCAGCCGGGTGGCCGGGATTTTGAAAAGGTGACACCCTTCCGGAACGGTATCCAGTTTAACCAGATCTTCATCGATCAGGACCAGGGCTTGATCGGACATCTGCCATCCGTAAGTGTTTTTGGCCTCTTCGGACATGAGAACCAGAATTTGAGGCAGGGAAACCCGGGGATAATAAATAGCTCCACCGGAAATAATCACATCAGCGCTGCAGGCCCCACCCCGGGCCTCAGGCCCGTAACTTTGAGTAAAGACGGCCTGGAGGTGTTCATAAAGAGAGGCCGCTTTACCCAGGATATTTCCGGCCAGGATGATCCCCTGGCCCCCGAACCCGGCCAGTCGAATCTCGGTTTTATCGGTGGTGTTCATTGGTTATGATCTAAAGTTGAAGATTCAAAGTTGAATTAAAGTAACGGTTTCTGTCAGACAGGATTAACAGGATTAACGGGTCTTTGCTCAGGCTCCTGAAGACCCTGAGCAACTACAATCCGCTTCCCGCGGAAAATAAAATTCTCCCCGTCAGGGCGATTCGGTTTGTGCCTTTCTTCCGGAAAGGCACAAAAATCAAAATAATCCTGTAAATCCTGTCTAAATTAGTATTTGAATTTCGAAAAGCTAAATAGATGCTGTTTTTCTAATTTCGCAATCCGCATTCCGAAATCCGAAATGGTCAGCTTTCCGTTCTCCTGAATTTTTTCAGGATTTTTTCCTCATATTCTCCCAAAAAAGTAGGGCGCTTCTCTTCGGAAAATTTTCCGACAACGATTTTTCCCCTTAGGGCGATATCCACCTGCCGTGGGTCAGCTCCATTCTGGACTACACTGTTTTCTTTATAATAGATCATCTCATCCAGACCGCTACCGATTTTATTAGGACGTCCATAGCCGATAGGACAGGGGGCGATCACTTCTATAAAGGTAAATCCATTGACGGCAAAAGTCTCGGCAATGGAGTTAACCAGTTGACGGGCATGGAAAGTGGTCCAGCGGGCCACATAAACCGCTCCACTGGCGTGGGCCAGATAAGGGAGATTAAAAGAGGCTTCCGAATTGCCGTAGGGGGTCGTTGTCGTCCTGGCGGTGACCGGTGTGGTCGGAGCCACCTGGCCCCCGGTCATCCCATAATTGAAATTATTGACACAGATGACCTTGAGATTGACATTTCTTCGGGCCGCGTGAATGAAATGATTTCCCCCGATGGCAAAAAGGTCGCCGTCGCCGCTGAAGACGGTCAGCGAAAGATCAGGACGAGTCAGGGACAACCCGGTGGCAAAAGGGATAGCCCGGCCGTGGGTCGTGTGATAGGTGTCCATATTTAAATAACCGGCCACCCGACCGGTGCAGCCGATGCCGGAAACAACCACCGAACGATCAACGGGAATTCCGGCCATCTTCAAACCGTTAATATAGGTGTTCAACACTACCCCCAAACCGCAGCCCGGACACCAGATATGAGGGATTCGGCCCGGTTTTAGATATTGGTCATCGGGATGAAGGCCATGCTGTTCGTTTATAATACGGTCCACAGCTTCCTGATTAAAAGGGACGACAGGCTGATACCGTATTTTCATGGCAAATATTCCTTGACCGCTTCCATAATGTCTTGGGGTGTATGAATAGTCCCGCCCATCAAAGGCAAAAGGACCGTTTCGGCCCGGCCTTGGGCGCAGCGCTCTACCTCATAGGCGATTTGGCCGTAATTGATTTCAGGTACGATAAAGGCCTTGATCCTTTTTGCCAGCCGGCCGATTCTTTCTTCCGGGAAAGGCCAGAGCGTGATCAGGCGCAGGAGCCCTACTGGCTGGCCTTGGGATCGAAGAAGCTGGACCGCTTCCCGGGCCGTCCGGGAAGTGCAGCCGTAGGCTACCACCAACACCTGGGCATCAGAAGTTTCGACTTCTTCCACTTGAATTATTTTATGGGCATTGCTCCGGATTTTATCCACCAACCGCCGGACCGTCCGCTCATGGACTTGGGCCACGGTTTGGGGATATCCCTGCTCGTCATGGGTTAACCCGGTTACATGAACATGAAAGCCCTCTCCGGCACAGGCCATCGGGGGTACGAGATCGTCTCCGGGCATAAACGGCAGATAGCCGTTCGGAGATTGACTCGGCCGGACCCTGGAAACCAGATGAATTTGATCAGGAGAAGGAATAATCACTTTTTCGGACATGTGCCCCACCAGCTCATCCCCCAGGACCAGCACCGGCAAGCGATAGATCTCCGATAAATTAAAGGCCTCAATGGTCAGATCAAACATCTCCTGAGGAGAAGACGGGGAAAGGGCGATGACCTCGTAATCGCCATGAGAACCCCAGCGGGCCTGCATGACATCCGCCTGTCCTACCAGGGTAGGCAGGCCCGTGGAAGGCCCGCCCCGCATGATATCAACGATGACGCAAGGGGTCTCGGTCATCATACCCAGGCCGATGTTTTCCATCATTAAAGAGAACCCCGGGCCGGAAGTTGCGGTCATGGATTTGGTTCCACCCCAGGAGGCCCCCAGGATAGCAGCCACTGAAGCGATTTCATCTTCCATCTGAATGCAGATTCCCTGCACTTGAGGCAACCGCCTGGCCATCCGTTCGGCGATTTCTGTGGCTGGCGTGATGGGATAACCGGCAAAAAACCGGCAGCCGGCGGCGATAGCCCCTTCAGCGCAAGCTTCGTCGCCATTGATAAAATATTCACCGGTCAAAATACCTGAATCAGACATACGGATTAGGTCTTTCTATTTCTGTAACAATTTAGATTTATGAAAAAATATATCTGACAGGATTAACAGGATTCACATGATTTTTGCTCAGGCTCTGGAAGAGCCTGAGCAACTTCGATTCCGCTTCCAGCGAAGACTAAAAATCCGAAGGACGATTAGATTTGTGCCTTTCTTCCGGAAAGGCACAGAAATCCAAGTAATCCTGTAAATCCTGTCTAAAAAAGGTTTTGAATTTCAAAATACTAAACTGATACCTATTTTTTAGAATAACTCTTTGAATAACTGACGATATCGTCGGCCGTCAACTCTTTGTGTTCTTTCAAGACACTGTAAATGGCAAATTCCGGACAAATGATCTCACAAAGATTACAGTTGACGCACTCCCCCTGCTTGGTGACCAGAGGGGGGTGATAGCCTTTTTTGTTGAATTCCAGGGCTTCCTTGAGGACCTGATTGGGGCAGAATTCAATGCAAAAACCACAGCCTTTGCAACGGTCTTTTATAATATGAAGTTCCCCGATTGGAATGGAATGGGAAGCGGCATCCAGCGGCAATCTCCAGAATTTCATCCATCACTCCTCTACATATTGCACAAAAGTATTAATTATACCTCAAAATATGAAAATGTGTCAATAAAGAAATTAAAATCCACCTTCTTCAATTTGCCTTAATTAATCCTGATACCTCCCTTTTTAATCAGGGGGGAGAGAATTTTTTTTCAGGCCGATCGACTTTTGTCGATCTAAAGAAGAGGCTTCCAAAGGAAGCCGGAATTGTCCAAAAGGTACTCCGGCGCTCTTTTTCCGGCCCTGAGTCTTAAATAGCTTACGGGGTGGATATATACTTGGGTAGAATTTGGGACCTATTTCCCTTGGCCTGCCTTTCTCATAGCTCAAAATCAGGTCAAGAAATTATTATCCTGAGCAATGGGGTTGGCAAGCCTGACAAAAATCCCCTCCCCCCTGATTAAGTCTGAAATACCTGACTTTTTCAAAAGTGGAGTCCCCTTCGGGACGGAATCGGAATGACGGAAAGGGGCTTTTGGGGAATTTTTTCGACCTCATCAGGGATGATGGACCCGTGAAAAGCCCATCCTATTCTAATCCCCTTCACTCTTGACTGATGTTTCCATGGTAATCCCGTACTTTTCGATCTTGGATTGGAGGGTCGGCCGGGAAACGCCGAGTATCTTGGCGGCCCGGCTTCGATTACCGCCGGTGATATCCAGAGCTTCGCTGATCAGCGCACTGGCCACCTGGTCGATCAGGTGGTCAAATTTATCCATTCCGGGTTCGTTCATCAGGGCCTTTCGAGCCCACTGCCGGATCGACCCATCGGTCGGAGGCCCTTCGTCTCTGACCACAGGTTCCCCTTGTATAACCTGAGAGATATCCTCCGGACGGATGGGATATCCCCGGCTGAAAATCAAGGCTTTTTGTATGGTATTGGCCAATTCCCGAACATTGCCGGGCCAGTGATAGTTTTTCAGGATCCCCCGGGCTTCATCGGTCAGACCCGGGTTGTCGATATCCATTGATTGAGCGAAGCGATCCAGAAAATAATCGGCCAGCCGGGAGATATCCTGATGGCGGTCCCGAAGAGGAGGAAGCCAAATCGTTACTACCTTGAGACGGTAATAAAGGTCTTCCCGAAACCTTCCTTCGGCCAGACCGGCTTCAAGATCCCGGTTGGTGGCGGCGATAATCCGGACATCCACCGGGATAGGCTCCCTACCTCCCAAACGCTCGATACTTTTTTCCTGGAGCAGGCGTAATATCTTGGCCTGAATACTGAAGGGCATGTCACCGATTTCATCCAGAAAAATGGTCCCACCATTGGCCTGTTCGATCCTGCCCATCCGCCGGCTGACCGCTCCGGTAAAGGCCCCCTTCTCATAGCCGAACAATTCGCTTTCCAGCAGGGTTTCCGGAATGGCCACACAGTTGATGACCAGGAAGGGTTTGCCGGCCCGCTGGCTGTGTTGATAAATCGCCCGGGCGACCAGTTCCTTGCCGGTACCCGATTCACCGCGGACCAGGACCGTAGCCTCAGTCGGAGCCACCCGGCCGATGGCCTTATAAATTTCCTGCATCGGCTTGCTTTGCCCGATAATGACCTCACTGGAAGGGGTTTTGGGAAGGATATCGATTTCCACATGGGAACGCATAAAACGGCTGGCTTCCAGGGCCTGGGTTATTAATTTTAAGATATCGGGAATATCGAAAGGTTTGAGGATATAATCAAAGGCCCCCAACTTGGTGGCTTCGATGGCCGTTTCGGTGGTCCCGAAGGCGGTCATGATGATCACCGGGAGCTTGGACTCGATCTCCCGTAAAGCGAGGAAGGTTTCGAGCCCGCTCATCCCGGGAAGGCGTAAATCCAATAATACCAGATCCGGCATAACCGAATGCAGGACGTCCAACCCGGTCTCACCGCTGGCAGCGGTCAAGACTTCATGGCCCTCCTCGGTCAGGAGCTTTTCAAAGCTCTCCCGGATTTGATAATCATCATCAATAATCAGAATGACGCCCATAGAACCTTCTAAAAAGAGATCGTTACTGGTTTCTGGTTGCTCGTTAAAACAAATAACAAGTAACGAGTAACAGAAATATTTCAGATCTCTCCGGCTAAATTCTACTCCGAACTTTGAACGGGTCGACTGAGCTCGCCGAAGTCTCCAAACTCCGAACTATCTTCCCGGTAAGGAATGGTGATCAAAAAGGTAGTTCCTTCGCCTTCTCGAGAATGGAGTTTGATGCTTCCGCCGTGTTTTTCCACAATCCGCGAGGCGATACTCAATCCCAGACCGGTCCCCTCTTCTTTGGTGCTGAAGAAGGGTTGAAAAATGTTTTCCTGTATCGATTCCGGTATCCCCGGGCCGTTGTCGCTTATGGTTATGGTTGCCGCCCTTTTCCCGGAGTCCCCGGATTCCTCTTTTTCCAGGATCCGGATCACCCCGCCTTTGACCATGACTTCGCAGGCATTGACCAGCAGATTGACCAGGACTTCTTTTAATTGATCCGGATCAGCCCAGATTTCAGTCAAAGGCTTTTCCCGGATCAATTCCACCTGAACCCCGTTGGACTCCAGCCGGTGTTTCAAAAGTCGAAGAGTCATATCCACTACTTCGGACGGGCTGACCTTCTGCATGGTCAGCTTCGGCGGCCGGGAAAACTCAAGAAAGCTCCGGACAATGGCTTCAATATGGCGGATCTCCTCCGAAATCACCTCAAGGTCTTCCTTCTGGGTGGGGGACAAATCCGGAGTTCGGCCCATGGAAAAGAGCCGGATTTTTACGGAAGTTAAGGGATTGCGGATACTGTGAGCTACTCCGGC
>JACQYK010000020.1 GCA_016208255.1 Deltaproteobacteria bacterium | reverse complement strand
TTTTTTCCTTTGATCTTCTCCAAATCTTTCAAGGCCTGATGGCAACAATCAATGATCCTCCGGGCCCGGCTTCTGCTGAAATCAGTATCAGTCGATCCCTTCAATCAACACCCACTCTTTTTGAGATAAACCAATAAAGTTAAATGTTACCAAAATGTAATCCAATGGTGATTCAAAATTTACAAGCCGGGATTATATTAGCGGCAGATTCATTGAATTTTTTTTACACCGGAAATAAATCAGGGAAGGCCTTTTTATCCGCTCCACCGTTCCCAGGAAAGGTTTGAAGAAATTATTGAAGGCCGTCAAACCGGATCTTATTCTTTCCGACCCGTTTTGTTCGAAAATGGAGTCATCTCCTCACGAGATCTATACTCATATTTAGTAGTGTCAAGTCGGGACATGACGGTTTGACAAGACCCTCCCGGGACATGGTCTGCCATGAATAACTGATTGAGGAAATTATTAAAAAAACCTTTATCGAGAAAGGAGGAATCATTATGAAATGAAATTGTTATAGAATCTTTATCTGATTGTAACAGAACTGTAACAAAAGACGCTTAAATTTAACTTGAAGAAAATAAGGAGAACTATCCATGAAAAAAATATTTATAACCTTGATATTAAGTTTGTGTTTAATAGGATTTCTGTCTCCGGCCCTGGTCATGTCGGCTACCTTTATTCAGGTCAAAGGCTCCGATACGGAAGTCAATGTTGTTCAAAGAATGGCCGAAAATTTTATGAAAAAAAATCCTAAGGTCAGCATTGCCGTAACCGGCGGTGGATCCGGTGTCGGCATTGCCGCGATCATTAATAGAACCACCGACCTGGCTAATTCATCCCGCCCTATGAAATCCAGCGAAATCAACCAGGCCAAAGCCAATAAGGTCAACCCCATCGGTGTGGCCTTCGCCGTTGACGGTCTTTCGGTCATCATTAATGCCAAGAATACCTTGAAATCCCTGACCGTCGATCAAATAGGCCAGATTTATCGGGGAGAACTGACCAACTGGAAACAGGTCGGCGGTCCGGATCAGCCTATCACCCTTTATGGACGGCAGCCTAATTCCGGGACCTTTGTCTTCTTTCGGGAAGGAGTGGTCCGGGGGGACTATGCCAATAAAATGAATCAAATGAACGGCAATGCCCAGATATTGGAGGCGGTCAAGAAAGATGCCGGCGGGATTGGCTACGTCGGAATCGGCTATGTGGTCGATGACCAGGGGAAAATAGCCTCCGGGATTCAAGTGCTGGACATAGCCAAAGATAGCCGGAGCAAGGCCTTTTCTCCATTAAAACTGGATAATATCTTAAGCGGTGATTACCCCATCACCCGGCCCTTATACCAGTATTTTGACGGCAACAACCGAGCCAAGGTGGAAGCCTTCATCAAATACGAACTGAGTCCGGAGGGGGTGGCCATCATCCAGAAAGACGGCTTCTATCCCCTGACCGACCAGTGGAAAAAACATAATGCCCAATTTAAATTCTAAGCCACCCACCCCCACCCCGGCCCTCCCCCCTCAGAGGGGGAGGGTGAGGGAGAGGGGAGTCAGGAGATGGAGACGATTGCAGGACCGGCTCATCTTCCGGTTCTTCCAGATCAACGGTGTGATCTCCATCCTGATCCTCCTGGGGATCTTTTTTCTTCTCCTGTCCGACGGCTTCCCGGCCGTTAAAAATCTCGGCCTCTCCGGCTTTTTCTCCATGATCTGGAATCCTACCTCTTTTGTAAAAGAAACTTATGGTCTGGGAGCTATGATTATCAGCACCCTGATGGTCACCTTCGGGGCCATGTTTATTGCCGTGCCCATTGGTCTGGGCTGCGCCGCCTATCTGGCCGAAGTGGCCCCCGGTTGGGTGAGGGAAACCTTAAAGCCGGTCATTGAAATTCTGGCCGGCATCCCTTCGGTAGTCCTGGGCTTTCTGGGGATTGTAGTCGTCGGACCGGCTATCGCCTCTCTTTTTCACCTTCCCAACGGACTGAATGCCCTCAATGGATCGATTTTGCTGGCCGTCATGAGCCTGCCAACCATTATCAGCATCTCTGAAGACGCCATTTCCTCCGTACCCAGAAACTATAAAGAAGCTTCTTTGGCCTTAGGGGCCACCCGCTGGCAAACCCTGATCAAGGTGGTCGTTCCCTCAGCCCTTTCCGGTATTATTGCCTCCGTTATGCTGGGGATGGGACGGGCCATCGGGGAAACGATGTCCGTGCTGATGGCCACCGGGAATGCCTTAAAAACACCTCATCATTTTTTTGATTCCGTCCGGACCATGACCGCCACCATCGCCATTGAATTAGGGGAAGTCCCTTTTGGATCGGACCATTATCACGGTTTGTTCGTGGTCGGTTTCATCCTTTTTCTGATGACTTTTGTAGTCAATCTCATAGCCGATATCGTTCTGAACCGGTATCAGGAAGTGGATCGATGAAGGCCAGAGCCTTAACCGAGAAAATCGGCTTTCTTACTTTGATGGCGGCCAGCGCCCTGGTGGTCCTCATCCTTTTCAGCATCCTGATCGATATTTTTTACAATGGGTTTTCGGTCTTAAGCTGGGAGTTTTTGTCCCAATCCCCTCGGGAGGGAATGACCGCCGGAGGAATCCTTCCGGCCATTATCGGGACTTTTGTGGTGAGTCTTATCACTATTATTCTGGCCGTCCCCCTGGGGATGTTCAGCGCCATTTATCTCAATGAATATGCCCATCAGGGAAAACTGGTCCGCTTGATCCGCCTCTCCATCAGGAATCTTTCCGGCGTTCCCTCCATTGTTTACGGTCTTTTCGGCGTCGCTCTTTTTGTCCGTTTTTTTCATTTCGGGGCCGGCATCCTTTCGGCCGGGATGACCTTGGGGCTGCTGACCCTGCCCTGGACGATCACCGCCAGTGAAGAGGCTTTGAAGACCGTGCCCAAAGCCTTTCGGGATGGGGCCCTGGCTTTAGGGGCCACCAAATGGCAGGCCATCCGAACCAATGTTCTTCCTTATGCCATCCCCGGCATGTTGACCGGGGCTATTCTCGGATTAGCCCGGGCCGCCGGAGAAACAGCCCCGATTTTATTTACCGGAGCGGCCTTTTTTATCCCCAACCTGCCCAAGTCCCTGTTTGATCAGTTCATGGCCTTGCCTTATCATTTATATATCTTAGCCACCCAGCACCAGGATATCGGTAAAGTCCGTCCCATCGCTTACGGGACCGCCCTGGTATTGATCGCTCTCATCCTCTGTCTCAATGTGGTGGCTGTGAGTATCCGCTATCAATACCGGAAGAAAGCCCGAATGGCCCAATAGATGGTACGAAACAATGAAAAAAATAATTATCCGACAGGATCAACAGGATTTACATTTATTTTGCTCAGGCTCCAGAAGATCCTGAGCAACCTTAATCCGCTTCCAAAGGAAACTAAGGTTTGTCCGTAGGCCGATACGATTTGTGCCTTTCTTCCGGAAAGGCACAAAAATCAAGTTAATCCGTTCGGTCGGCTATGCCGACCTCAATAAAGGTTCCCCTTAGGGAACCGCCTAATCCTGTCTAAAAAGATTAACTGGATTCCAAAAAGCTGAATAGAAACGATGATACAACAATTACCAGACACTGAGAGGATCGAGCCCAAGATTATAATCCGGGATCTTAACTTCTATTATGGCTCCAATCTGGCTTTGGATAATCTGAATCTGGACATCCCCCCCCATCAGGTCACGGCCTTTATCGGCCCCTCCGGTTGCGGAAAAAGCACCTTTTTACGATGTCTGAACCGCATGAATGAAACCATTTTGGGGACTCGGATTGAAGGGACGGTATTGATCGACGGAGAAAATATTTATGCCCCGGAAGTCGATGTGGTCGATGTTCGCCGCCGGGTGGGCATGGTCTTTCAAAAATCCAACCCCTTCCCTAAAACCATGTTTGAAAACGTCGCCTATGGCCTTCGGATCAACGGGTTGAAAGATAAAAGGAAGATTTCCGAGATTGTGGAGCGTAGTCTGGTTGATGCCGCCATCTGGGAGGAAGTCAAGGATCGGCTCCATGAATCAGCCATGGGCTTGTCGGGCGGGCAGCAGCAACGATTGTGCATCGCCCGGGCCCTGGCCATTGAACCGGAGGTGATTTTAATGGACGAACCGGCCTCGGCTTTGGATCCCATTGCCACCCAGAAGATTGAGGACCTGATCCAAAAGCTCAAGACCGATTACACCATCGTCATCGTCACCCACAACATGCAGCAGGCCGCCCGCGTTTCCGATATGACGGCCTTCTTTTATTTGGGGAAACTGATCGAGGTCGGCGAGACGGGGTTAATCTTCACCAAGCCCAGGTTAAGTCAAACCGAAGATTACATTACCGGACGGTTCGGATAAGGTACCGTTCGGCGTTCAGGCCGATCGGCTTCGCCGATCTTTTGAAGAGGCTTCCAGAGGAAGCCGGAGTTCGTCGTTCGGCGAAATCTATTACCCTTTACAATGTCCCTGAGCCCGTCATTCCCGCGGAAGCGGGAATCCAGGTTAAAGACACTGGATTCCGGATCAAGTCCGGAATGACAAATGGAAAATGATTACTGTCACGCTACATTAGCATTTTAGATTAATGCTTATTATTGAGTAGTTCGTCAGAAAATCTTCGATTTCCGGATGAGAACTATTTTATTGACTTCAAATAAATCCTGGTAAAGGCCCCCAGGGAACGCATCTGGTTTTCTATGAGCCGGTTGTATTCCTGGGCCTTTTTTTCCGGTGCCCCGGCAATGATTTTGCCCGCGTCGTAATCCCCTTCTTCACTGATTTTCTCGATATCCCTATAGGCCTTTTTGTCGGTAACAATGGCCTTCAGAATTGAAGGCAGGGACTTGGCCACAACATTCGATCCTTTGGCCGCCACCTGGCTGATAAAATGATCAGAATAGGCGGGATAAGCGCTGTCAGCCGCCGAGTCTCCCAGGGCCTTGAACAGGACGTAATCCTTCTGTTGTTTCTTATAGGCCTCCCGCAGTCCCTCATTCTGGAGTTTTTCAATCAGGATATGGGCCCTGGATACTTCACTGACAGCCGATTTATATGGCCCGTGAATGCCGATCATATCCAGCAGGGCGATCGAGAGCATGGTGATGGTCATTCGGCCGGGCATGATGGTGGTGTGGTAAGGCATGGTCATATCCTGTACGTAATGGAGGCCCCAGCCGGCAAAGCGGTATCCCCAATAGGAATGCCCGGTTTGAAAGGCCAGTTTGGTCAGGGACTGATACAAATGGGCCCTTTGCTCCGGGAAGGTCTTTTGAAAACTCGGGGCCGCTTTATAGACAATCGAAGATTCGTGATAGAAGCCCATATGAAAAGGCGCCTGGGTCCCATAATCCAGTTTCGGGTTTCCAAAAGGCTGCTTGCCATAGCCGTATTCTTTGCCAAAGGGGGTGTCGTTATCCTCCCAAAGGTTAATGTCCAATCCGTTGTCCGGTTCATCGGCAGCCGTGGCCAGGACCTCAAGGGCACTGATTTTTTCTCCGGGATTGAGCGGGACATAGATCGTATTTTGAAAATCATGCTTCAAAACGCTCAGGGCCGTCCGGGGGATGGATTGTTTCGCTGGGACCGGGCTTCCGGGAAGGACCATACTATATAAAGGGAGCTTCATCTCGGGATTCAAACGGAGGGCCTTCAAAAAACGTAGACGAAAATCCGCTTCTTTACTTTTCGAGAAATCCAGCGCCGTAGGCAGCGGCGGATAGGCCGTAATGTTGGAAACAGCCCAGGCTTCTTCCGCTTTAAGCAATTCCCCGATCTTGTCTTTTTCTTTGACTAAGAAAGATTCCAGTGGTTCAGCCGGGATGGGCTCCTGAAATTCGGGAAGCCCCCGGAGGGCCGGATAGGTCAGAAAAGTGTGGTTGCTCCAGGCATAGGAAGAAATAGGCACAATCATTAAAAGGCCCATGGTGATCAGCCAAACTCTGTAATGGAATTTATTAGACATCATTTCCTCCTATCGAACGTGATGGGTTATTTACAAACACACAGGTGAAAAGACTGAAGGCTGAAGGCTGAAGGAAAGAAAAATCAGCAACACGAGAACTAGTTTTCAACCTCTTTGTTGCGAGGCCTAATGCTCAGTGCAGTAGTCAGTTTTTCCTTCAGTCTTCAGCCTTCGGCCTAACCACCTTAGTAATTCGGGTTATTCTACAATCAGGGAAGCAAAAAGCAAGAAATCTTTTTATAATGTAATTTTGATATTCTCTTGGAACCAATTATAAAAGATGGTTCCCGAAAAAGTCGCTGAAGTCCAAATTTCGTCATTCCGGTGAAAACCGGAATCCAGTCTTTTCAAATAGTTCTGGACCCCGGCTTTCGCCGGGGTGACGACCCGAGGGACTTTTCAGGAAATCACAATCTAAAGAAAAAATTATTTTAGAAGTTGACGAATAATAGACCAAAAGTTAAAACTGTTTCTCATGGAAACCGGGTTTAATCTATCTCTCTGGATCGGTGTCAAAAAAGGCCTCCGATCATCCCTGGGGATTATCAAAGTCATGCTCCCCGTCACCCTGGCCGTCACCCTGCTCAAAATTTCTCCCCTGTTGGGCTGGGTCTCGGATGCCTGCCAACCCCTGATGGGATTAGTCGGCTTGCGGGGAGAAACGGCCTTGCCTTTCATCCTGGGGTCCGTACTCAACCTTTATGTGGCTATCGGGGCCATGATCCCTTTGGGTCTCACGGCCAAAGAAACCACTATCCTGGCCACCATGCTGCTCATTTCCCACAACCTCTTTGTGGCGGAGGGGTGCTGCTGGAAGAAAAAAATTCCGGGGCCTTGAACAAACGGGACGCCCTTTTAATCGGGGTCTTTTTATCGCTCTGCCACGCCTTGATCGAGGACACCTTGATCTTTGCCTCTATCGGGGCTGACCTGATGATCATTCTTTTCGCCCGGATTGGTTTTGCCGTCGTGATCCTTTTGATCCTTCGCTGGCTTTTGCCCTGGAAACCGAAATGAGTGCCAGCCGGTCACTTTAAAGCCTTTAACCGTTATCGACCAAAGGAGGAGAAAGCGTGAAAATAAAAACCCTGATCACCCTGATCCGGGATGGACGGTTTTCTATGATGTTGAAACTGTCGAAAACTGGTGAATCATTCTATCGGGCTTGCTTTATTTCCGCGGGGTTAAGGGAGGGGATCTATGACCGGTTGCGACAAGGACCGGTCAGCCTGGAAACACTGAACAGGGACTTAGGATACAAACTCGCCTCCCGGATATTGGAGGCCTGGCTGGAATTGGGGGTAAAACTGGGTGAATTGAGGCATGGTCCTGACGGATATGTTCTGGGCAGCCGATTATCCAGGAAGATAGCCGAATCTTATTATGATCCCCAGCGGGCCTTCGTGGAGGAAATCGTTCATCTCCATCACACCCTCTTGACAGAGACGCCCTCCCGAATGAAACAGGGTAACCGTTTCACCTGGTCCGATACCGACGGAAAATTAATCGCCCGATCATCCCGGGTCCTGGAACCTTTCATCTTTGATACAATGGATCAATGGGTTCCCCGGACCGGAGAATGCGACTTGTTGGAAGTAGGTTGTGGCTCGGGGATTTACATCCGTCAAGCCTGTCAGCTTAATCCGCTGTTGAAGGCCGTCGGTTTGGAAATGCAGCCGGAAGTCGCGGCTTTTGCCGGAATCAACATCCGGGAATGGCGGCTCGATGATCGGGTGACTATTGAAACCGGAAATATCCTCAACTACCAGACCGGCTTAAAATTCGACCTGGTTACTCTGCATAATAATATCTATTACTTTCAGGAAGATACGAGAGTAACTCTCGCCCATAACTTGAAATCTTTTCTGAAACCCGGCGGTCGTCTTATTATTACTACCGGTTGCCGAAACGGCGGAATCGTCATGCAGGTCCTCAATCTTTGGTCGGTCATGACCGAAGGGGCCGGTGCCCTTCCTCTGCCGGAGGAATTATATGCCCACCTGGTCCAAGCCGGCTTCCACAAAATTAAAATGAAAAATTTGATGGTCGGTGAAAAATATTATCTATTCATAGCCGAAAGTTGAACCGGCAGGCCCGCAACCTCTGATGACCGAATAAACTGTCATGCCCTGCCTTTGGGGGCGTGACATCACCAGCCGGTCGACTCGATCGGTTCGCCGACCCAAAAAGAAGCCTCCCAAGAGGCTGGGGTCGCCCTGAAAAGGAGGCTTGCGAAGCAAGCCGGGACATGAAAACAGAGCTCGTTAGGTGCCGAACCCTATCTTCAGACTAAAAAGGATTGAAAAATGCATCCCGGTGAACTGATTCTGACAATAGCGGCTCAGGCCATCCCCTCGAGTTCTTCCCATCTCAGATAAGCGGTCTCTATCGCCTCTTCCACCTGGGCCAGCCTGGTTTTAATCCGCTCCGTCTCTTCTTTCCCTTTCTTGTAAAACAGGGGGTCGGACCAGACCTCAAAGAGCCCCTTCCGTTCTGTTTCCAGAACGTTGATTTGGCGGGGCAGGTCTTCCAACTCCCTTTTTTCCTTATAGCCAAGTTTGGGGAGACCCCGAAGTTTGGGCCGTTCCGCTTTTTTCCCCCGGTCTTTTTTGTCGGTTCGGGAACCATTCGATAATGGGGGTCTTTGAATCAACCAGTCATCATAACCTCCGGCATAATGGATAACCCTTCCCTGTTCTTCAAAGGCCATGGTACTGGCCACCACATTATTCAAGAAGGTCCGATCATGACTGACCAGCAGAAGGGTCCCCTGGTATTCGAAGAGAAGCTCTTCCAACAGTTCCAGAGTTTCCAGATCCAGATCGTTGGTTGGTTCGTCCAGCACCAAGACATTGGCCGGGCGGGTAAAAAGTTTGGCCAGCATCAGGCGGTTTTTTTCTCCCCCGGAAAGTACTTTTACCGGGGTCCGGCTTTTTTCCGCTGAAAAGAGAAAGTCCTGAAGATAACCTATGAGGTGCCGTCTCTGGCCGTTCAGTTCAATAAAGTCCCTGCCCTCTCCGACATTTTCCAGGACTGTTTTTTCTTCATCAAGCGGGAGACGAAGTTGGTCAAAATAGGCGATCTGGAGGTGGGTCCCGTGACGAACCCGTCCGGTTTGAGGAGGAATTTTTTTTAACAGAAGGTTTAACAGGGTGGTCTTGCCGGCCCCGTTTGGCCCGATGAGGCCCACCTTATCCCCTCGGAGGATGATCGTGGAAAAATCACGGACTACCGGAGTTTCTCCGAAGGCCAATGAAATGTGTTCCGCCTCGATGACCAGTTTTCCTGTTCTTTCGGCCTCCTGAATCTGCAGTTTCACCTGACGGATTTTTTTACGCCGGGCTTGAAAAGCTTCACGCATCTTGATCAGGGCTGCGACCCGGCCTTCATTCCTGGTCCGACGGGCCTTGATTCCCTGCCGGATCCAGGCCTCTTCCTGAGAGAGTTTTTTATCGAACCGATCGGTTTGGTTTTCTTCGGTCTCCAAGAAAGCCTGTCTTCTTTTTAAAAAGGTTTCGTAATCACAGGTATAGGAAAAAAGGCGCCCCCGGTCCAGCTCTAAAATCCTGGTAGCCAATTTTTTCAAAAAAGCACGGTCATGGGTGACAAAAAGCAGGGTTTTGAGGTACCGGACAATAAAGTTCTCGGTGCGCCGTTTCATCCCGGCGGAAAGATCCGCGAAATCACCTTCCAAAGGCAGCTGAGTGCGGGACAAAACAGTTTCGACCTGTTTAACCAGGGTCCACCAATCCTCGAAATCCAAGGGGTGTTGTCGGTCATTCGCCGGGGGCGGAGGACCGAGTCCTCTCCTGTCCTCCCTCATCTTGAGGCCCCGGCGATAATCGGCCAGGGCCTTTCCCTTAGGACCAAGACCTCCGGCCACCACCTCGAAGATCGATCCCTCGAAATCCCGGGAAACACTCTGGGATAAATAAGCTACCGTCAGGCCCTGTTGGCGCCAGACTTGACCGCTGTCGGGCAGGATCTCTCCCTGCAGCAATCTCAGGAGAGTGGATTTTCCTGCTCCGTTACGGCCCAGAAGCCCGACCCGTTCCCCTTTTTCAATCTGAAAAGTAATATTTTCCAGCAACGGGGGATTTGAGAACCCCCAGTTTAAATCACGCACACCGATCAGTGCCATCAGTTATCCTTAGTATTCGGTATAAAAGCCCCACTCACGGAGGGGGCTCGCTTGGGGCGGGCCTAGAGAGGGTCAGGATCGGCTTCATTCAGTAACGGCCGGCCTTCGAGAAAACGGCTCAGGTTCTCCAGAAAAAGCCGGTCCCCCCGGCCTCCCTGATCGTTGATTCTAAAAGACTCGAGATCCCCTTCTGAGGGAAATGACTACCTTAACAGACTGTTGGCGATGATCATCTTTTGAATCTCGGTGGTCCCTTCATAGATCCGCAAGGCCCGAATCTCCCGAAAAAGCCTTTCAACCGCCGAACCATGCATAACCCCGATACCGCCGTGGATCTGTATGCCCTGGTCGGTTATCCGGAAGGCAGCCTCGGTGGCAAACCATTTGGCCATGGCGGCTTGCCTGGTAACGTTGGGCACTCCCTGATCCTTCAGGATCGCTGCCCGATAAACCAGGGCCCGGGCGGCATCCAGCTCGGTGGCCATTTCCGCCACTTTAAATTGAACGGACTGAAAACCGGAGAGGGGACTGTTGAATTGCACCCTTTTTTTCGCATAATTGATGGTGGCCTCCAGGGCGGCCTGACCGATGCCAACGGCCGCCGCCCCGACGGTCATGCGGAAAACCTCCAGTGTGCCCATGGCGATGGCGAACCCCTGGCCGATTTCCCCCAGTAAATTTTCTTTGGGTACCAGACAGTTTTCAAATTTCAGTTCGGTAATATCATGAGGGGCTATCAATTTCAATCTTCGGTGCACAGTGAACCCCGGCCTCCCTTTTTCCACGACAAAAGCGGAAATGGCCTTGGGCTTATCGGGCAGGGGGGTTTTGGCAAAAACGACGGCCATCTGGGCTGCCTGGCCGTTGGAAATAAACCGCTTCAGACCATTGAGCTCATATCCATCCGGAGTCTCCCTGGCCTCGGTTTTTAAGCTTCTCACATCCGATCCCGCCTCCGGCTCGGTCAGGGCAAAGGTGGTTAACAAAGTGCCGGCCCCGATTAGGGGCAGATATCTTTCTTTTTGACCTTTATTCCCGGCCAGGTAAATCGGATAGCTTCCCAGCCCCTGCATAGCCAAGGTTACATCCGCCGGGCCGAATATTCCAGCCATTTCCTCCCTGGCCAGACAAATGGGCAAGGCCTTCACTCCCGAGCCCCCCAGCTCTTCCGGCAGGATCAGCTTAAACAATCCGGCCTCGGCCATGGCCCGGACCATTTCGTCCGGGATGTCGTCCGTTTCTCCATATTTTTCAGATAAGGGGATTAGTTTTTCCCTGGCAAAACGACGGCAGAATTCTTTAAACTCTTTTTCCTTGGCGGCTAACATCATGTCCATAAACAGGTCTCCCCTTCTGAAGTAATCAGATCTTATGCCTCGTCCGGGAAGATCCCCGGAAGAGGTGGCCCCTAACGGGGCAGTTAATTTAAACGACCGGCATTTTCTTTTCAGTCATTCCGGTCGGTCGGTTTCACCGACCTCTATTAAGAGACCTCCCTCCGACTCCCTCCGGGAGTCTCCCAAAAGCTCGACGAAGTCGAGCGGCAGGAGGTCGAGCGAAAACCGGAATCCAGGAATAGAAAGCTTTTCTGGACCCCGGCTTTCGCCGGGGTGACGGAGAAGGAGACTGATTCCAATAACAGAAACCACATCGACAAAACTTTGTCGATGGACAGTCGCTAAGCGCCTAAGCGCTTAAAAGGCTTTCAGGGCTTTTTTTCTAGAAAAGCGGCAACATCCTTACGACCGTAGGCAATCGCCAAATCCAGAGGGGTCTTTCCTTCACTCGTTTTAGCTTTTAAATCCGCACCTTTTTCAACCAGCAGCATTACGAGATCTTCTTTCCCTATGGCCGCAGCAAAATGTAAGGGGGTCCAGCCATTTTTCGTCTTTACGTCGATCAGAGCACCTCTTTTTATCAGAAATTCGCCGACTTCTGCACGACCGGCGGCCAAGGCGGATAATAACGGGGTTTCCCCTTCTTTGTCCCTGGCATTTACCTCCGCCTTGCTTTTCAATAAAAGATTGATTATTTCTATACGGCCATGATAGGCCGCCGTATGAAGAGGAGTGATGCCGAACTGATCATCCTTTTCATTGACGTTGGCTCCTTTATCGAGCAATTCCTTGACATAATTGACCTCCCCGGACATGACGGCTTGAAACAAATTTCCTTCAGAGGCCGCCTGCAACCTGGAAGAATCAGCTAAAAAAAACAGGGTAAGAGTCAATACCAGCACTCCAAAATTCTTTTGGACCCGTTTCATCATCAATCTCCTTTCTTCTGATTATCCGAGGGATAAATGAGCCTTTTGTCCCTTAATTTCATGATAAGACACTTGATCAAATTGTCAAAACATTTTTTGCCGGCGGTGTTCCGTCTTTTCCGTCAGGCGCGCCCTCTCTCCGTAAATCCTGTTACCAATTAAAAGACGGTCCTTGACAATCAATCCTGACCGTCTTACTTATATTGCCATAAGTTATTACAAGCGGATGAATATAAAAAAGGAGGAGAATATGACCTCTCAGGAAGCTAAAAAATTGGCCCAATTGATTCGAAGGCAAGTGGAAGAAATGAGCCGGCTTTGTGCGGGACTGGACGAAGCCACCGCCTCACGGTCCCCTGAAGGACGATGGACCCCCAAGATGATCCTTTCTCACCTTTGTGGTCCTGAAGGGGTAGGAGCCCCATCGGCACTCCAGGTCATCCTTCAGCAGGAAACACCTTTAATTGAAGTAGAGGCCGCTAACCCCTATTATACGGGAAATCGTCCGGCCATGACTTTGGCCGAACTCCTTCTCGAGTTTAAGGGGCAATATGGGCAAATGGCGGATCTGGTGGAAACGCTATCGGATACCCAATTGGCCCGCAAGGCACAGGTCCCCCTGTTCAAGGATTCGCCGATTGGCGAATATCCAACCCTGCACATGTTTATTCTAGCCTTGGCTGAATACCACCTTAATGAACATATCACTCACATGAAGGAGGTCCTTAAGGCCTTAGGTTTTGCGCCTTCCACTTAGCCCAAAGGGTGCTTGCCCTGTCGAAGGCCCACTGACTGGGAGCGAGGCAGTGGTGAGAAAAGGGTTAAGAGAGGATCTTCTTATTTTTTAGCAACGGCCCGCTTTTTCTTCATGGGGGTTCCGCAGCAGACCAGATCTATGGTCGGACAGCTGCAATCTTCTTCCAAAATAACCACCATCCCGCAGTCAGCGCAGGCGTACCTGCTCCCGGCTCGGGAGGATTTTTGGGGGGCTTTTTTGGCAACCGGTTTCTTGGTCATAGCCATTTTTCATATCTCCCTTCTTTTGAATGTCGGTTTTTTAATATTTTGGAGCAAGAGGGAGAAATTTGTCAAGAGATTAATTCCCATAAAAATACAGTAAACATTCCCTTCATATACAGTTTTTGCTGTATTCATTTTTTAGATCGTGGATGAGAAAATGTTTTCCTCTTTTTGAAAAAACCCAGACCCTTAACAGCCTGAGGCCTTTTCAAATACTTTCCTGAAGTTGGAGGTTATCTCTTTGAAAAACAAAGAAGGAGAGACTGGAGGAAAAATTTCAGGGTCCTCGGCAAAGGTTACTCAAGAGAAAAGAAAGAAGAAGACAAAAAACAATTCGACCAAGCCGACCCAAAAGACTGAGCGCTGGTTCACCACAATTTTTTATAATATCCTGTACTATCGTTCCGAGGAATCACGTTATTCTCCGACCCCAAAATATCCCAAGGTAAAATTGCCTCGTGGTCGTCATAAATAATCCTATGGGGATGATCGAATGCAAATTCTTTGTCTAAAAAGACCGCCGCCGGGAATAGTCATAATTAACTTAATAAGGATCTGCGGTTGTTTCTTTTTAGTCCTTCTGGTCTTATCATCCTCAACCTCGTTTCCAAATCGAACCGAAGGGAACACGGCCCTCCCCGGCTTAAGGCTTCCTTTATCGACCCTTAAACCCGAAAAAACAAAAGCCTCCGTATTTACTTATGATCAATGGATCAGGCGCGCCTGCCGAAAACATTCCATGGATCCGGCCCTGGTCATGGCGGTCATTCATGCCGAATCCCGGTTTGACCCTTTGGCCGTTTCCCCCAAAGGGGCGATGGGCTTAATGCAGTTAAGCCCCATTATCACCAGGGAATTAGGGATCCATGATCCCTTCGATCCCCAAATTAACATCGACGGCGGTGTGCGTTATCTTAAAGATTTATTGGATATTTTCGATGGGGACCGGGAATTGGCCCTGGCCGCCTACAATGCCGGGCCGACCCAGGTCTATCGTCACAATGGGGTCCCCCCTTTCAAAGAAACCCAGGAGTATCTTAAACGGGTTTTTCGCTACCTAACCTTTTATCAAAACCCCCCAACAGAAAATATTTCAGATTTAAAAAAAGGGAAGAACCCCATAGGATAATCTTTCTGCGAATCGCCGGATAAGTTATGCATATTTTTTTAAGGCCCGCCTTAATTCCTCCTTAACCCCCTCCCTTAATCTCTGGGGCGCGACCACCTCCACATGAGGCAGCCAGCGATAAATCCAGGGGATGATCCCCTCCAGGCCGTTTACCGTAAAGCGCAATTCCAGCCGTCCGTCTTTGAGGATTCGTTCCCGTTGGCTCTCATGCCAACGCTTTCTTTGCAGATAGGGGCGGCTTTCGGCATCAAACCTCAGGACTATCTCTTCCGGTTCCCCGTCCACCACGGTTCCAAAAGCTCCGGACAGTTCCTCCTCCGGGGCGATATTCCTGGGAATAAAATGTTCCTCGACAACCTTTAAGCCGATAATCCGGTCCAAAGCAAAAGTCCGGACCTCTTCCCGGAGGTGGCAATATCCCCGGAAGTACCAAAAACCATCTTCGAAAAAAAGATAGTAAGGATCCACCTTCCGTTTGGTCTTTTCATCGGAATAAAGGGAGCGGTAGATCATCTTGAGCTTCTGAAAATCCATAATGGCCTGGTGAATTATCCCGATGTGGCCGGCCACTTCCTCCGGCAGACCCCCCCCGGACAGGACAATGTGTCTGGGAAGTCCCGGCTTCTTAACCGACAGTTTCTCTTCGATCCGCTTCATGCTCGTTTCCCAGCCGCTACCCATGCCGGCCATCACCCTCCTGGAAATACCCAGGGCCAGGGCTTCATCAATGGACAAATCCGGTCTTCTCAAACCATAACCTTCCATAAACCGATATCCTCCTTTTTCTTTATCAAAGACAACGGGAAACCCCGCCACCTGTATGGTGTTTAGATACCGAAAAATCGTCCTCTCCGTCACCCCCAGGTCTTTTTTCAACACGTCGACCGTCACCCTTTCCCGGTTATCCAACTTCTTCAGGATCAGCATCAGCGCCTCGAATTTATAGGACATGGTCAGGCTCCCTTCTTCGGTTTAAGAATACCCTACCAGACTGACAACAGTATGTCAGTAGGAATAGAATTATTTTTGGTAACACTTTACCTTTTAAAAAATAATTTTCAGACAGGATCAACAGGATTTACAAGTTATTTTGCTCAGGATCCTGAAGACCCTGAGCAACCACAATCCGCTTCCCGCGGAAACTAATGATTCTCCCCTGCAGGGCGATTCGGTTTGTGTCTTTCTTCAGGAAAGGCACAAAAATCAAAATAATCCCGTAAATCCTGTCTAAAATAGTATTTGAATTTCGAAAAGCTAAATAGATACTATTCGGACGATCAACATTCGGATTCCCTTCCGGGATGGTCACAGAAAAACGGTGTAAACCCAGGGCATTTTTACCGACCCGGATTTCCTGCCTGGGTTAAAATGGCGGGGTTGGAAAAGAGTACCGGGAAAAACTCGCCAGGCCTTTAATTTACAGCCGATTGAATAAAGGCGGCAAAATCTTCGGCCACCCGTTTGGGCTTTTCGATCATGGGGGCATGTCCTATCCCCTTCAGGATCAAGGAAGAAGAGTCTGGTAACAGCTCATCCAGAATTTCGGCCCCGGAATAATGAAGTATCCGGTCCTGATCGCCCCAGACGATGCGGGTCGGCATCGTCAGGTCTTCAGCGATATCTTCCAGACGGAAGCCTTCCTGGAAAACTTCCCGGTATATTCGATTATGCAGATCATAATCTTCGGCCGCGCGTTCAATCAGGACTTCCTTAACGGGATTTGGGATGTAGGGGGGGTTGTTCATAGTAAAAAAAAGCAATTGGTCAAACTCTCTCACCGTGCGGCCGAAAATGGGGATGGTGAAACCCTTACCTATCAGTTTTTGCATCTCACTGGGTTGGGCGGAGTAAACCCCGGCTGGGGCCACCAGCCAGAGGCTCTTGACCTGGGAAGGGTGCTTAGCGGCGTAGACGGCTGATATTTTTCCGCCAAGGGAATGTCCTCCCAGATGAAAATTTCGTAGTCCCAAGGCGCGGATGAAGGCATTAATGTTGTCCGCCTGATCCTGAGCGGTGTAGCGCCTTTCCGGGGACTTGCCACTCTCACCAAAACCGGGCAGATCCAGGGCAATCACCCGAAAATGTTTTGTTAAATATTTTGACACCCGCAGCCAATGGTCCTTATCATCGCCGCTCCCATGAATGAGTACCAGGGGGGAGCCGGAGCCGCCTTCCAGATAGGCAATACGCATTCCGGGAATTTCAATTGTTTTTGCCTCCAGGCCGGCTCGGGTTCGCTCGACTTGAATGATAGCCCGGGCAATCGGCTTCTTCATGACCAAACTCATCCATCCCCAAAGACCGATGAAGGCGGCAAAGGTAACGGCCGTGACCGTAATGAGATTCTTTTTTACCGTATTCATCGCAACAGTCCGACTTCGCCTCCTTTTAAAAAATATCGTGCCAAATTTTCTCATGTTTGAACGCAAAAATGTTTCCTTTTTACACCATTTTTGCCTCCAAGACAACAAGAATCAGCCTCTTTTGTCATTCCTGAGTTAAACTGTCAGGCCACACCCGGGGCGTGACACCATGAATCATTAAAATTTTGTAAGACCGAAGATTTAGGTCGTCATTCCCGCGAAGGCGGGAATCAAGCATTTTTAAATAGTTGAGTATAGTCTGGATT
>JACQYK010000109.1:16084-43467 GCA_016208255.1 Deltaproteobacteria bacterium | reverse complement strand
TAATACCCTTGCAATGCCTTCCGGGGCTTTGAGTCGCAATTCAAACAACCCATCCCCCAGGGCGCGTGTATGGGGCATACCGAGGTCCGGGCCATAGGTCTCCATCCGGTCTGAGTATCGAAGGTAGCGGGCAAGGAGACCGGCGGATAAGGCAAGGATCTCCTTCTGAGCCGCTTCACTATAATAAGTGATTGTCCAACTCATTAAGAAAGTATAGCATAAATGCTATATTATGTCCAGTGAAAATTATCAGGAAGTTTTGTTTTGAAAAGGCCGAACTTAATCGAAGAAAAAGTTTCCCACGTACTCCGAGGAATGATTTTCTATTTAAAAGGTTCTTTGGGGGGTTAAAAAGGGTACGTTAAGGCCTTTTTTACCCATCATTTCCTGTATATTTCTTTGAGAATTTATTCCCTTGGTCTGGTCCGACCCCAACAAGAACAACAAGAACATATAGGATAATCTCTCTCAAGCCATGGATACCTCCTGAGTTTTGCGGGAATTGCTGCCACAATTACACATGAACTGCTTCATAAAACTAAATGGCAAAAATGGCTTTCATTGCTGTAGCAATTCTGATTGTGTTAATTGTCAAAATGACATGAAACCCCTCCTTCACGGGAAATTCCGAACCCTTCTTTCATATTGACAATTGGAGCAATAAATATCATGAATGGTCAAAAGGCCGCTTGAGCCGGGGACCGGCCGGACAATGCGACGCAACATTTCGGATTTTATGGTATGACCCCCTGAAGACCCCGTGCGGAGGCATGGAGTCATTGACTTTTTCAAAATGGGAGGTGCGCATGAAATCAAGGAAGATCAAAGTTCTCTCGGTCACAGCCGGAATCATCGTTTTGCTGGCCGTTATCATTTTTGCCGCCCTGCAGATTTTTCTGAGACGTCCGCTCCCGGATTATACGGGCAAAATCACTATAGACGGTCTCAGAGCCGCGGCGGAGGTGCGAACGGACGGACATGGGGTGCCCCATATATTGGCCGGCAGCGAAGACGACCTTTTCTTACTGCAGGGGTACCTCAAGGCTCGGGAACGCCTGTTTCAGATGGACCTGACGCGCCTGGCGGGCCGGGGCGAGTTGTCCACCTTCCTGGGAGAAGCCACCGTCAAGGCGGACAAACTCTTCAAGACCATCGGATTTTACCGGGCCGCGGAGGAGGAATACCGACTCCTCCCCCCTGAAATAAAAGCCACGATAGACTCTTATACCAGAGGCGTCAATGCCTGCCTCGCCTCCGCGCGCCTGCCCATCGAGTACACCATTCTTCGCGTCAAACCTGAACCCTGGAAGCCCCAGGACTGCCTGGTGGCCGGTCTGCTCATGGCTTACAGCCTCAATCGCCCTAAGGACACCGAACTGATTCTCTACCAGATCGGCCTCAAGGCCGGAAAGGACCTGCTTCAGTACATCGTCCCCGAACTGCCCGGCGATACCCCGCTGGTATCAGGCGGGAAAGTGTCGGACGCCCTGCCCGCGGGTAGAGGCAGGAATGTCCCGGAATTAAAGGAAAGCGGCGGCCGCCTCGGCGGCTTCTTCTTCCCTTTGTCCACAGAGGTCGCGGCCAGCAATTGGATGATCTTTCACGGCTCACGAACAACGACCGGCAAGGCCGTATTTACAGGCAGTCCCGACCTCCAGCCTAAAATCCCGGCCCTTTTCTACCTCGTCCATCTGCAGGGCGGACGATACGATGTGATCGGCGGCTCCATACCGGGATTGCCCGGTGTTAATGTGCTCGGCTTCAACCGGAAAATCGCCTGGAGCACGACCAACGGGCGGGGAGACGAATTGGACTACTTTATCGAGAAGCCTAACCCCGCCGATCCCGATCAGTATCTTACGGAAAAGGGCTATCAGAATTTCAAATTGATCGAGGAAACGCTGAAAATCAAAACCAAGGGAGGAATCAGGGAGGAAAAAATCACTATCAAAGTATCGCGGCACGGGCCTATCATATCCAATGTGATGCCGGAGGCGCCCCCCAACTGCGCCATGCAGTGGGTGGGGCTGCAGTCGCCGACCGGCCTGTTCGAGGGGCTTCTGGGTATGATCAGGGCGGCTGACTTTAATGAATTCCGAAAAAGCCTGAGCCTGGTCAGAACGCCGACACTCAATTTTGGCTATGCCGACGTGGACGGCAATATCGGCTATCAGTATGTCATGGCCGTGCCTATTCGGAAAAAGGGAGACGGCACCCTGCCTGTGCCGGGCGACAGCGGCGACTACGAGTGGAAGGGATTTGTCCCTTTTGACCAGCTTCCCTACGATTATAACCCGCCCCAGGGCTATGGGGGGTCGTTCAACAACCCGCCCAAAGCGGTTCCCTATCATATCACCCGTTATTTCATGTTTGAGAGGGCCCTGCGTTTCAACACCATCGCCTCCGGCAAAGAAAAGTTTACGCCGGCGGAAATACGTAATATGCAGCTCGACACGGTTTCGGCCGTGGCCGGCAGGTGGACCCCCCTGATCCTGGCCGCTTCTTCGGGCGCGGGCGGCCTCCAGGCCTACCTGGAAGTCTTCAAGGGATGGAACTATTCCATGGACATTCATAGCCCGGCGGCCACACTGTTCAACTCATTTTACACGCATTTTATCCGGAACACCCTGGAAGACAACCTGGGTTCTGAGCTGTGCGCCAAGCTTCTCACCCCCTATCTGGTTTACCAGCCGGACATGATGCTGACCAATATCATTAACGACAACAGTCATTTTATCTATGACGATACCCGAACAACCGGCGTCATGGAAACACGGGACGATATCATCAGAAAAAGCCTGGGCGACGCCGTAAAAGAGCTGAAGTCCCGGCTGGGCCCGGATCCCCGCCAATGGGAATGGGGCAAAGTGCATACCATGACCTTCAAGCACCCGCTCGGCTCAAAACTGGCTTTTTTCAACTTAAAACCTGTCCCGGCCAACGGCGACGGCTTTACCATCAATGCCGGATTGTGGGAAAGCCGGAATCCCTATGCCATGGATTCCGGCGGGGTTATTAGGATGGTTATTGATATGTCCAATCTGGAAAGTGCCACCCTGACCAGTCCGCCCGGCCAGTCCGGACAGTACAGGAGCCCCTATTACAAAGATCTGGCCCCGGGCTGGGCCAAAGGCGAGCAAATACCCGCCCATTTCCTGTCGGCGCGGCGTCTTCCTCAGCTTCTGACTTTCGAACCGGGCAAACGGGAGGTCAGATGAGGAGGGGAGGTCATCGTCATTAATTTGGGCTCTTCTCCCAAAAATAGTTGGTCGAAAGGAAAGACGGAACAGAAACCAGACACCGTCCTATTTTTTTCTAAATTTGGGATCACCTAAAAGTAAGGCAATCCCGGCAATGGCTGTGATTGAGATGAGTTCCAGTATGACTCTTTGAAAATCAACCACGGCCGGGGATAAAGGAGACCAGATCAAGGTATAATAATTGATCGAGAATTCTTTTCCTTCGGTTACAAATCTCCAGGGAACATAGATCGTAGCTATCGCCACAAGTATGAAGTAAACAATTATGATGATTTTCCTTGTATTATTCATTTTCTTTTCTCCTTTTAACAGTTAGCCGGGTCAGGCCTTTTATCTCGATATTTGGCCAATACCCTAATAAAAGACCTGATTCTATAACCCCACAGCGAGAATAAAATCAAAACCGGCAGATTACGGCCGGACACTCCTCTTCGGGCCCGCGTTTCTCTTCAGGTATGGCTGGGCCGCCTTGATGAATTTACAGATTATCGATCGGGTCTCCCGGGGGTCGATGATATCGATTACATCGCCGGCTTCGGCGGCCCGGAATGGGGAGCGAACCCCGATTAACCGTTCCTCCAATTCCCGACGCCTGGCTTCTGGATCGGGGGAAGATTCAATCTCCCTCCGGTAGGCGGCGGCAACCCCTCCCTCCACTGGAATGGCTCCCCATTCCCCACTGGGCCAGCCAAAACGCAGATTGAGGGACATCATGCCCCCGACGCTGGAAAAGGCGTCTCCCCCCATGCCGTAGGATTTACGTACGGCAATATGGACCTTGGGAACGGTCGCTTCCTGCGCGGCCATGACGGCTGCCATACCATAGCGCAAAGTACCTCCCCTTTCCGACTCTTCCCCGATCATAAAACCAGGCACATCCACCAGAAGGATCACCGGAATGTTGAAACAGTTGCAGATATCGATGAAACGCTCCATTTTTTGAGAAGACTTTCCTTCCAGGGCCCCGGCCAATTTCATCGGATTGCTGGCCAGAATCCCCACTACATAACCGTCCATCCGGGCCAGGACGGTTATGAGCGAAGAGCCATAATGTTTGCGCAGCTCGAAAAATTCACCCCGGTCAACGAGTAGGCTTATGACCTTAACCATGTCATAGGCTTTTTTGCGGTCCATGGGCACGATCCGCAGCAGTTCTTCCGCCCGACGGTTCGGATCATCCCCTGTCTTTTTCCGGGCCGGGACCTCATAGACATTATCAGGCATATAACTGAGGAACTCTCGGATCTGGCGAAAGCAGTCCTCTTCATCCGCGGCTTCGTTATCAATGACGCCGGATTCCCGGGTGTGAATCCTGGTGCCCCCCAGGTCGTCTTTGGCTATTTCTTTGCTCAGAGCCCTGGAAACGACCGGAGGGCCGGCGGGAAATATCTGTCCGCTTCCTTTGACCATGATGGAAAAATGGGAAAGGACCGCCCGGGCCGCCACGTGGCCGGCGCAGGAGCCCATCACCGCCGATATCACCGGCACTTTCTGCAGCAGTTGCACATCTCCCCACCATAAGGTCGTTCCCGGAGGCAGGAACATCCGCCCTCTATCTTCGTAGCTGGCGGCGCTGGCGCCCGCGCCGTCACAGAGCTGGATCAGCGGGATTCCGTACTGCTGGGACATGGGCTGGGTAAAAAAACGCGCATCCTTATGGATTCCCGCGGGGCTGCCACCGCTGATCGTGAAGTCTTCCCCTCCCACGGTAACCAGTCGCCCGTCGATTTCGGCCAGCCCTAAAACGAAAGCGGCGGGAGTGAAGCCGGTCAGATTCCCCTCCCCGTCGTATTGTCCTTTGCCCATCAAGGATCCGACCTCCAGAAAAGTGCCCTGGTCCGCCAGCTTTTCAATACGTTCTTTTCCAGCTCCCCAATCGCCGCCTCCCATCCCATTCCCGGCTTCCAGGTGGCGATTTTTCGGAATTCATCATCTTTCTTCATTACCAGTCCTCCATTGATCAAGTTTGCAATTTACCGGATCGGTTGAAATCGATTTTATCTATAAAAAACCATTTTTTCATCAAATAAATTTTACTCCTCCCATCCTCAAAAGATTGAATCGAAAAGGGCCGTTTTATCATCTCCTGACTGGTTAGGAGAAGACCCTTAAAAGACAGGTGGACAGGTTCCCCTCTTTTAGGTAAATTTTATGGTATCATATCTAACCCTAAAAAAATTGGGAAAGAGAAAGGAGAGGTTCATGGCCTTTTCAGGAAGCGAGGTTGTATTATATGAGAAACGGGACAGGAAAGCCTACATCACCCTAAACCGCCCGGAAGCAATGAACGCCCTGAATAGTGCGGTGAGACAGGGCCTGCTGGATGCGATTCTTGATTTTCGGGATGATGACCAAATCCTCGTGGGTATCGTCAGCGGAGCCGGCGGGCGTGCCTTTTCAGCGGGGATGGATCTGAAACAGCGGGCGCAATCGGACCAAGCCGCCAGCCCGTCCAGGGAAGTCTCAACGACCGATAATCGATGGACGGAATTAGGCGTCTGGAAACCGATAATCGCAGCCATCGACGGGTACTGCCTGGCAGGCGGTTTGGAGCTCTCACTGCAATGCGACATTCGCGTCGCAACCAAGCAATCTCAATTCGGCCTTCCCGAGCCCCGTCGGAGCCTCTTGGCTGGATATGGTCTGCATAACCTGTCCCGTATGATCCCCCTGGGGCACGCCCTTTATATCCAACTCACCGGCAGTCCTATTACAGCCGAAACCGCCGAAAAATGGGGGATCATCCAGGAAATAGTATCGGACAGGGAGGCACTCATGGAGCGGGTGGAGCAAATCGCGGATGATATCATGCAGTGCGCCCCTCTCGCCGTTCAGGCGATAAAGCAGATCGTTATGCAAGGACGGAACCTGCCGGTTGAATACAGCATAAAACTGGCACAACCCATCAGCCAAAAGATCGCCAGGACTGAAGACCGGGTAGAGGGACCGAGGGCTTTTGCTGAAAAACGCCAGCCCGTCTGGAAAATGCGCTGAGATCTCTTCCCTCCGCGCCAGGCAGACTGGGATTCAAGGAAAAGACCCGTCGAACCACCTGCGTCTTACCGCTTCCAGTTAGTAGGGTCTTTTATTATGATATTTTGCCAATACTATAATAAAAAACCCCACCCTATAACCTTTTCCGAAATCGAAGAGTTATTTATTTGATCCTATCGTCGTCTTCGGCTTGAATCAGGTAGAGCTTCGCGACTCCTTTTCCGACGAAGCCGAGTTGTTTGGCCAGCGCATAGGAGACATCCAGATCCCGGCCTTTAACATAGGGTCCCCGGTCATTGACGACCCCTACCGCGGACCTTTTTTTATCGAGGGTGACCAGCCGGACCTTAGTCCCGAAGGGCAATGTTTTATGGGCCAGGGTGTTTTCAAACATGTTGAACCTCTGTCCGTTTGCCGTCCGCTTTTTGTGATGGCCGGGCCCATACCAGCCGGCGGTCACTTTTCGTTTCAAACCCGGAGAAGCGGATCGAGCAGCCTGGCCGGGCTTAACTGATTCAATTTTTTCCGGATGAGCGGTCGATTCCCTCCCGACCCTGCCTGTGATCTTCACCTCTCCGTTTTGAACGGTTCCTGAAGACTGATCGCCCAACACCAACGATGCCGTGCCGAAGGAGAGAAGGCAAAGAAAAACCGCACTCCAGCAGGCTGTTTTTTTCAAAATATTTATTACTGCCATGGTTCACCTTTCCAAGCCTGAACATCAGATACTGATGTGTAGGCTTAAATATGAATCACGCTGTCAAAAGGCGAGTCTTATCGGTGGTATCGAACCGGGCCAAAGAGCGGCCCATGATTGATATTTAAATGCAGGTTTAGATTGCTTGCGAATTTAATAAAGATTATTTTATGAGGTTTTCATTTTTTGAAAATTTAAATTGTTATATATCAGAAAAATCTTTTCAAGTCAATCCGGAAATAATTTTATTTGTTGTCCTGGGACGTGCAAGATTATAAATACGAAAATGTGCCGGATTACAATATAGAAGATCAGGATAATCCAAGTTGTTTTTTAATCAACGGACAATGACTTTCCTTTCTAATCTTTCCCCACCATCTGCCTCTTATTAATCCCATAGACCTTCTTACCTTATCCCCAAAACAGGCCGGTTGGATCATGATCCAGTTCCTTTAAAAGATCATCAAAATCGGCGCTCGGTTGAATCAAGTCATGAGGATGCCACCTGTCTTTCTTGTCGATAAAGTATAGCTGCCATTTCTTATGGTCATTATCAAATCGAACTTGGGCTACGGAACGCTCCGCCCATTTGGAAGGATCCTTGAAATAAGGTCTTGATAGGATAAGGGTAACAATGTTCTCGTTAATATTGAAGATCAATCTCATATTATGGCGGGCATGTTCCGGGATACGACTTGTGCAGTATTTGGAGAGTTTCCCTTCTATTAATTTCCTGGTAAATTCCGGTAGAGGCATTAATTTCCTTTCTTATGAAACCAGAGGAGACTGTTAACTTACCAACTTAAAAGACCTCAAGAAGCCGGTACCCTTTCCCCCTCGCAATTTCTTTTCCCCGAAAAACGGATTTGCTCCCGGCAGGGATGGATATCCCCGGTTTACCTCACGACAATGACACTAAGGCTTTTGAAACTCCTCAATAAAAACCAGCACCTGCTTGTCCATCAAGGAAAAGGCCTCTTTAACCTGGCCTTTGACCCGAACTTTTTCCCCGATGGGCGGCAGAGGGCGATTGGATATGACGATGATCTCTCCGGTCTTATCATTAAGCCGGTAATATTTAACTACCAACAGGGACATCCGGTCCGAGACTTTGCCGGAAATGGTCAAAATCTTCCCTTCATATTCCCTGGGATTCTTAATAATGCTTCCGATAGGGGTATAAGCGGCTCGACCGAAGTAATACCAAAGGCAAACTCCAATAATGACGATGATCCCGAGATAAATAATCCACTTTTTCCTCATTCCTCCCCCTTTTCTCTTACGAAAATAGAGCCCCTGTCCCCGATTTCATAATAAAAATTAACGCAGGACCTTGACGATCCCCACCTTGTTGACCCCGCTACAGGCAAGGTAAAGACTTCCTTCAAGAGTGGATACCATGTTTCGCACCGTGCCACATCCGGACGGTATCGGCCAACTTTGGAATCCCTTTGAGGAGGGATCGAATCGAACAATGGTATTCGGCTTTAAGCCGGATTCGCTGTACCATACCGAGCCGTCCGGGGTTATGGCTATTCGGTCACGACACCTGACGATGGATTCAATTTTCCAATATACCCTTTATAATTGGCTGTAAACCAAATATTTCCTTCCTTATCGGAAACCAGACCATGGGGGCCGGAATCGGGAACCATTAAAGGATACTCCCTTATTTTACCCGTCCTTGGGTCGAGTCTTCCCAAAACATTGACCAACTGACCCGTATACCATAGCGAACCTTCAGGATCTACCGCCGGGTCATGGGGTCGGGAATTCGGGGTAGGAACTTCCCACTCTTTGATTGTAACTTTAATGTCCCCCCCGTCGCTTGAAACCGGGAGTGAAACCGATAGGAAGATAAGAATGACAATACCCCATAAAGATTTACTTTTCATCACCCATTCCTCCTTGAATACCTTTTTACGATTAAATCAGATTAAATCGATATGGGTCTATTTTATTAACATTCTGCTTGAATGTTAATAAAATAAACCTTCATCCCCACAATCATTCCTTGGTTCAGGTAATGGATGATTCCATAGTACATTCCCATGGCCCATGACCAGATAAAGAACTCGTTGTTCAACACTGGCTGCAATCTTTTCTTTTTAAGCCATGAGAGATTATAGGTCTCGTAAACGCTCGTTTTGAAAGATTTGGACCAATCCTTCATATTCAGCCCTAAAGCGGTTGCCAAAACAATTATCCGAGTTATTAAGTGCATTTTTTCCATTTTAGAATCTTCGCAAAATGATCACAGAAAGCAATTAAGGCTCCAAGAAAGTTAAACTTTTGGAAATCCGGGAAAGTATACCTATCCATTTTTTTCTTAGGTTAAAGAATTAGTATACTGTCCCCGGATTTAGAGATAGGTTCTTTTTTGACTCTCGTTTAAAAATCTAAAAGATATTTCAAACTGTTCGTCTAGCTCGACCCCGTTTCACAGAAGCTACTCTACCCCGGCACCAGCCTTCTACTCTTCCAAATTTCTCTGGCCCCAATTACTGCTCTGAAAAAAAACGCTTGAACAGGGTTCCTTTTTTAATTGACCAGATCATTGTTTAACTTCTCAATAAATTGCGCTAACATGTCTACCTGAAAAAATGGATAATAAAAACTGATGCTTTATTCCACTTGCAATATTGGGAAGCCATAAATTTGATACAAAAAGCGACGTTACGATATCTTGAACACTATATAGACGGAAAATATCATAGATAGATAGAACAGCAGCTTTAAAAAAAATTTCTAAGTCTTTCATCCGCTCTTCATGTATTACGGCGATCTTCTTAGCAAAATCTTCCCCTTTGGGACCGATATTTCTCTTTTGCTTTTTCTTTTTAATTTTCTTACCCATTGTTAAAAAATAAGATCCTGGCTTCAAATTATAAATATGCACAAAATTTAGGATTCTTTGCTACCTCGGACGCTGCTGACTACGTTCCACCGCAAAAAAAAACCACATTCAAAAGACCTTATCATCCGCCCCAAAACAAACTCCCCATCTCCTAATATTTTTAAAAGGCCCCTTGCTGGTCTGCTTCCTGTACCAGCCTTTCCTCCAGGCCGATTCAGGCCTTTAGGTTTAAGCATTCTTGGGCATCTATTTACCGTCTCAATATCCGCGCACACATCTACACATTACCCCTAATGACTTCCCTCCAATGGCCCCGGATTTTTTATTCCCAGTTTCTTCGCAAAAAACCTATCTCCTCTCCACAACCTCCCAATGCCCACCCTTGGCCGGATCGATGCGACGGAGGCGGCCCTGCCCTTTAAGTTTATCGATCTGTTTCAATACGGCCCTTTTGGAAATACCAATGGCTTTCCCCAATTCTTCCGTAGTGATGGAACCATCCTGCCGGAGAAAATCGATTATTTTATCTTCGGTTTTTGGTGAACTTTTTAGTGAACTTTCTGGTGAACTTTCTCTCGGCGTTTTCCCCGCACTTTTTAGAGAACTAAACTGCTCCTTCCGGTGAACTGTAGCAGTGAACAAACAGCCTTCCCGATCATCTGCAAAGTCGATATCAGGCCATCCTTCCAATGCCCGTTTAATACCGGAGCCAAGTCCATGATAGGGTAAAAGCCCCTTGGCCACAAATGCCCATGGGGTCGTGCCCATGGGGTCGAATCTTAAATATACACATTTTTTTACTCTATGACTTGATATTGATTCTGAATCAACTTATTCTTCCCATTTGTTCGATTTTTTTGAATTAATTTAATTATTCTACTCCTTTTTATCATCCTCTCAAAATAAAAACCCCATCTCCTTCTTTGAAAAAATGGGGTTTTCTCTGACTGCTTCATGGACCAGTCTAACAGGAAAACAGGATTCAAGCCTGCGACGAGCTCTGCCGAGCCGGTCAAGGATTCGAGGATTCGAGTGAACGGCGCGGCAGTTGACCCCATTAATTATTCATGATTCGTGCGCTTTCAAAAGCGGCTTAAGGATATTGTTAATAGATAGCCGTTATCATTAAAGCCAAAAACCAAATTTATTTTATATAAATCTACCTTCCTGTTTTCCAGACCGTTTCTTTGTGCCATACCTTGCCTGCTCATCATAGGGTTTATACTTCTACCTCCCATTCTCGCAGACCTAAGTGAGCTTCTTTAATAAAACGTTCTGCTGTCTGTCGATGTGATAGAACGTATTCCTCTATATCACGAATTATTTCGCGACATGAATCATAAGAAGCATGTGCCGCTTCCTGTGGACTGAGGTTGCACAATTTTCCCAAGAGACTCCAATCGATTTTCCCTCTATTGTTGATAAACTTAGCCCTGTGTCCTTTACCATATAAGTCTCCTAGGGCATCACGAAGTATATCTGTGAGCTCTTGAATCGCTGAAGCTGGAAGACTCCTGGGAGCTCTTAAAACCGTGGGTTGTCGTGAAAGTTCTCCATAAGGGACACTAATGCTAGTCGTGGGTCCTCTTATCGGTAAACCCCAGCCATTAGTTACAACAAGTTTACGGGCCAGCCATTCTACTGATTCTGGCATTCGGCGGCGAAATTCGTGCAGAGGAATATCCACCTTGAGGGACCGCGTTATTGTTTTCGATAACTTGGACCAAAGGAATCCCCCTTCAGGGCCTATATATGGGGATCGCTCCCCCTTTTCCAATAATTTCTGAAGTGATGCGCGAAGTTCATGCTTGGCATATCTTTCCAGCAGTTCATCTGTAATACGCTTTTCTCCCGGTTTGGCCGGTTTTTTTTTCATAGCACCCTCAATGATTTTCATATCAATTCTTAAAACCTCAGAGTATAGTGCCAGGTCTTGACATTTGACATAGGGAGAGGTCAGGTCTGCTCTTGACTCTTAGTTTAAAACCGAACCCAAACTACTCAATTTCCTTCACCTGCCAAATTATTTCTGATCCCCCCTACCATGCGAAGGGAACCTCGTTCACTCCATTCATTTTTCGTTTTGTCTTTCAACCCTTTTATCATCATGGTCCTGGTGTCTCATCCTCAAAAATTCTTTTTCCTGCTATATCGGGCCTGCTTTTCCTTGAGATCAAAGCCTATTTTTCGTTTTGGCTTAACAGGCGAGCCATGAGCTGCCGGATGGCTTCAAAGATATCTGTGATTTGTTCATCGTGGTCCTGAATACGTTCTTCCAATTCTCCCAGTTTTTCGGCCAGTACCCTATGGGTAACCATTATTTGACGAAGCCGGACAAAAACCCGCATGATCGTAATATTGACCTCAATCGCCCTTTGACTGTTAAGAACGCTTGATAGCATAGCCACGCCTTGCTCGGTAAAAACATATGGGAGATAACGCCTTCCCCCTTTTCCCTTTGAGATCACAATTTGTGATCTCAAAGATTCAAACTCTTCTTGGCTAAGTTGGAACATAAAGTCGGGAGGAAATCGCTCGCTATTACGTTTGACGGCCTGAACAAGACTCCTGGTTTCTACTCCATAAAGTTCCGCCAGGTCGGCATCCAGCATAACCCTTTGACTGCGGATTAAGAAAATTTTCCGTTCTATTACTTCAACCGGGATTAAAGAATCCATTTAAAATTTCCTACCAAAACAAAAATCCCATCTCTATATTGAAAAATAGGGTCTTCTCGGTTTGGTTCATGAACCAGTCTTTCTGATTTGGGATTGTCGGCTAAAAAATCGCTGATTGTAATAATCTAGCTATTGTTTTTATCAATCAGACTGCGACGGATCAATTTGACAATGGAGGGGTCAGGTCTGCTCTTGACTCTTAGTTTAAAACCGAACTCAAACTACTCAATTTCCTTCACCTGCCGAATTTTTTCTGATTCCCCTACCGTGCGGGTTAGTGTTTAAATCGTCCGGGCCTTGTACGACCTGATTTAGAACATTCGTAGTCACTCCATAAACCATGGCCAAATCGGCGTCAATCATCACAAGGGGTACCGGATGATTTGAATATTTTTAACCTTGTACTAAACTTTTATGTTGTCCGGTTCCCCAGCCTTTTCTAAAAGATTTTGACAGGCCCCTTCCAGGAGGTCCAGTTTGTTTTGGACTACATCCCAGATGATAGAGATGTTGATCCCAAAATACTCATGGATGAGGATATTTCGTAAGCCTTTGATTTTGCGCCAATCGATTTCCGGAGCGGCCTTTAGAATTTGCTCGGAAAGATTTCCAGACGCTTCACCGATGATCTCAAGGTTTCTGATTACGGCGTCCTGTGTTTTCCGATCCCTGGCAAATGCATCTTCGTCCAGGTCCGCCATGTACGTTCGAATTTGATGTATAGCCTCTAACCTGTCATCAAGATAAAGACGAAAGTCCCTAGACATATGCTGCTTCCCGAGTAATGATCGGTTTGAGGCGCGATTTCAAGGAATCCGCCAATACGAGATCTACCGGTCGTCCAAACTGATCCTCAAGGAAGAATTTTAGGTCCATATAATGATCGAAGGTGGGAATAGCCAGTTCTACCAGGATATCAACGTCACTTTTGTCACCGGCAAAACCACGAAGGGCAGAACCGAACAAGCCGATGCGTCTCACGGAAAAGCGTGTTTCGAGGTCTTGCTTGTGTTGCTTTAGAAAATCAAGTATCTCTTCACTTTTCAACATAACCATCCACCTTTCTATAAAGTTCCTGATGGTTAATTTTTCTACGACACAAAAGTTCATAGAGCCGCATCTTAAGTATACACCTTTCTATGATCTTTCTGATATTTTTCTCTTTTTGTTCTCCTTTAATAAAACCAAAAATTGTTCAATCACGACTATGGTCTGGTCCAATATATGCGATTCTTTGCCTATATCGTATATTTCCTCCAGCAGGGCCACGGCCTGGGCAAACTTGGGGTCCATGTCCCGGCGGCGGCGTATGGGGATAACGTTGTCATTCTTCATTTGATAGCCGCGGCCGAAGGTTAAAAAGTCATCGTAGGTATATCCGAGGGCGTTGGCGATCTTATTCTTGGTCTTTTCGCTGGCGGTTCTCCGGCCGTTGATAATAGAGCAGATGATATTGGTCGAAACACCGGCCTTTCGGCTCAGTTTGGTCTGCGCCCCATGCCCTAAAGGCTTCAAATATTTGATCAACCCATTTCTAAAATCTTCCTGGTAATTCATGACACACACCATAAACCAAATTGTTCAAAAATTAAATATTTATTTTGTCTAAGATATTTCTTTTTTTGGTCATTTTGTGTTTCCCGGAGCGTTATGGCCGCAAGACCCTGTTATTTCCCTTTCGGAGTATGCCCCATCCGCCCCAGGGCCTGCAAAAACTCACCGGCAAATTCCGCGGGTTGAGAGGCGAAGCCGCTGTGACCTCCGGGAAGCTCGACCAGGTCCAGGCCGAGCTTCTTAGCCAGTTCCACGTTTACCTCATAGCAGGGATAACCGCGCGACTCCCGCCCGGCCATCAGGACGATCCGGGCGGCATTCGCTTTCAGGGAGTTAAGGTCAAGGTCAACCGCCGGATACTGGCGCAGTTCGTGTTCGAACCAGTAGTGGGCATTCACATAAGTGTGGGCGCTCCGGGGGACGCCGGCCATGAACTGCCGGTCTGACTCGGCGAAGGCCTGCTCCCGGAACATTTTTAACGCCGGCTCCACCCCGGATCGCCGGTAGAGATCGTAAATCCCGAGGAAGAAGTCCAACCATTTCTGTCCATCCGGCAATAGCTTTACGGCCGCCGGTTCAAAGGTAATGAGTCGGCGAACCAGGGCAGGATAATGAATGAGGACTTTCAGGGCGATGATTCCTCCCGAGCTGCTGCCGAAGACGGTTGCCGGTTCCTGGCTCAGGTGTTGGATTAAGTCCCGGACATCCTCGGCCTCAGTCTCAATCCGGCGACTGTAGTCCTGCCGTCCCAAAAGTCTGCTCCGGGAAAAGCCGCGCCGATCATAGGTAACCACGGTGTAGTACCCGGCTAGAGGTTCCGACACCCCTTTGAAGATTCTGGCGTCGCCATTGGCCCCCGGGACCATGATCAGGAGAGGACCGCTGCCGCGGATTTCATAGTAGAGCCGGGCGCCGGGAACTGCGAGGAAGTTTGTTTGCGGCCCATCAGCCTTTTGCTCGGCCGCGAAAAGGTTCAAGACCGGGGAAAGGCCGGTGGCGCTCATGACCCCTATAGCGGCCCCCCAGCCTTTAACAAATTCTCTTCGGGTCATGCCTTTCTTTTTCATTTCTTTTCTTCCCGTCTTTCCCTGCTTCAGCCCTGTTTCCGGCCGCAGAAAACCCGAATCCTTTCCTGCTGTCGCCGATTATTTCCCGGTCGGGTTTTTCCCTGACCGTTTGGAGGTAAGGCGATGGCGGAGGAGGACATAAGTGGCCCCGGCGCCGCCGTCGTAGGACTGGGCGCTGGTGAAGACGATGACTCTTTTTCGCCAGTGACTGCGCGTCAGCCATTCGCTGACTTTGTTTTTCAAGACCGGTTCACCGGGTGAAGAGATGCCGCGTCCGTGGATGATCAGAACAGCCCGTTTACCCGACATAAGGGCCTCATGGAGGAAGTTTTCGAAGGCATCCCTGGCCTGGGCCACACCCATACCATGAAGATCGAGGTGAGCTTGTATGGAAAAATCACCCCGGTGTAATCTCTCAGCAAATTTCGGGGGGATGTCGCGACCTATCCCTTCCATGTATTCGGGAGTCTGGGAGATAATAAATCCCTCACCATATTTTAACAGATTATCCAGTCGTCGCCTGGCCTCCCGCTCCGGTTCATCGACGAGATGATCCAGCGGGTGGGTCCCTTTGTTTTTCTTTTCATGACGTTTATCCTTTACCAGCGGCTTGACGCCTTCCATGGCCTCCCGAAAGGCGCTTTCTTCGTTCACCGATGTGGCACAGACTTCAGCAGGCCCTGCGACCGGTTTTTGGATGGGCACATCCCCTGTTTGGTATTGTCCGGTCAAGACAATACCCCGTTTTTTTATGGGTACCTCCGGTTTTAGGTTTTGTCCTGTTTGGACAATACCCGGTTTTTTTATGGGCAGCGGGGGCGGAACGGCCTTCTCTTTAAGAAGTGTCCCCAATGTTTCGAAGGGATTATATTTTAAGAGGCTGTCAGAATCGTTCATAAAACTGTCAGGTCCCTATTGTTTATCTTTCCCGGTAAATTTTACCATAAATTTGTCCAGGAATATAGACCCCCCCCAAGCCCTCTTCACTTTGCCTGATTAACCCTGATATCCGCATTTTTAATCAGGGGGATGGGGTCCAGGAATATTCAACCCTGTTGATATCCGGCAGGTTCTGTTTTATAATTTATGCCAAGAAAACAAAGGAGAACTCTATGTCCCAAAAAACGGTCCTCTTTGCCGAAACGCTTTTTGACGGTATCAAAAAGGATGAGAATTGCAGCATTGTCCTGGAAGGAGACAAAATTATCGATATCACAAAAAATAAAAACAGGAATGCCAGGATACTGGGGATTGACGGCATCCTGGGGACCATTGAAACCGGGAAGCTGGCCAGCCTCGTCGTCTGGGATCAAAATCCCCTTCATCTGGCGGCTTTTCCCAAACAGATATTTGCCGAAGGGAGAATGGTCCGTGGGGGGCCGAAGCAGGTTTAAGCTCCCCTCCGTTAAGGAATCCCTTCCGGCTTGATATTGAGAAGAGTAAGAAATATAATGCTTGACAGCAATTCCCGTATTGTTTGCCTAAGCTTCTAACCCGAACAAGAGGTCGTTGGTGAAAGACGAATTACTCTTGAGTCAACTTGAAGACCTGGCCACTAAGCTGGGAATAACCATCCGCCATTTCAAATTCATCCGGGACGAATCATCCGGGCGGGGAGGGCTCTGTCGGATACGAGGGGAATATGTTTTATTTGTCGACTCCCAGGCAACGGCCCGAGATAAAATACTGGTCACCATAGAGGCCTTAAAGCAATTCGACCTTGGTGAAATTCAGGTCATGCCGGTGATCCGGGAGCTCCTGGACGGACCCAAGAAATAATTTGGAAAAGCAGCAAAAGACCAACGGGGACCGGAAGGCAATTTACCAGCACCTTCCGGAACCCTTCGGATCCCCATTATCATAGCAGACGAGATTGAACACAGGAGAACTTTTATGGCTGTCCCATTACCAGAAGGGGAATTGATTCGAAGGGCGGTTCGCTGGATCAGTGAACAGCGGGAATCGGCTCCCAGGCCGTCCCTGGCCGGCCTGATTGACGAGGCCGGGAAAAGGTTCAACCTTTCCCCCAAGGAGAGCGAATTCCTTTTCCATTTTTTTACTACAGCTCCGAAACAGGAAGAATAGGATTTTTTTTACACTTTAGCTTTATTAAAAAAGAATTATCAGACAGGATTAAGCGGTTCCCAAAAGGGAACCTTTTTTGAGGTCGGCCAGCGCCGACCGAACGGATTTACAGGTTTTTGCTCAGGCTCCGGAAGACCCTGAGCAACTTCAATCCGCTTCCGGCGGAAGCTGATGACCCTGTCCGTCAGGTGATTCGGTTTGTGCCTTTCTTCCGGAAAGGCACAAAAACCAAAGTAATCCTGTAAATCCTGTCTAAAATAGTATTTGAATTTCAAAAAGCTAAGCAGCTACGATTTTTTTCGATTTCATTTTTCCCCTTGCTTCCCGGGCCTCTCTCCCCTATACTTTCATACTCTTTTCCTCAAAAAGGAAAAAAAGACTAAAGAAAAGAAAGGATCAAAAGAATGGATTTTACCGAACTTCTGGAAAAACGGCGGGCGGTCAGGGATTTTGAGGACAGGACGGTCCCTTTGGAGGTAATCAAAGCCATCATTGCCGACAGCATCAAGGCCCCCAACGCCAGCAACCGGCAACCCTGGAAATTTATCGTGGTCAATAATAAGGCCATGCTGAAAAGGATTTCCGATGCCAGTAAAAAAGTCATTATCGCCGGGATTGAAAAAGATCCCAACTCACCCATGAAGGGATACCTGGACACTTTGAAAAAGGAAGATTTTAACGTCTTCTACAACGCCTCCTGCGCGGTGATCATTGTCGCCCCGCTCAAGGGGGCGACCATCGCCCAGGACTGCGGTTTACTGGCGGCTTATTTTATGCTCTCCGCCGCTTCCAGGGGGTTGGGCACCTGCTGGATCGCCCAGGGCGCGGAAGCCCGTGATCCGGAACTGCTGGCTGAACTGGGTCTGCCCGAGGGGTACCGGATGTGGGCACCCCTCATCCTGGGCTATCCCAAAGCCATCCCGCCCATGCCGGACCGTAAGGAACCTGATATCCTGAAAATCATCACCTGACAGGCTATTGAGCCAGTCCGGCGAAGGCCGGAACCCGGCATCCGGAATTCCTCCCGACCCCGAAGAACCCCGGACCGATCCGCGGTTTTTCGGGGAGACCATCCGGAAATCAACATCTTGACTCACCATATCCGGGTAATATTAAGCCACCTGGCGGCTGATTTTTTATGAGAATTTTGGTCCTCTCATCAGACTCCGAGTTCATTACTCCAGGCTTATTCCAGACTCATACCTCCCTCCGGGCTTCAGGCTATCCGCTGGAGAGTCTCCTTTTTTTGCCTGTTTCAGCAAAAAAAGATTGACTTCCCCCCTTTTCCCCTTTATTTACTTAGTATTATCTTTGGTCTTTTTGTTTGAGCTTCCGGTAAACCCGGTCAACCATATCAACCAATGACCTGACCCCCGGCCGAAGGTCCTTAAGGGCCACTGACAGTCACCCACAGAATCATCAAAATCAAAAAAAATAATAAAATTAAGGAGGCGGCGGAAATGGAAATCAATTACAAGGGATTTATGAGGGAAATGATCCAGAGGACCCCGGTAACCATTGGCCCGGATGAATCGTTTTTTGAAGCGCGAAAAATGATCCAGGATAAAGGGATCAGGCATTTACCCGTAGTAGATAAGAAAAATAAACTGGTCGGCATTGTTACTGACCGGGACATCCGGCAAGCGGGTCCTTCTGACGCCACATCCTTATCAGTCAACGAAATTAATTATCTGTTGGCGAAATTGAAAGTTTCATCATTTATGACGCCCAAAGATAAATTAATCACCATTTCCCCCGACACGCTGGTTGAAGAAGCGGTAGAATTGATGCACGATAAAAAAATCGGCTGTATCCCCGTTGTGGAAGATGGAAATCTTTACGGAATTTTTACCGAAACGGATGCCCTGGCCCTGCTGGTGGATTTATTCGGCATCAAGCAGAAAGGGACTCGACTGACTATTGCTCTTGAAGATCAGCCCGGCGAATTATGCACCATTTTTGAAGTGTTTAAAAAGCAGGATGTCAATGTGATCAGCATCACCTCCCCATCTTTTATCGTCGAGGGGAAAAGGCTCACCGCTATTCGAATCAGAACGGAAAAATATGAGACTATCGTTCAAGATCTGGAGAAAGCGGGCTTTCCCGTATTATCCATTGGCAAGTGGCCTGCTGTTTAATACGAAAATAACCTTGGATTAATCTCCAGGCTTGTTCTTTCCCCGTCATGCCGGACCCCGTATCAGGTACGGGGCAGGCCCGATCCGGCATCCAGGAACTTTTATTACTGTGTAATATCCTGGATTCCGGCGTTCGGTCGACTTCCCCCGGAAGTCTTTTATTGAGGTCGGGCCGCTCGGCTTCGCCGAGCTTTCGAAAAGGCTCCCTTTGGGAGCCGATAGGCCGACCGACCGGAATGACGACCTTACTCCTCTGTTTTACAATATTTTCATGTCCCGGCTTCTTTTAAGAAGCCTCCTTTTAGGTCGGGGGACCCGACCGTATCGTGGTGCCACGCCCCAAATGGCGGGGCATGGGGGTTTAGTTCTAAAATAGAGTTAGAAGCTTGAGGTCACAACTTGTGATCTCGAGCTTCTCTCTTTACACCGGGCTCCTGCAAAGGAATCGGCCTTTTGGAATTTCTCCGGTTTTCCCTTGACCTCTTCTCTCTGAATTTATATGATTGTTTCTAATTATTAATTCCCAAACCCCTAACAATGGTTGAGGCCATGTTTCTTAAGATAAAAAAAATAGCCATCCTCCTGGCAGCCTTTTGTTTTTGGGCGGGCTGTACTCAGGTTAAACAGGTAGTCACCGACGTCAAAGAGGATTTTCAAGGGATCTTCAAGAAGGAAAAGGCAGATACCCAAAAAGCCCCGGCCGTGAAAAAAGAACCGGCCGAGAAAAAAGAACCGGAACCGGCCAAGGAGCCGGAGGCTGCCGATAAGGGAACACCAACAGTAAGTAAAGAGGAGCCCGCCTCTCCGGCAAAAGCCAAGAAAAAAGAAACCAAAACAACAACTCCGGCAACCAAAAAGGGGACCACCAAAACCGCCCCTACCCCCTCCGGAGAAATCTTCGGGCCTAAATAAAGCCTAAGTTAAGTTGTGAGACGGCGATAGATCTTCGGCAACACCCGCGGAAGATCGGTAACCTCTTCAATGACGAGATATTCCGATTCGGTACATATCTTTCGAAGATAGTCATTCCCGGCTAAATCGACGGTAAGGCAGAAGGAATGGATATCGTTGGCCTTGACTTCTTTCAAAGCCACCTTCGTATCATATAGCCCATACTCCCTGTCCTGGCGATCTTCTCCGTAATCGCGATCCTGAGGATATCCGTCACTGATGAGGATGATGGTCTTTGTTTTTGCGCCACGCCCTGATATTTTGGAAAGGGCGTGCCTGAGGGCCGGTCCCATGCGGGTGGAATGCCGGGGTTGGATCCCATCGATGCGCCGCTTCACTTCCTCATGGTAGTCCTCGTCAAAATCCTTGATGACATAAAGCTCCACATCGAGCCTGCCATTGCTGGAGAATCCAAAGATGGCATAGTCGTCACCGATCTCCCCCAGGGCCTCAGCCATGACTGCCAGAGCCTCTTTTTCCACGTCAATGACCCTCTTGGAATTTATATCCAATCGAGCGGCTGTTGGGACTTCTTCCCTTTCCAGGAATCTTGGGATGACAACGCATTCTTTGGATGCCGGCGGTGAGCTGAGGGGAGGGCTGCTTGTTCCATCGGCCCGTTCAGCGGTTGAGGCGCTTATATCGAGGAGGAAAAGGGTTGAGAAGCTCCGTTCTTTCCTTAATTTCTCCACATATATTTTTTCTGAAGGGGAGTGCCCGGCGCGGGAGTCAACCGCGGCCTCGATAGCGGCATCCAAATCGATCTCATCGCCCTTATCATAACGGTGAATTTTCTTGAGGTATTCGGGTTTGAGCCTTTGGAATTGCCTGCGTACTTCCGCCACCAGACCGGCATAAGATTCCAGGGTTTTGCCTATAAAGTCGGAAGATCCCGGCTTTATACTTTTTTCCTTCACCCGGCACCAATCCGGCCGGTAATCACCGGCCCGGTAATCCCACTCATCATAATAATAGACTTTCTCATCCTTTTCGTCTTCAATATCCAAAGGCGAGGGGTCAGGCCCCGGAGGGGCTTTGGCCGCCGCCAGGGGGCGAGTGCCCGGCTTCCGGGCGGAAGGTCCTGTCCGATATTTGAAGCCTCCGGCAGCCGGAAGCGGAGGGATTATTGGCAGCCTCTCGGCAGAAGTCTGCCAGCCGATCTCCGTCTCCTTCAAACCTCCCCCTGATATCATCGTTGAAAGGGGAGATCCCGTATCCCGGTTGTTCAGTATTATTGATAACTCCTGGTTAGTGAGCTTCCTTTGCAAAAGCTCAAGAGGAAATTGAAAAGGATGGCTTGGGGAAGTTGTTAAAGGATCTGATTCCTCCCCGGCTGAATTGCCCGGCCAAGCGGGATCTGTGCCTTTTTCATCGAAAGGAATTTCAGGGAAAGGGGCCTGCAGCCCAAAGCCGGGTCCATCCGGTTCCGTTTTCAATGGGAAGATCGGTTTTGAGGATATCCCCTGGTAAAGAGTTACCGTGGTACGCGCCGCATCCTCAACGGTTGCCTCCTTTTCCAGGAGAGGACTGACTGCGGGAAGGAAGTCCATAAAATGATAGAGCAGCGACCTGGGAAGGGAAGAAAGGATTTGACAAAAGAAGGCACTTTTTTTCATAAAAATGAAAAGGGATGACTCCCGGGGAAAATCCGGCTGCTTCGATTGGACTTCGATGGCGGTTTGGCAAAAATCGAGCATTTCTTTCTTTAGTCCCCGGTAGGCTCGGCCAAGGCAATGATCTATCCGTACCCCTTCGAGTATCTGAAACAAATCGCGGGCCAGTTTTCTGTCGGGAAATAGCCGGAAAAAAATCTCCAGAGGGGACACGGGCCTCCTTTGACTGTAAATACTCCGCAGACAGGCCAGAACGATCGCGGGTGGGAAAAGGTCAGGGATAGAGGAAAGCTGAAAGGCATAGGTGCCGAACTCCGAAAAACCGATCTGATGGGCGGTAGAAATCTTAAAGGCCATGAAGTTCATAAAAGGCACAGAAAATTCCTGATATACCTCAGGCAGGAATATCTGCTCCCCATCGGCGAATGGAGGCCGGTACCGATAACCCGGGGAAGATTGGGACAGGTGTTTCAAGGGGGAAAGCCGCACTTTTTTCCCACTGAGGGCCTGGGCATAAAATTTCAAAGGCCCTATGATATCCCTGAGGAAAACCGCCCCGGCCCTGTTTCTCTCATGACTTAAATTCAAATGGGCTCCCATGGAATCAGCCTTCATCGGCGGGTTAACGGCTTGGCCGGATAAGCGCTTAGTGAATCAACATCGACAAAGTTTTGTCGATCTTTCTGTGACAACCGAAAATCCCTCTGCCCGTCACCAAGCCTGCCCCGGACTTGATCCGGGGGCGAAGGCCGGGGTCCAGTCCCACAGGCGGTGAATTTAACTTCTTGGATTCCAGGTCAAGAGACTGTGTCACAATTGCAGTTATGTCATTCCGTGCAAGCGAAGCGCGACATGGAATCCGTATTTTCAATAAGTTCTGGATACCGGCTTTCGCTCGACCTCCTTTGGAGGTCTCTTAATTGAGGTCGGTGAAACCGACCGACCGGTATGACGGCTTTGGTGGCATTTTTATTAATTACGACAAAGCCTCCAAGCCCGGAATGAAGGAAATGGGCTTTTGAGGTATTATTCAAAGTCAACTGCCACGATAGGGGCCTCCTCTTCCGGGGAAACCCCGGACGAGGCCTAGATTCTTTAGCAGGTAAGATCAGGGGAATATTGAAAAAATGACCTCCTGTATCCCGCTTACCAGATCTGATTCGTCGGTTACGGCATTAGCTACGGCCACCTGGCAGGCACGCCGAGGTTCTATCCCCTTCCCGATGAGGGTGCCGGCATAGATGAGTAATCTCGTAGACACCCCTTCCTGGAGACCTTGATTCATGAGCGATGATGGCCGCCTCATCATTCCTGGTCGGGTACCCGAACTCGATAGCCACAAAGCGCTGGCGGGTGCTGTGTTTTAAATTCTTTAGAACGCTCTGGTAACCGGGATTATAGGAAATCACCAGAAGAAAATTTTCGTGGGCTTCGAGAATTTCCCCCTTTTTTTCGATCGGCAGCATGCGCCGGTAATCGGCCAACGGATGAATAAGGACGGTGGTGTCCTTACGGGCCTCGACGATTTCGTCCAAATAACATATGGCGCCGTATTTTACCGCCCGGGTAATGGGACCATCGATCCAGATTGTTTTATTTCCCTGCAAGAGATATCTTCCCACCAAGTCGGACCCACTCAGGTCCTCATGACAGGCCACGGTAATCAAAGGCAGGGGAATGCCCATGGCCTTCCCCAGGCGAAAGGTCATGTATTCTATAAACCGCGTTTTTCCGCACCCGGTAGGGCCTTTGAGCAAAACCGGCAGCTTGGCCTCGTAAGCCGATTGGAAAATGGTGACCTCATCGTTCAAGGGCAGATAATAAGGCTCTTTTAAAATATGATATTCTTCAACAGGCGTTTCCATTTCACCTACAGTTCATCTACTGATCCAAGGCCAGCAGACGAGAAAAATCTTTGATGTCCCAGATTAACCGGCGGTCATGATCTCTCCGATACCCGACCGGAAAGAAAAAATAGGGTTTCTATAGTAACCTATCCCTTGGCCTTCGTCAAAAAAATTCAGGAGGGCCCAAGGTCAACCGCTCAACGCGAAAAATCTTTTGTTTTTTTCCCTTGACTTGCCTCCTTTTCCCCTTTATTGACTAAGTATTCTCTTCACTTATAAAGTTAAAAGGTTAAGGTTCCTTTTTTTCATCGAACCGCGAAGGTTTTTAAAAAGGCCTTTCACTCGTTAAGTTGATTCATCGATTTTTATCTCCTCCTTTGCCTAAAATAAAGACGAGGGTGTGACCATGGACCAATCAACGATCAGGATCGAACAACAAGATGAAATTGCCATTATGGTTTTGGACAAACCGCCGGTCAACGCCATAGACAGGCGGCTTGTCGATGACAGCCTGAAATGTCTTTGGCAGTTATCCGCCAATAAAGATATACGGGCACTGGTAATAACCGGATCCGGAAAATGTTTTTCCGCTGGATTGGACTTGAAGGTTGTTCCCTATTATCGCCTGTCGGAGCAGCGGCAGATGGTTGAAGAACTGAATAATATAGTCCTTAAGCTTTATGGCTTCCCGATTCCCACAGTGGCAGCAGTTAATGGGCATGCGATCGCCGGCGGTTTTATTTTAGTTTTGTCTTGTGATTATCGTATTGGGACCACTTCAGAATGTAAAATCGGAGTAACAGAAAGCAGGGTCGGGATCCCCTTTCCGGTTTCAACCATGGAAGTTCTGCGGGCAGAATTATCACCCTCGGTTGCCAGGAAAATGGCACTGGTTGGTCGGACTATCGGCCCTCAGGAAGCTTTACAAAATGGAATATTTGATGAACTCCAACCACCAGAAGATATCCTTCCCAGGGCGAAAGAAATGGCCGGGGAACTTGGAGCGATGCCCCGCGAGGCCTATACTCAAATAAAGCTTCAACTTCGGGGAAAGACGATCAGGCGGATCCAGCAAATTATTGATGAGGGCAGCGATCCTCTATTAAACAGTTGGATCAAAGAAGAAGGAAAAATGGCCTCATCAGGATTTCTCGCCAATAAAAAATAAGACCTTGAAGCTTAGGTTCTAAAAAAAGAGAAGTTTTTCCCCCGGTATTTTATGGTTTCAATAAAATAACAGATAATACTTAAGGATGTTTCCGGAGGATATTATAGGACGAAGGTTCAATGGAACTGTTTTATCAGAAGAATGATCCCGATGACAATAAGTCCGGCACTGACCATCTTTCGAAACCCTGTTTCAGAGATCTGGACATGGATACGATTCCCAAGCCAGATACCCAAAAGGATGGCCGGGAAAATATAGACCGCAGAAAGAAACCGGGGAAAGGTGACCAGTCCCGAAAAGGCATAAGAGGGAAAACGGACCAGGGCCATTAGCAGGAAAAGGGTCATCAGATTTCCCCGAAAGGCCTCTTTTTTCAACCCCGAGAGCTGATAATAGAAAATCAAGGGGGGCCCTCCGGTACCGAACATGCCGGCGAGAAGTCCGGCAACGACTCCAATAAAAGGGGGGCACCATGACGGCCAGCAAATAATCTTCGCCGATTGGGCGATCAGGAAAATCATTCCCGCCCCTATCAAAAAAAAGCCAAGAATAGTGAGAATGAATTCGGGATTCCCGTATTTCAGGATCAAGGTCCCGATGACGGTCCCCACCACGATTCCGCCGGAAAGGATGACAATTCCCTGCCAGGAGATACTTCTCCAGGATCGATAGACCACATAAATCTCTGCCGGAATAGCTACAAATAAAAGCAGGACAATCACATGGGTGACCGGTTGAATAAAGAGGGCCAGCAGGCCGACGGCAATTAATCCCAGTCCGAACCCGAAGAGGACATAAACAGTCTGGGCCATAAAAAGGATCAGCCAGGTCAGGATCAGTTGATTATAGGAATCGAAAAAAGTAGCTTCTAGAGACATGGTGCCGACTTACCGTTACAAGATCTTTTATTTTTTTGACCTGGATATCGTTACCCTATCGGCTGTTTCCAGAGCGTAGGGGGATAATTCATTCCCCAGGCCCGGGATCTCCGGAATCCGGAAGTAGCCGTCAACCGGTTGATAATCATAGAGGCAGAGTTCTTTATTGAAGGAAGCTAAATTGATGACATGATGTTCATGGATGCAAAAGTTGGGAATGACCGCCTCCAGATGCAGGGCCGCGGCGGTCGAAAGCGGGCTGGCACAGACATGGGCCTGGACACTGACATCGTAAGCATAAGCCATGTCACAGATCTTCTTGCCCTCCGTAATCCCCCCGCAGGTGCCCAGGTCCGGCTGGATGAGGGCCAGCGAGCCGTTTTCAAAATAGGGGGCGTAGCCCCAGCGGGTGTAAATTCTCTCGCCGCTGGCAATCGGGATTTTGACGTTTTCGGCGACCAGCTTGGTTATCTTGGGAGTCGGCGTGGTAGGTTCCTCATAGGCAAAGATATTATACTTTTCGGCTCTCTTTCCGATCTGGATGGCCGCCTGGGCATCGGTAACGGAATGGGCTTCTATAATAAGGTCGACCTTCGGGCCTATGGCCTCTCTGACCGCGGCGACTCTTTCCTCAATCAAGTCGAGATAATAGGGTTTGAGCAATCGGGTGGCCTCTTCGGAAGTAAAATTTTTCCCATCCCGGTCATAAGTAAAGAAGTCGATTTTGATGGCGTCGTAGCCTTCGGCTACCGCCTTCCGGGCCACAGCGGCATAATCCTCCGTGCTACAGACCGAGGTCAGCCCGTCACCCCAGCCGAATTGAAGCTGGCTGGCATAAGACCTTAGTTTCTCCCTTCTCTTGCCCCCCAGCAGCCGGTACAGGGGAACGTTGAAAGCCTTGCCCTTGATGTCCCATAAGGCCATATCAATGGCGCTGATACCGGAGAAAATCACCGGACCGCCGTTCTGCCCCCAGAAGGTGGCTTTATATAACCGGTCCCAGATGACTTCGTTGTCGAGCGGATCTTTGTCGATAATCATGCGGGAAAGGTCTTTGATCATACCGAAAGCGGCCGAGGCCCCTACTCCGTAGGCCATGGCCGCCTCGCCATATCCGGAAAGGCCTTCATCGGTATTGATGCGGCAGACCACAGGCCGCCAGCGGGGATTATTCCGCGGTTTAAGCTCCATGACCTCTACACTTATAATCTTCATCTTTTCACTCCTTTCCCATCCATCACCAGACGGGGCGCCGGTTTTTAAAAACCTTCTTTTTTCCCCATAGACCATTTTTTTGATCGATCCCGTTTCGATCGATCCCGATCCTCCTCTTCCTTTTATCATCCGTCTGGGAATAATAGCAATCAAGAAATATCGAATAATCTCCAAAAGAGTCGGCCATGATGGACGGATTCAAGGAGGGCTATTTTTAGAGAACCTGGTCCACTCCTCTATTTAAAAAAAACCTTTTTTTTGAATAGACGACCATTTGACGAAGATCCGGAGAAACGTTATGATAAGTACTGGAACAGCAAACCGGGGGGGATAAGTTTCGGCGGTAATCCCTATGCTCTGACTGGGAGACGCCGATTGCCT
>JACQYK010000109.1:0-16041 GCA_016208255.1 Deltaproteobacteria bacterium | reverse complement strand
TGCCTTCATTAAAAAAAAAGAAAAATCATAACACCCATGTTATCGGCCCCTGCTTTTCAAAGTGTTTTTGGGAAACGATTTTTCATTGCCTCATTTTATATTCTCTTTCTATTCTTTTCCACCTCGGCCGGTGCTTACAACCCTCCAACCAATCCCCGGGGCTTGAGCTGGATCACCCTATTGGAAACAGACGCTTATTTCTGGTCAGGTATAAAGTTTGGCCATAAGCTGTTCGGGGGGACTCATAGCACTGTCAACGAATTTCAGATAGGGAGTTATCCGCCGGCTGTTTTCAGGTCAAAAGGAGAGACGGCCTTTTCTTTTTGTGAGTTTAAGGGCAAACTTTACCTGACCAACGAGAGCACGGAAATCTGGAGGCTGGAGGAAGCGGAGTGGAAAAAGATCAACATCCCGGTCCTGGCTGATAGTACTCATTATTTTGATCTTACGGTTTTTGGCGATTTTCTTTACCTGAAAACTTATAATATATCAACGAATACTTCCTATTTCTATCGTTCACCTGATGGTGAAAACTGGCATCGTGTTTATTCAACCAATAAGCTTGAATACATCTCCTTTGTTTATAATGGCGAATTATATTCAGCCGGGAAAGGGGTTGTATCGCACTACAGGGACGACGCCCAGGCGGTCGGATCAAAATCGGCTGATGGCCTAAACTTTGTTGATTTAAAAGCTTTGGAGACAGACTACCCCAGCTGGTATATGTTTGGTTATGAGGATCCTGTCACTCACTTATTACTCTTGGGCTCCGGAGCCTTTTACCGGGCCAGCTATGCCGCGGGAATAGCCGCCGAGCTGCATTTATTTGATGGCCTTGAACGAAAAGTTTTAAAAGAGCCTGACCTGGTCCGGCCCAGGGTTCATAGATTCAGCAGCGCGGTCAGGGTTGGTTCAAAGCTATATGTTCTCGGTGATAGTGGTTATGAGGCGGCAAGCGGCCCCTCCAGACTTTACGAACTCTCTGATGAGGGTGGAAAATTTACCCTTAACCTTATTCAGGAGTTTGATTTTCCATGTGCTAATGCTCTGGTTAATTACGATGGACTATTAGTTGTTTTTGGCGGCAAACAGAGTTTTGATCCCAACCTGCCCAGCCAAGGTATTATAATTGCCTTCACAACAGCCATGACCGGCGCAGCCACCCGGGTGACCGGCGGATCGGCCACCTTGACAGGCACGGTTCATCCCAGCCACGGACTCGAAACAACCTATTATTTTCAATGGGGCGGGACAATCGCCTACGGAAATATGACCAGCGTTCAATCGGCCGGGAGTGGCTCTAACGATGTCCCTGTTTCCGCCGCTTTAAGCGGACTGACTCCCAGGACTGTCTACCATTACCGGCTGGTGGCCACTTCCAGTGCGGGGACCTGCTATGGACCGGACATGACTTTTGTTACCTTAGGGCCACCGGCCTTGAGCCCTTGATCCCTTTGGCCCTGGAATCCTTGACTCCTTTTTCAGGCATGGTATCATCGACTAAACCCAAAGAGAACCTGACTCAGAAAGGAAGGACCCTATGAATGACGACATGGTTGATATGCAGCGTATCCGGCAGACCGTACAACTCTATTTCGAGGGCATGTACCATTCGGACGTGGATAAATTGAGGAAAGCCTTTCACCCCGGCGCTGTCCTGATGGGGTATTACAGCGGGAACCTGGCCCATATCCCTCTTGAAAAATGGCTGGAGATGGTCGCGGCCAGACCTGCCCCGGCCAAAAATGGGGAGGAATACAACATGAGGCTGGTCTCCCTGGACCTGACCGAAAACGTGGCCGCGGTAAAGGTCAGGGATTTGTATCTGGGCTTGTGGTTTACCGACTACCTGTCTTTGTTGAAAATCGAGGATGAATGGGTTATCGTCAACAAAATATTTCATCACGAACCCCGTTAAATCCGGTTCAAGGTCTAAGGTCTAAGGTCTAAGGTTTTCTTTGCACTTTTCACCTTGAACCTTGGACCTTGCACTTTGAATTTTAAACTTTGAACTTTGCATTTTGAACTTTATTGAAAGCTCAATTCGAGTTCTTAGGATAGAGGAGAAAATTATGGACAAACTTGCCTTTCAGTCCGTGTCCGAGGGACGGTGACGCCCCATCGTAACTGGTTGCTGCTGGACCGGGAACGGTTGATGATGCGGCAAAAATGGGCTGATTTTTTTGAAAATTTCGACGCCTTGTTGTGCCCGGCCATACCGGTTACCGCCTTTCCCCATGACCACAGCAGTTTTTTTGACCGTGTTTTAATGGTGAACGGGGCGGAACGATCTTATTTCGATACCCTTCTGGCCTGGGCGGGATTGACCGGAGTGGTTTATCTTCCAGCCACTGTGGCCCCGGTGGGTCCGGCAATAGACGGTCTGCCCGTGGGAATACAAATCGTGGGACCTTACCTGGAGGACCGCACCCCCACCCATCTGGCCGGGCTGATGGAAGAGGTGGTAGGCGGTTTTACCCCGCCTCCTGACCTGGCTTGAAAGGCATTTGAAATTTCGGTTAAAAATAAATTGAATGACCCGGGCCTCTTTCAGGCATTCCATGGTCTTTGAAGGAAAAACGTCCCGGGAATAGATATAAATAAAAGGAGAATAATGATGTTTCGAAATTTTAAAGTGGTGTCCCAGGTGATATTCGGCCGGGGAGCTTTCGACCAGTTGGACGACATTCTTGAGCAGAAGCGTTTTGACCAAAAGGCCGGTATGGTTTTCCTGGTGGACGATGTTTTCAAAAACCATCCGCTGCGGAATCGGGTTCCGGTAAAAGAACATGATCTTTTGATCTGGGTCAATGTGGACGATGAACCCAAAACAAAACAGGTCGACGCCCTGACCGCCGAAGTCAAGCAGTGGAAATCCTCCGCCAGCGGACCGGCTCTGCCCGAAGGGGTGATCGGCATCGGCGGCGGGAGCACCATGGACCTGGCCAAAGCCGTTTCTTTGATGTTGACCAATCCGGGTAGTTCGGTCGACTATCAGGGATGGGACCTTATCAAGAACCCCGCTGTCTACCATGTGGGCATCCCCACTTTATCCGGAACGGGAGCAGAGGTGTCGCGTACCACGGTACTGACCGGTCCGGACAAAAAGCTCGGGATCAATTCCGATTATACGGTGTTTGATCAAATCGTTCTGGACCCTTTGCTGACCGTGGATGCCCCGCCGGTACAACGATTCTACACCGGCATGGATTGTTATATCCATTGCATCGAGTCGCTCCAGGGGACTTTCCTCAATGAATTCAGCAAGTCCTATGGAGAAAAATCCCTGGAATTATGCCAGGCGGTTTTCCTGAATAACTGGAAGCCGGTGAGTGATGACCAGCTGATGATGGCTTCCTACTTCGGGGGAATGAGCATCGCCTACTCCCAGGTAGGGGTGGCCCACGCCCTCTCCTACGGGCTGGCTTACATCCTGGGGGTTCACCACGGCATCGGCAACAGTATCGTTTTCGATTATCTGACGGATTTTTATCCGGAGGGGGTTAAGGAATTTCGGAAGATGGTGGCCAGAAGCGGCGTTTCCCTTCCCAGAAACCTGACAGCGGGGCTTTCCTCTGAAAAAATGGAAAAGATGATTGATGTGGCCCTGGGGCTCGCGCCGCTGTGGGAAAATGCCCTGGGCAGGGATTGGCCAAATATCATGACCAGGGATCGGGTCAGGGATCTTTACCAAAAGATGTAATCGTTATCCGGCAGGGCAGCCCTGGATCTTGAAATTCCAGGGCTGCAGTCTGAAAGGGGTCGGTTTTATAACATTGTATTATTTTTGGTTCTCCTTTTTTTCCTTCAAAGCCCTCCAAAGCCGTTCGGAGGTGACCGGCAGCTCGCTGATGCGCACCCCGGTGGCGTCATAAACGGCGTTCAGAATGGCCGGGATGGTGGGCATGATGGCCCCTTCGCCGACCTCCTTGGCCCCATAGGGGCCGTTGGGTTCGTTGCCTTCAATGATCAGCGATTGAACCGCCGGCACATCCAGGGCGGTTGGGATCTTATATTCCCCCAGGGAGGCATTGATAATCTGCCCCCGTTCGTTGAATTTCACTTCTTCAAATAAAGCCTCCCCCAAACCCATGGAAACCGATCCTTCCATTTGTCCTTCCACGGAGGTCCGGTTTATGGCCAGACCGCAGTCGTGGGCATCGGTCACTTTATCCACGGTCACCTGGCCGGTTTCCAGATCCACGCTGACCTCGGCAATCATCGCCGAACAGCCGTAAGCCGGCGAAGTGCCGACCGCCGCCCCTTTATAGGCACCGCCCAGCCTGGGGGGTTTGTATTTTCCGGTGCCGACAATGGTCCCCCGTTTTAAATAGGCCAGCCGGGCCGCTTCCCTGAAGGTTAATGGCCCTTCCTGAGGGGAATCGGCCCAGCCCCGGTGCTCCTTCATATAATTGATGCGGATCGATTCGAAATCGTGGGCCGTCCCTTCAAAAAAGATCAGGCCGTTGCCGATCGACATCTTTTCAACGGGGACACTCAGGGCTTCCGACAACACTTCCAGGACCTGACGCCTGGCATCCTCGGCCGCCTCTTTGGTAGCCTGACCGGTCATCAGGGTCTGACGGCTGGAATAGGCCCCCAGATCCACGGAAAGGTCCGTGTCCCCGGAAACGACCCGCACATCCTGGTAGCGAACCCCCAGGCTCTCGGCGGCGATCATGGCCAGGGCCGTATCCGACCCCTGGCCGATTTCGGCGCTGCCGGTCAGGACCTGAATCGTCCCCCCGTCCTCGGAGATCTTGATGACCACGGTGGCATGATAGGTATCGGAACGATAGATGGGATAGCCGGCGCCGGAGACAAAGAAACCGCAGGCCAGCCCGATCCCTTTGCCTTTAGGCAGCCGGCCTTTTTTCTTTTTCCAATCCGATTGGTCCCGGATGGCCTCAATGCATTCCTTCATCCCCAGACTGCTCATGTTCAACTCATTACAGGTTGTATCACCGGTTTCCATGATGTTTTTTAACCGCATTTCCACCGGATCGATCCCCAGGGTTTCAGCCAGGATGTCCAACTGCTGTTCAAAACCGGCCCGGGCGGCCACACCGCCGTGTCCCCTCTGGGCTCCGCAGGCCGGACGGTTGGTATAGACCCGGAAACCGTCGTATTTCATATTGGGAAGTTTGTAGGGCCCGCCCAGCAGGGAACCGGCGTAATAGACGGTGGCGATTCCGAAGCTGGAGTAGGCCCCGCCTTCCAGAACACAAGTATTATGAAGGGCCATCAGGGTCCCGTCTTTCTTGACGCCGGTTTTAAAGGTATGAAAAAATTGATGGCGCGCCCGGCTGTGGAGAAAGACCTGTTCCCGGGAAAAATGCATTTTCACCGGGCGATGGGTTTTCTGGGAGAGGAGGCAAGCGGTCAATTCCAGGGTGGAAGCCGAGGCCTTGGGGCCGAAACCGCCGCCGACATAGGATTTGACCACGCGGACCCTCCCGATAGGCAATTTTAAAACCATGGCCACGGTCCGCTGGACATAATGGGGAACCTGGGTTGAACTGTAAAGGGTCAAATACCCCTGCTGATCAAAAACCGCTACGGCGTTATTGGGTTCCAGAAAGGCGGCATCCTGCCGCTTATTGACAAACTTATGTTCATGGATCAGGTCGCATTCGGCAAAGGCGGCTTCCACATCGCCGAATTCCTGATGAACCTCGGCACAAAGATTGCGGGCAAAGGCCTCATGGATAGTGGGAGCCCCTTCGGCCATGGCCTCGAAGGGATCAAAGACGGCCGGAAGTTCTTCATAATCAACCCGGATCAACTCCAGGGCTTCCTGGGCTGTTTCCTGATCCACCGCGGCTACGGCCGCCACTTCGTCCCCCACGTACCGTACCTTATCCAGGGCCAGGATGGTTTCATCATACCGGGCCGGAGAAACCCCATAAGGGATGATTTCCAGGTCCCGGGCGGTGACCACCGATTTTACGCCCGGAAGGGCTTTGGCCCTGGAGGTGTCAATGTTTAGAATGCGGGCATGGGCCAGGGGACTTTGCAGCAGGGCCCCGAAAAGCATATTCGGAAATTGCAGATCATCGGTATAAACGGCCCGGCCGCTGGCTTTGTCCGGCGCATCCAGTCTCGGGACCCGGCTGTTGATGACGCTGTAGGTGCTCATAGGATCTATCCTTCTTTAAATTAGGGGTAAAGGGTTTAAGTATCCGAGAGTTAAAAATTAACGGTATAAGGTGTAAGGTGTAAGGTCTTTTCTTGAACCTTGAACCTTAAACCTTGAACCTTAAACCTTTTTGGCCGCCGATTCAACGGCATCTATTATTTTTTGATAGCCCGTGCAGCGGCAAAGATTGCCACTGAGGGCTTCCCTGATTTCCGCTGGACCGGGGGCAGGATTTTTGTCCAGCAGGGCTTTGGCGGAAAGGATCATGCCGGGACTGCAAAAGCCGCACTGAATGCTGCCGTGCTCGACAAAGGCCTGTTGCAGCGGATGGAGTGTCCCCTCCTCGGATAATCCTTCAATAGTCAAAATTGTGTGCCCCCCGGCCTCCACCGCCAGGACCAGACAGGAATTGACCGGTTGGCCGTCCAGCAGGACCGTGCAGGACCCGCAATCTCCCGTTTCACAGCCCTGTTTGGTGCCGGTGAGTTTTAAATTTTCCCGGAGCACCTGGGCCAGGGTCCGGTTGACGGGGATGACCAAATCGTATTCCCGGTTATTGACTTTAAGGGAAATCATTTTTTTCATGGGGGCTCTCCTAAGCATTCTTTATGAGCTGGATATAAGCGGCTTTCAGGGTGCGCCAGGTTAAAACTTCCACCATTTCCCGGCGATAATCCGCTGATCCGCGATGATCGGTGATAGGCCGGGAATCACGGGCCGCCGCAGCGGCGGCCTCTTTGAAAACCGGGTCGTCCTGATTTTTCGGTTTAAACCCTTCCAGGACCCTGGCCGCTGAGGCGGCCAGAAAAGGGACCGGGGCTACCGCACCCAGGGCCACCCGGGCCTTTTTGATTGAACCATCGGCGGCCAGTTCGAGGCAGGAGGCGACATTGACCAGGGCAATCTCCAGGGCCTTCCGGGTGCCCAACTTGAGGTAGGCCCCGGCGCTGGGCCCCTGGGGATCGGGAATAAGGATCCCGGTCAGAATCTCATCAGCCCGGATGACCGTTTGCCCGGGGCCGAGGAAAAATTGCTCGAGGGAAAAACGGCGGTCTCCCTGTGGTCCTTTGAGAATCAATCCGGCCCCCAGGGCCAGCAAAGGCGGGGCCAGATCGGAGGCCGGACGGGCGGTGACCAGATTTCCCCCTATGGTAGCACGGTTGCGGATCAAAGGCGATCCCAGTCGCCCGGCCCCCTGGGCCAACAGGGAAACCCGCTCTTGAATCGGTTTGGAACCGGCCAGATAGGCCGCCGTGGCCAAGGGGCCGATGGAAAGGCCAGAACCGTTTTGGCTGCTGACTTCACTCAGCCCTTCAATTTTATTGAGGCTGATAATCTGATCCGGAGACAGGAGCTTTTTTTTCATGTTGACCAGAAGATCGGTCCCTCCGGCCAGAACTTTGGCTTTCGTTCCATAGTGACTGAGCAGGGAACAGGCTTCTTCGATCGTGGTGGGGGCATGATAAGCAAATTTTGGTAAAAGCATTTAATCCTCCTGAAAAAGTGACGATTGAAGACTCGAACACCAAAGTTATATTATAGTTATATTATAGTTATTTTAAAATTTATAGGGGAACGGCTGAACATTGTCAAGGGGAAAAACAGGCCGATCGGGATCTCCCGGGATTTGTTTTGGCCAACCGGAAAATGCCTGGTGTTTATCCGGTTGATGAGGCCGTTATTTTGACGGCAATCCGCCGCCCGGCGGCCCAGGTTTTAAGGGTTCGGGCGTTGGCTCCGGCTTGTTCTATCCGGACCTTTTGGATTTCGGCTTCATGATACCTGGCCGGCCGTTTAAAGCCCGGACAGCGGAAATAGTGCCAATCTTTGTAGCCTCCAAAAGGAGTCCCGTCCCGGGGACGATGGCCGGCCTTTAATCCCCGGGCGATCTGACGATCCACCGGCACCACCACGTGATAGCGGTCACCGTCCGGAGCGATTCCGATAAAGCCTTCGTTGCCGCAATCCTCATCCAAAGTGGCCCGGAGAATATCGTTAAAATCAATCAGTAAAATCATAGTGACGGGTGACAAGTGACGAGTGTCGGGAAAGCCATTAGATCAATAAATTTTTAACCATAACCAGAAATGAATTCGTAAGAAGTCGTCACCCCGGTGAAAACCGGGGTCCAGGGGTTTTATAACAGGTTGAATTTTCTCGATTCCGACTTTCGTCGGAATGACAAAAACAGAACCTCGACGACTTTTTGCGAATTCATCACTCGCAACTCGCACCAGGTTTTATCCTCCAAAAGCCGGATGGATTAATTCCAAAATATCCCCTTCGGACAAGTAAGTGGTTTCATAATCTTTCTGATGGATAAAACGGTGATTCAACTCCACGATCATATGAATCTCAAATTCCAGGCGGGAATGGATCACTTCGGCAATCGAGGCCTTTTCCGGAATGGATTCTTTGAAACCATTAATGATCACCCACATGTTCAGATCAGCTTTTTCGAAGATCGCTCAATCCTTTAAATGCCTTTTTACGGCTTCTTTGAGTTCCGTTAAATCGGATGATTTAACCACATAATCATCCGAGGCCCATACCGAAAAATCCTGTTTGAATTCACTGTAAGCCGAGCAGAGGATGACCGGCATCTTGGGGTACTTTTCTTTGATAATCCTCAGGGTGTCAATGCCGTTCATCCCCGGCATCCGGATGTCCATAATAATCAGATCCGGCACATGATCCGGATCTTCCAACCGGGAGAGCACCTCCTGGCCGTTTCCGGCCAAAATCACCTCATACCCCTCTTCTTCGAACTCTTCCTGGTACAGCCTCTGGAGGGACTCTTCATCATCAGCGATTAAGATCCGTTTCATGGCTTTCCTCCCCAATCATTTTATTTTTTGGTAAATGTTGCCTGGCTTCCTTAGCCGTGGGCAACTTAATCAGAAAAGAGACCCCTTCTCCGGGCCGGTTGTCGATATCCACTTCCCCATTATGACGGGTGACGATTTTGTGGACAATAGGAAGACCCAACCCCGAGCCCTGATCCTTGGTGGTAAAAAAGGGATTAAAGATATTATGCAGGACATCGGGCTGGATTCCTCCTCCGGTATCTTTGATCTGACAGGTAACCCAGTCGCGATCCGGGCCTTTTTCTAAAAAGGTCCGAACTGTCAACAGGCCCCCTCGGGGCATGGCCTGACGGGAGTTCAGGAACAGATTGTAAAATACATGAACCAATTGTCGGTTGTCCCCAAAAATTTTAGGGACTTTACCCCATTGTTTTTCAACCTGGATGCCTCCCTCATCGAGATCCCTTTGGATAAGACTTAAGGCCTCTTCCACGATTCGATTAAGATCCCAGTCTTTGTATTTCCCGCGCGGATCTTGGGAAAAGTCCGTGATTTCATTGAGAGTTTTTTCCAGTCGTTCCACCTCGTTGATAATGACCTGGAAATAGGACTGGACCTGTTCATCGCCGGGAAACTTCTTATAGAGGCGGCGGACAAAACCCCCGATGGAAACCAGCGGATTTCGGATCTCATGGGCCAAGCCGGCGGCCATTTCCCCGATGGCCACCATTTTTTCCGTATCAATAAGCCGCTCCCGGGCCACTTTAAGCTCTTCGTTGGTTTTTTCAATAAAGGCGTAAAGGCGGGCGTTCTCCAGGGCCAGGCCGGCCTGATGAGACAACATGGTCAAAAGATAGAGGTCTGATTCGGTGATCGGATGTTTATCCATAAAGTTATCCACTTCGATAACTCCAACCACTTTATCCTTGGCGAAAATGGGGATAGAGGCAAAAGAGTCCATATTCATCCGCTTGGCCAGCTCTTTGTTGATGCGCGGGTCTTCCGAGATATGATCAATTAAAAAAGTCCTGCCTTCCAGATAGGTCCGGGCCAGGATCCCGGAATCTTTGGTAAGGGGAATTTTGATGTTGTTGACCGCTTGATCATCCTCCTGGCGGGCGCTTCTTGTTTGGGCGGCCTGGCTGACCAGGAAACCGCTTAATTGGTTTCCGGTCAGACTCTCCTCTTTTTGAAGGGAAGGGTCCCGGCCGGACTCCCTTTGAATCGACCAGGCCATGGGCGTGAGGATTTTTTTGTCTTCATCCGCCAGGAACAGAATGGCCCGGTTGAAGCCCAACCCTTCTTTTAAGGTTAGGGCCTCCAGAATGATCTGGGGAAGATCTTTCAAGGAGGCCGAGGTCATCATGGCACTGTCAATCTGGTAGAGGGTGGACAGATTTCGGACCATCCATTCATTCTTCCGGGCCAGGCCCTCGATTTTTTGAAAGGTCAAGGCGTTTTCCAGAGAGTTGGCGATGATGTTTCCGATGGTGGAAAGGATGGAGAGGTCCTCATCGGTAAAATGGGGGACCTCCTCCCCTCCCAGGGGCATTTTCTCGTAGACGCACAGGCGACCCTGATAGGGGCCTTTAAAATTCAGGGTGATGCACATAAAAGAAGAAATGGGATCCGTCTTGGCCAATCCGGTTTGAAATTTTTCATCGGAAGGAGGCGTCTTACCAACTCCGGAAGGAGGATTGGCGTTTTGATTATAAATAAGATCCCCTTTCTGGGTCAAAATATCTTTAAGAATTTTCTTTTTCACCAGAGAAGGTACCAGCCCGAATTCCGATTCGACTATGACGGTTTCAGATCCCTTTTCCAGGATCATCAGAGCCGAACCGGTGGCATTGATCACTTGAGCGGTAATGGCCACGGTGCGTTCAATCAGATCATTCAGTTCCAAAGTCGAACCGATCACCTTGCCGACCTGATAGAGGACGCTGAGTTCAGCGATTCTTTTTTTGGACTCGGTGTAAACCCAGGAATTTCGGATAATTCCGGCCAGCTCCCGGGCAATCAGATCGAGCAGGCCCAATTGATCCGGATCGGGTTGCTGCGCTTTATTGGAGAGCAGACATAAAACGCCGTATAATAAATTATCATCTTCAACGGGCTGGACAATCAGGGAATTAAATCCTTTAAACAAAGGATTTCTGAGCAGGGTCTTATGCTCTTTGCGATTGAGCCGGGGGATGACGACCGGCGTTCGATTTTGGAGGGTTTCAGCGATCGGGGTCCTGGCGATGGGAAAGGAACGGCCGTCCCAGGAGACCTCTCGGGGGCTTATCTTTTTTAATTCAAGGACTTCCTGTCCCGGGGTCAGGGAAAGAAGGATTGCCCGTTCCGCCCCTTCTTTGCGGACCAATAAATCCAGGATGCCCTGAAGGCGGTCTTCAAATCCAATACTGGAGTTGGCCACCTGTATTACTTTTTTTATCAGTTCAAGCCCCCGGTCCATGGTCTTATCTCCGGCCTTTTTTCTCCAGGGCTTTCTGATACAACGTTTGATATTGAGAGGCCGATTTTCCCCAGGAAAAATCCTGGTTCATCGCCCTTTGAAGCAGCCGCCGCCATCGAGTTTTGTCCCGATAAACCGATAAGGCCCGCTGGAGGGCCTGAACCAGTTTTTCCCCTTCATATTCCTTGAATTTAAATCCCGTTCCCTGATCGGTTTGAGGGTTGTAGTCTTCAACCGTATCCTCCAATCCCCCGACGGCCCTGACGATGGGGATCGTCCCGTATTTCAAGGCATATAACTGGTCCAGCCCGCAGGGTTCATATCGGGAGGGCATGAGCAGGAAGTCTGCTCCCGCTTGTATCCGGTGGGCCAGGGGTCCGTTATAGCCCATTTCCAGACCAATAAGGCCCGGATATCTATCCACCATCTCCATGGCCCAGGATTGATATTGTTCCATGCCCTGCCCCATAAATATGACCTCTATTTCCAATTCCATCAAACGGGGGAATATCTGGCTGACCAGGTCCAGGCCTTTTCGATCCAGCAGTCGGGAAATTATGGCTGCTATGGGAATTTCCCCCTTTTTCTTAAGATGGAATAATTCCTGGAGATGGGATTTGCAGGTTTTTTTATTCTCCAGATTGGAAGGTGAATAGGTCGCTGCGATAAGAGGGTCCTTGGCCGGATCCCAAATCTGGTAATCCACCCCATTCAATACGGCGTATAAGTCTGGTTCCCGGGTCTTTAGCACCCCCTCCAGACCAAATCCGTAGGCCGGGGTCAGAATTTCCTTTCGGTAGTTGGGACTGACCGTATTCAGGATATCGGCAAAGACGATGCCGGCTTTCATCAGGTTCAGCTTCCCAAAAAACTCCAGGGCCTTGGGAGTGAAAAGTTCCCAGCCTAATCCGGTCAAATGGAGGTCGTAGTGCCAGAACAGCCCCTGGTATCCCAAATTGTGGATGGTGAAAAGGCTGGCGGTCGGTTGAAGAGAAGGGTTTTGGGCATAGAGGGTTTTCAAATAAACCGGTATTAATCCGGTTTGCCAGTCGTTGCAATGAATGATATCGGGGCTAAGATCCAAGGCCAGACATAATTCCAAAACAGCTCTGGAGAAAAAGATAAACCGCTCGGCATTGTCCTGATAATCCCCGTATTCATTTCCATAAAGCCCTTCCCGGTCATAAAGGTCATCCCGACCGATTAAATAAACCGTTACCTGATTCGAAATGCCGGACTGAAAAATTTGGGCAGTTTTTTTCATCCAGGAGATCGGGACCTCCAGTTGGGTATTCAGGTGTTTCAGGGGGGGCTTGACATTTCTGGCTTGACGGTACTTGGGAGTGACTATACTGACTTGATGTCCCATCCCGGCCAGGGACAGCGGCAATTCACAGGAAACATCAGCCAGCCCTCCGGCCCTGGAGAAGGGACTGATTTCGGACGTGGCGAAGAGGATCTTCATTTTCCCTCCTCAAGACGGACCTCCCTAAGGTATTTGGCGGCTTCCTCAGGAGGAGAGGGGTTGATATAAAATCCGGAACCCCACTCAAAACCGGCGATCCGGGTCAGCTTGGGGACTATTTCGAAGTGCCAATGATAATAATCCCTATGGGATTCCTTGACCGGGGAGGTATGCAGCATGAAGTTATACGGCCGATTGTTCAGGGCTTTGTCCAAACGTTTCAGGGTTTCGGAAAAAATTTGGGCCAGTGGAAAAAATCGGCTCTCTTCCAGTTCGGTATAAACGGCGTTATGGGATTTGGGGATGACCCAGACTTCGAATGGGGAACGAGGGGCGAAAGGGCTGCAAACCAGGAAATCCTCGTTTTCAATAACCACCCGGACCTTGGCTTCCTGTTCCTGGCGGACGATGTCGCAATAAACACAACGGTCTTTGTAAGCGTAATATTTCTTGGACCCGTTCAATTCTTCATGGGCGATTTCCGGGATGACCGGCAGGGCGATCAATTGGGAATGACTGTGTTCCAGAGAAGCCCCGGCCGCCCGGCCCTGATTTTTGAAAACCAGGATGTATTGAAAACGGGGGTCTTTGGATAAATCGATGATCCGGTCCCGGTAAGCCCGAAGGACATCGGCAAAACGTCCAACCGGCATGGTGGAGAGGGTCTCCTCATGGTCGGGGGTTTCGATGATAACCTCATGAGCTCCGATCCCGTTCATCTTGTCATATAAGCCCTCTCCGATTTTATTCAGGGACCCTTCAATAATGAGAGCCGGAAATTTATTGGCCACCACGCGTAAGGTCCAACCGGGTGTATTGGGCTGCGTTCCCGGAGCGCGATAGGCCGTAATCTCCGGCGGGGTGGTTTTCTCATTTCCCGGGTCAAAAGGGCAAAACCCGCCTTTGGGAGTCTCGTCTTCCGGGGCAAAATCAAAGGGTCGTTTGGCCCTTTCAGTGGAAATAATCACCCATCGTCCGACAATGGGATCTTTTCGCAATTCCGGCATCAAATCCTCCTAAGTTTTTCTATTCCGCGGGCAAGGCACTACAATTAGTTAGCTCTCCTCCGAAAATGATATTCTCGGAAGAGAGCAGAGCGTCCATGATTAGCGGTCAGCCTAGAAAAAACCTGGGGAAAAAGTGCTCTTGCTGTCCGCTCCATCCGGAAACCTGAAGCTTCCGGATGGAATCAGTTTAATATTATCATTTTATTCCTTGAATGTACAAGGCAAAACGGGATTACTTTTAACGGGTCTCCAGAAATTGCTCAGATTATTCTCCTGATCGGCCGTGAGAAAGAAATGGTTATATCAAACCCCTGGTGAAATCCACATACAGGGTCCGGTCGGGACTTGAAGCCGTTGATTCCTTGACAATTAGATATTGATTATTATATTAAAATCACTATCGCAATGATGATTCTATCCAAATAAAAACAGGTGAAGGAGAGTAGAAATGCCAATTTATGAATTTCAATGTTCGGATTGTTCCCGGACCTTTGAAAAGATAATCTGGAATTCTAAGGATAAAACGGTTCAATGCCCCCATTGTCAAGGTGAAAAGGTTATTCGCCTGTTGTCGCCTTTTTGCAAGGTCGGGGGGCAGTCGGGGGGTGAGATTTCTCCGACCTCTTCCTGCGGGCCCTCTTCGTCGGGATTTTCCTGAGCTTCTTGATGTAAGAACCGTGAGTTCTTAGGTTTTTTAAACCGTCAGGCCACATTTTTGACGGCCTGACACCACAATACGTTCAGGCCGCTCGATCCGCTCGGCCTGAACGACGAACGCTATTTTATTATTTAAGGAGTGGAAATGAGAACGATTATCTGGTTTTTGGTCATTATTGCGGGGTGGTATGCTCTGAACCGCTGGGTTTTTCCGAAACTCGGAATCCAGAGCTGAATGGCTTCCTCTTCCTGCCAGGTTGAGGGGCAGGACCAAAAGAAAAATCAAAACGAAGTTTGATCAGTCTCCCGGATTTTTTTAAAATTCGCTTAACTCGATCGTCGAAGACGATAGCCCGATCGTCAAAGACGATAGCCCGATCGTTATAACGATACCCCGGCCGATCGTCATAGGCCTTTCCCTCGCCAGAGATAAAACCGGCTTTTGTCCCCCTCTGTTTTTAAGGGGAAAAGAATTCCATTATCCTCTATCTGGATGTCAAATCATTACGCCCAGGCTAGTGGCCTGACCAAATAAAGGGAGCGGAAGGAGAAAAATTGATCCTTCGCAGCGGAAATGGACTTGCATTTTCCCCCCTTTTTGGTACTATGGACCGATGAAGCAAATTTTACTGAAAAATCAACCTGATTTCCTAAAGATAGTCAGCTTTTTCCTATTGTTTCTTTTTTTATTTTTTTCTGATCCCAGGCCCTCCTGGAGTAAACAGGCCCAAATCACCGATATAATAGTTACCAATAACCAAGAATATCTTTTAGTTTATTTTTATACCAAGGGCTGTTTTACCCCCGAAATGAACAAAGCTATCCAAAACGGCATACCCACCACCTTTACTTTCCTGATTGAACTGTATAAACCCCGTTCTTTGTGGCCCAATATACGTCTGGCCTCCTTAAAACTGCATCATACCATCAAATATGATTCTCTCAGAGATGAATATTCAATCCTGTTAAGCGAACGAGGCCACCAGAATTTCACCGTCAAGGATTTCGCCAAAGCCCAGGAAATGATGGCCGATGTCAGTAACATCCAGCTCATCCCCCTCAAAAACCTGCAAAGAAACAATCAGTACCAGGTGCGGATAAAGGCCGAACTCAATAAAGTCCGGCTTCCGTTGTATCTCCACTATCTTTTGTTTTTTGTTTCTTTGTGGGATTTTGAGACTGATTGGTATGTAGTCGATTTTATTTATTAAAGCAGGGAATTCCTTCCTCGGCAGACCCATGAGCCCCCTTTTATCGGAAGAACAAAAAGAACAGCGACGAAAAAAAAGAGAGCGACTGATCATTGTTATAGTCGTTTTGGTGGTTCTGGGGCTGACCATCTGGGAAACCAATTTCCTCGGGCCCGACTTCCCCTTTTCCCTTTCTCAGAGGGTGATCCTTTATGCCCTACTCAATATCAATATTATTCTCCTTCTCTTGCTGATCTTTTAAGTAGTGAGAAATCTTCTTAAATTAGTCACAGAGAGAAGGCGTAAGATCGTCGG
>JACQYK010000108.1 GCA_016208255.1 Deltaproteobacteria bacterium | reverse complement strand
CAAGTCGAAAGGCACAAAAATCCGGGTAATCCGATAAATCCTGTCTAATAAAAGGATTTGAATTTCAAAAAGATACAATTTGTCAGAGAAATTTCTCTTCTATTCTTATTCATCTTCTCCCATTTCCCCCACCACCTCCCTTTTTTGCCTGACCCAGGGGAGCAGAGGCAGGATCAGCAAGGCCAGGACCACCACCATAATGACCAGGGCAATCGGCCGGGTGAAGAAAATGCCGGGGCTGCCGTTGGACATGATCAAGGATTGACGGAGGGCATTTTCCATCATCGGTCCCAGGACCAGGGCCAGGAACAGAGGCGCGGCTTCGTAATTAAACTTCTTCATTAAATAGCCCACGGCCCCGAAAACAAGCATCAAACCGATCTCGGCCGTATTGTTGTTCAAGCTGTAAACTCCGATTAAACAGAAAAGCAGAATGAGAGGAAAGAGAACCGGATAAGGAATTTTTAAAATTTTAACCCAGAGGCCGATCAGGGGGAGGTTCAAAACCAGGAGCATGATATTACCGATATACATACTGGTAACCGCTCCCCAGAAAAGATCGGGGTGCTGTTTGATGAGCATAGGGCCGGGCTGCATCCCATAAATGATCAAGGCCCCCAGGAGCATGGCCATAACCGCATTGGAGGGGATGCCCAGGGTAAACAAAGGGATGAAGGCCCCCCCGGTAGCCGCGTTGTTGGCCGATTCCGGACCGGCCAATCCTTCGATAACGCCGGTTCCGAATTTTTCCGGGTACCGGGAAACCTTTTTCTCCACGGCATAAGAGACAAAAGAAGAGATCACCGCCCCGCCTCCCGGAAGGACGCCCAGGAAAAACCCGATAACCGAACCCCGGATAATCGGCCAGGTACTGTCTTTCCAGTCCTTCAGGGTCGGCAACAGCCCTTTGATCCTGGTTTTGAAGACATCCCGCTTGATCCCGGCCTCCACATTGATCAACACCTCGGAAATCCCGAAAAGGCCCATGACCACCGGGACCAATCCCACTCCATCACTCAGGAAATAGAAACCAAAGGTAAAGCGGGGAGTGGCGGTCATGATGTCCATTCCGACCGGCAAAAAACGAACCGAAGGCGGACATGCCCAGGGCCGGGCCGGCCCGGCCTTTGCGGGCCATTTGATAGCCGTCCAGACAGGTCACCACCGAAGCCGCTTCGCCGGGGATGTTAATCAGAATGGAAGTGGTGGACCCTCCGTACATGGCCCCATAATAAATGCCGGCCAGCATGATGATCGCCGAAACCGGGGAAACATGAAAGGTGCTGGGCAGGAGCAAAGACATGGCGGCCACCGGGCCTAAGCCGGGAAGCACGCCGACCAGGGTGCCGATCAGAACCCCGATGAAACAGAAAAAAAGATTGACCGGCTGCAGAGCTACCTGAAAGCCCAGGAGAACATTAGCGAAAATATCCATCTTCAGAACCCCAGAAATCCGGCTGGAAGCTGGGCCTTGAGCCAGACTTGAAAAATCAGATAGGCCCCCCCGGCGGCCAGGATGGCCCCGGCAAAGCATTTTTTCCAGCTAATCGGTTGCATGACCCGCAAAAGAAAAGCGATGAGCCAAAAGGTGTCCAGTAGGAACCCCAGGAACTTGAAAAGGAAGGTGTAAAGAACCAAGGCCCCCATGACCATCAACATGGTCGGCCAATTTCCCCGCAGCCAGAGGTCCTTGACCTTTTCCCGGCCCTTTTTGGAAAACTGCTGAAAGAAAACCATCAGGGCCAATCCGGCGATGGCCAGGCCGGAGAGGAAGGGGAGAAATCCCGGGCCGGGAGAAGAAAAGGATCCCAGCCCGTATTTTCCGGAATAAAGGGCAATGGCCAGACCGGCGGCTAACCAGAAGAGACTGGATCGCTGGTCGTTGTTTTTCATGGCCCTATTTTTTAATTCCGATACCCAGGCCTTTGATTAATTCTCCCGTCTCCGCATAATCCTTTTGAATCAGTTTGGTCAAGGCTTCGCTCCCCAGATAGGCCGGGGGCAGGTCGAATTTCTCCATGGATTCCAGGAAGGCTTTGGATTTCATGGCTTCGGCAAAGGCGTTCTGCAGTTTCTCGACCACGGCCGGGGGCATTCCGGCCGGCCCCATAAAACTCAAGCCGGAATGGACCGAAAATTTAATCCCCTTTTCAATCAGCGTGGGCACGTTGGGAAAGGCTTTCATCCGCTGATCCGTGCAAACCACCAAAAGACGCAACTTACCCGCCAGGACGTGCTCTTTCCATTCCGGGGTCTGGGAAACAACCTGCACATGGCCACCCAACAGGGCGGCCACAGCCTGGGTCCCGCCGGAAAAAGGCACATGGTCCCATTTGATCCCATATCGTTTGGCCAGATATTCCATAACCAGGTGTTGCCCCGATCCCAGGCCGGAGGTGGCGTATTTAATCTTATTAGGGTTCTTCTTGGCATAATCCAGAAGCTCCTCCAGGGTTTTCCAGGGGGCATCGGCCCCAACGATAATACCATATTGATAAAGCCCATACTGCATGATGAAGGTAAAGTCCTTCAAGGGATCGTAAGGGACGGCTTGAAGGTGCGGGATACGGCAAAAATTGGCGGTGGGGGCGTTATAAATAGTATAGCCGTCATTTTTTTCTCCCTTGACCCTTCCCAGAACCAGGGTTCCGGAAGCCCCGACCTGGTTGCTGCAAATGATCGGCTGTTTTAATATCTTGGACGCTTCCATGGCCAGGGCCCTGGTGGTCAGGTCGGTGGAACCGCCGGCGGCATAACCGATAAGGATATTGATCGGCTTGTTGGGGTAATCCGATCCAAAGGCAAAACCCGAGATAAAAAGACAGAAAATTACAAACAAAATCCCTGAAAAAGCCCCTCTCTTCATATTCATTTCTCCTTTGCTTTGATCTATTTCTATGATCTGTTCCTAAAATGCCCCTATCCCGACATTCTGGGTCCTACTTAAGTATAAAGAAAAATCTTTGTCAAGAATTTAGTGAAAAGAAAAACAAAATCGATAAAAACGATGAAATCCATTAAAAGACAGGCCGAAATAGATAATGATGACAGGGGAAAAAAGGGAACGGTAAGAACGGTCAAAGAATGCTTTACATTTCATGGAATATTTTTTAAAATAATTATCTTTGAAATCCCAAGCGGACAGGAGAATCGGTAATGAAAAATTTAGGCAACATCATGAACCAGGCCAAGATGATGCAGAATCGCTTGGCCCAGATCCAGGAAGAAATGGGCAGCAAAACCGTAGAAGCCTCCTCCGGAGGCGGCATGGTGACGGTAACCGCCAATGGCCGTCAGGAGATCCTTACGGTCAAAATAGAACCTGAAGTCGTCAATCCCGAAGATGTCGAAATGCTCCAGGATCTGATCCAGGCCGCCGTGAACGACGCCCTGCGAAAGGCCCAGGACCTGGTTTCCCAGGAAATGGCCAAAGTGACGGGTGGACTGAAAATCCCGGGGCTTTTTTAAGATGGGGACGTCGGTATACCCTCCCCCGCTAGCCCGATTAATTGCTTCCCTTTCCCGCCTGCCGGGATTGGGTGAAAAGACGGCGACCCGGCTGGCCTTACATATCCTGCGGCGCCCCCAGACGGAAGTGGCCGAACTGGCCCGAACCCTGACCGATGTCAAAGAGAAAATCCGGTCCTGTTCGATCTGCTATAATTTAACCGAAGAGGATCCTTGTCCGTTATGCCGGAATCATGGGCGGGAGTCCGGTATCTTGTGCGTGGTTGAAGGACCGGGGGACCTGCTGGCCCTGGAAAAAGCCGGAGGCATCAAAGGGAAGTATCATGTCCTTCAAGGGACCCTGTCTCCTATCGACGGGGTCGGCCCCAACGATCTTCGGGTCCGTGAGCTGTTGGAACGCCTCGACCGGGAAAATATTTCCGAGGTCGTTTTGGCCATCAATCCCACCACCGAAGGAGAAGCCACCATCTCTTTTTTAACCGAACAGATCAAGTCCAGAAGACCGGGACTCCGATTGACGCGGATCGCTTACGGGATTCCCATGGGGGGGGACCTTAAATACATGGATAACTGGACGATCAAAATGGCTTTAGACAGCAGGAGGGATGCCTAATTTTATGTCATCAGGATTAAAAAAAGGTTCTGAAATTATTGTGGAGGTTTTAAAGGAAGAAGGCGTGGATGTCCTTTTCGGCTTTCCCGGAGGAGCGGTCATCCCCCTTTATGACGCCCTTTATCATTGCGACATCCGGCACATCCTGAGCCGTCACGAACAAGGGGCGGCCCATGCGGCCGATGGGTATGCCCGGGCCACCGGGAAAGTGGGGGTCTGTATCGCCACCTCCGGACCGGGGGCCACCAATCTGGTAACCGGTCTGGCCAATGCCTACATGGATTCCGTGCCGATGGTGGCCTTAACCGGACAGGTCGCTACTCCCCTGATCGGCAATGACAGTTTTCAGGAAGCCGACATTTACGGCATCAGCATCCCGATCACCAAATATAATTACCTGGTCAAAGACTTAAACGATCTGGCCCGGATTCTCAAGGAGGCCTTTTATATCGCCCGGACCGGCCGGCCCGGACCTGTTTTGGTGGATATCCCCAAGGATTTACAAGAGTCCAGCATTAAATACAAACCCGTCAGGGAGGTTCACATTCCCAGCTATCATCCGACGGTTAAGGGACATCCCAAACAAATCGAGGCCATGATCAAAGCCCTCAAGGAGGCCGAAAGACCGGTGGCCTATGTAGGCGGGGGCGTCATCTCAGCCGGGGCGACTGACGAATTGACGGCCTTTATCCGCTCGGCCAATATCCCGATCACCACCACCTTGATGGGCAAAGGGAGCTTTCCGGAAGACGATCCCCTTTTCCTGGGCATGCTGGGCATGCACGGGACCCGCTATGCCAATTACTCTATTTTTCAGTCGGACCTGATTCTGGCTTTAGGGGCCAGGTTTGATGACCGGGTGGCCGGCGATGTCAAAAAGTTCGCTCCCCAGGCCAAGATCATCCATGTGGATATCGATCCGGCTGAAATCGGCAAAAGGATAAATATTGACATCCCGATCGTGGGAGATTTGAAGACCGTGCTCGGCCAGGTCCAGGGAAAAATCAAATTCAGCGAACGGAAAAAATGGCTGGAGCGGATTGCCCAGTGGAAAAAAGAGTTCCCCCTGTCTTATCAAAAAGAAGGAGAACTTAAACCTCAATATATTTTGGAATGCGTTAATGCCCTTAAGAACCGGGATCTGATCGTCACCACCGATGTGGGACAGCACCAGATGTGGGCCGCCCAATTTATCACCACCAGGAAACCCAGGTCCTTTATCTCTTCCGGTGGTCTGGGGACCATGGGTTTCGGCTTTCCGGCCTCCCTGGGGGCCCAGGTAGGCCGTCCGGACAAAACCGTGATCGTCATTTCCGGGGACGGGAGCTTTCAGATGAATATCCAGGAACTGGCCACGGCCGGGTCCTACAATATCCCGGTTAAAATTTGTATTTTCAATAATGGTTATCTGGGCATGGTTCGTCAATGGCAGGAATTTTTTTGCGACAAACGCTATTCCCAAACCCATTTTGACTTCAACCCCGAATTCGTCAAGGTGGCCGAAGGGTATGGGATTCAGGGTCAGGTGGTCCGATCCTCAAAAGAGGTCATCCCGGCCCTGGAAAAGGCCTTATCGATTCCCGAACCGTACTTGATCGATTTCCGGGTGGCCCCGGAGGAGAATGTCATGCCCATGGTCCCGGCCGGCAAAGGCATCAGCGAATTCATCGAGGAGTCCTAATCATGCGTCAAGTTATTTCCGTTCTGGTTCGAAACCACCCTGGGGTTTTGTCTCATGTGGCCGGCCTTTTTGCCCGGCGGGCCTATAATATCGAAAGTATTGTGGCCGGAGTCACCGAACGGACCGATATCACCCGGATTACCCTGGTGGTCACCGGGGATGAGGCGATACTGGAACAGGTGACCAAGCAACTCAGAAAACTGATCGACGTCATCGGGGTCATTGATTTGAAATATTCCCAGTCCATCACCCGGGAATTGATCCTGATGACCGTTTACCTGCCTTCGGAAAAACGGGTCGAATTGATCCAGGTGGCCAGTTCTTTCGGGGCCACTATTGTGGATATCTCCGATCAAACCGCCACCTTGGAATTTTCCGGTAACGAACGGCGAATCAACACCCTGCTCATGGCCCTGGCCCCTTTTAAAGTCAAGGAAATAGCCAGAACCGGTTTGATCGCCCTGCCCCTGGAGAGCCTGGTCGGCGACAGCCGTGAATTTTTAGCCTGAAAGGCAATTTATCCTTGACAATTTTGCTTTCAGTATACTAAATAAGTAGTTTTTATCAGCTGTTTGCTTAAAAATTCTTTTCTTACAGGTTGCTCAAAAAGGTCCAGATACGAGGCACCCGAAATCCGGAGGAATGAGGCGTACATAGTAGTACGCCGCAATGACGAGGGATGAGGGTAACGAAGCAGATGGGCCTTTTTCAGCAACCTGTTAAATAATCCTTTTGGTCCTTAAGGAATAGCGCGATGATTGAAGTTCGATTTCATGGTCGGGGCGGTCAGGGGGCCGTAACCTCAGCCGAATTAATGGCCCTGGCGGCCATTGATGAAGGGCAGTATGCCCAGGCCTTTCCACTTTTTGGGCCGGAACGCCGCGGGGCCCCGGTCGTGGCCTTCCTGCGAGTCAGCCCAACTCCCATCCGCATCCGCTCCAAGGTTTACCTACCGGATATCGTGGTGGTCCTTGATCCGACTCTGTTGGATATCGTCGATGTCTCAGCCGGGCTGAAACCTAAAGGAACTCTGATCATTAATTCGGCTAAGACCATAGACCAGGTCCAGAAAGATTATGGATTCAAAGGCCGGCTGGCCGTGGTGAATGCCGGCAAGATTGCCATGGAAGAGATGAATGTTCCCATAACCAACACCACCATGCTGGGAGCTTTGATCCGGGCCGCCGGAATCACTCCCCTGTCTTCCATGGACCTTCCCTTAAATAAACGGTTCGGGAAAATCGCCGAAAGAAATAAAAAGGCCATGCAGCGGGCCTTTGACGAAACTATCATCAAGGAGTAATCAGCGTGGCCAAAGTAGATGCCCTTCACCCTTGGAAAAAAGCGCCCATAGGTTGTGTCATCCAGGAAGCCGGAAGCGCCCGGCAGTTTAAAACCGGTGATTGGCGCTCTAAAGTGCGCCCGGTGACCGATCGTGAAAAATGTATTAAATGCGGGGAGTGCTGGATCTATTGCCCGGACATCGCTTACAGCCCGAGGGCGGACGGTTATTTTGACTGGAGCAGCGATTACTGCAAGGGCTGTGGAATCTGCGCCCGGGAATGCCCCAAGGACGCCATCCAGATGATTGCGGAGGAAGAATAGTTATGGCCGGTCGAAAGGGCATGGAAGTCTCCATTGCCGTCAGTGAAGCGGTGAAGTTGGCGAATGTGGACGTGATCTCGGCTTATCCGATCACCCCCCAGACCCATATTGTCGAGCATCTCTCCGAGCTGGTGGCCAACGGGGAACTGCAGGCGGCCTTTGTTCCCGTTGAATCGGAACACTCGGCCCTGAGCGCCACCATCGGGGCGGCGGCCACGGGGGCCCGGGCCTACACGGCCACCAGTTCCCAGGGCCTGGCCCTGATGCATGAAATTATGTTCATCGCTTCCAGCATCCGGATTCCTTTGACCATGACCGTAGTCAACCGGGCCATTTCAGCCCCGATCAATATCTGGAACGACTTGAGCGACATCATGGCCGAACGGGATTGCGGCTGGGTTCAGCTCTTTGCCATCAATGGCCAGGAGGCGGTGGATCTGACCCTCCAGTCCTTCAAGATCGCCGAAGACCCCAGGGTCCTTCTCCCGGTTGCGGTCAATCTGGATGGCTTTATCCTGAGCCATGTTATTGAACCGGTGGAAATGCCGGATCAGGAAACCGTGGATCGCTTCTTACCGGTTTTTAAACCGGTACTGCGCTTGCATCCGGATCAACCCCTCTCTATGGGGGCTTTCGGCAGCCCGGATGTTTTTATAGAAATCAAAAAGCAGGTTGACGAGGCCTTGATCGGCTCCCAGAAGGTGGTCACCGAAGTCTGGAAAGATTTCAAAAATATCTTTGGCCGGTCTTATAAACCGATCGAGTCTTATAAAACCAAAGGGGCTGAAACGCTGCTGGTGACTATGGGCAGCATCACCGAGACGGCCATGTCGGCCGTTGATGCCCTGCGGCAGAAGGGGCAGAAGGTGGGCTTGATTCATATCCGGCTCTGGCGTCCTTTTCCCTTTAAAGAGTTTTTACAGGCCATAGCCGGGGCCGAATGCCTGGCCGTGGTCGACCGGGCCCTGGTTCCCGGGGGAGCCGGTGGACCGGTGGGTCTGGAAATCAAATCAGCCCTTTTTGAAAAAAAAGAGCGGCCTTATGTGGCCGAGTTTGTGGCCGGTCTGGGAGGCCGGGATTTGACGGTGGAGGTCTTTGCCGAAATGGCGGACAAGGCCCAAGGCTACGCCAAAAAGGGAAAAGAGATGCGGTACGAAATGATCGGAGTGCGAGAGAGATGACAGCCGACGACTTGAAGGATTTTAAAAGATTTACCCCTAAAACTCTGCCCGTGGAAGAACCCCTGGTTTCCGGGCATCGGGCCTGTCAGGGTTGTGGAGAGGTTCTGGCCTTGCGTCTGGTGGCCAAGGCCATCGGCAGTCCCATGATCGTGGTCAGCGCCACGGGGTGCATGGAGATCATCTCCTCCCCCTATCCCCAAACCGCCTGGGCCGTGCCCTGGATCCATGTGGCCTTTGAAAATGCCGGGGCCGTGGCCTCCGGGGTAGAAGCAGGGTTGAAAATGTTGATGGCCAAAGGGCGGATCCCCGAGCAAAAAATTACCGTGGTGGCCTTTGCCGGAGACGGCGGTACCGCCGATATCGGGCTCCAGTCCCTTTCCGGGGCCTTGGAACGAGGACATGATTTCATCTACGTTTGTCTGGACAACGAAGCCTATATGAATACCGGGATTCAGCGTTCCAGCTCCACCCCTTTCGGGGCCATGACCACCACCTCCCCGGCCGGAAAAATCACGGCCGGTCAAACCACCTGGAAGAAGAATCTTCCGGCCATCATGGCCGCCCACGATATCCCCTATGTGGCCACCGGTTCTCCGGCCTATCAACTGGACCTGATGAACAAGGCCAAAAAAGCGGCCCTGATCAAAGGCCCCTGCTATCTGCATGTCTATTCCCCTTGTCCGACGGGCTGGCGGCATGGAACGGATCTGGCCATCGAAGTCAGCCGTCTGGTGGTGGAAACCAATATCATGCCTTTGTTCGAGGTCATAGAAGGTCGATATGTAGTCCGGAAAAACACCAAACCCAAACCGGTGGAGGATTATTTGAAACTGCAACGTCGTTTCAGCCACCTGACCCCGGATTTGATTCAAATCATCCAGAAGCGGGTGGATGCCGAATATGAAAAACTCCTTAAACTGGAGGCCTGCACCCAGCCGGCGGAGATCAAGGTCGAGGCACCTAAAGAATAATTTGAAATAAGAGAGGTTTTGAGTTATATTGTAAAAACGGGTTTTGAGTTGTCATTCCGATAAAAACCGGAATCCAGTTTTGGAAATACTATAGGGCTTACATTCCAGTTACTTCGAAATCCGCAATCGAAAATCGTCAATCGTTTTCATTCCCCGGTAGCTCAGTCGGTAGAGCGGGTGGCTGTTAACCACTTGGTCGGCGGTTCGAGTCCGTCCCGGGGAGCCATTCGATGCGAAAAGGGTGACCATCTTGAGATGGCACCCTTTTCTTACTCATGGCCAATGGCCAGAAAAAATAAATAGATAAACCCATTACGCATCGAATGGCCGTGAGCCGAGTCGAACGGCCAATTCCAATTGGCCACTTCCCGAAGAAATCGAAAGACTGTCCTTTCACCTGGTGTGGCGTTATCCAGGGTCTCAATTTCTTCAGGGTGCATGCGCGCCATAATAATTTAATTCCACGAACTTGAACGTTTTAGTTTTATTTTATCCTTTGCACTTTCAGAACGAACGTCCCCCCTGATTGTACTTGGAATTAATCCCTGACAACCATTTCCCCTTGAGAGTTACCCTAAATCTAAACCGGAAGTGGTTTTCGAATTCTTACTTTTTGAGGATCAACAACTATAACACAACCCCCCAGATCCAGGAGATCGGGAGTTTGGAAAAAATCTTCGACAAATCGGTTTACCGATAACGGTCCGAAACTTTTTGGTCTGAATAAAACAATACCCGGATGGCTGCCCGGTGGGTACTTTCTCAGGTCAGCAAATTCTACATCCAGGGTTAACAGTATTCTCCCCTCTTCAGCGGCTGCTTTAGCCACAAGGGTGTCAGGTTTGGACAGCAGTCCTTCTTCAGCCGCCGTAATCACGTCATGATGATATTTTTCCAGCGCAGCCTTCAAGTGTCGTGAAAGGTTTTCATCCAATTTGAGCTTCATCTTAGATGGCGATTTTCCACAAATTCTCACGGGAAAGGTCAGCCGCATAGGCCAGGGCAGCCTGGATGTCTTCTACGGTCAATTGAGGATAATGATCGATTATCTGATCCGGGGTAAGCCCTTCCGCCAGCCCGTCAAGAATAATAGCTATATCTATCCTTGTCCCCAAAATGCAGGGTTTCCCGCCGCATACGCGCGGATCAACAGAGACCCTTTGTAACAACTTTTCGCGATTCATTGGAATCCCCTTTCAATAATATTAAATCGTTCACAAAAAAGAAAGTGATGGCAAGTATATCACAGACATTCTAATAATGCTACCGGGCGATTTTATTTGGACATAACCTCGGCCTTGCCTGTCCGGATTGGTCCTGTTTTCCTCCCTCCCACTAATCCAGACTATAAAATAATGAGAATCGGCCTCTTCGATCTGATCGATCAATTAACCTTTAGGTGTTTCCCGAAAAGGGCGAAGTCAGGCCCGGTCCGTCCTGGCCACTTCCTGGAGGAAACGGAATGAAATTGGTATGGTGTTTGAATGCATAAGAAAAGGATTTACAGGAAACCTCCCAGTGGTAGAAAATGCTTGTAAGAAGCAAGCGGCTGAGACGAGAAGATCTCGCCCAGAAACCAACCAGAAGGAGGTTTCCATGAAAAGAGTGTACT
>JACQYK010000107.1 GCA_016208255.1 Deltaproteobacteria bacterium | reverse complement strand
GGCCCGTCTTTTCCCCTGTCAACGCTTCGCCTATCTCCTTACGGACATCTGCGCATGACTCGGGGCCGATGCGGCTGGCTTGGCCTTCATCGTATGGAACTTTCATCCACTACTTTCTGCCGGTCTCCCGGCGCTTCTGAGCCTGGGGCTGGGACCGGTAGCCGGTCTGGGCGCCGCCCGAATGGCCGCCAGCCATTATTCGGTCATGGTTAAAGATAAATCGCAGTTATTTGTAGCCGGTCCCCCGGTGGTCAATGCCTTGGGTTATAAACTGACCAGTAATGAGCTCGGCGGCTGGAGGGTTCAGACCCGGTGCGGCGCGGTCGATGAAGCCGCGGATTCCGAGTTGGAAGCCATGGAGTGCGCCAGGCGCTTTTTATCCTATCTGCCCGATTCGGTTTACAGCCTGCCGGAACGAGGACCCGTCGAGGATAATCCCCGCCGACAGGATGAATGGCTGGGGACGGCGATACCCAGAAATATACGTCAGGTATACAAGATGCGGCCTGTTGTCGAGACCGTGGTCGACCGGGGTTCTTTCTTTGAAATGGGCCGAAATTTCGGACGTTCGATGATTACCGGGTTGGCGCGGGTAGACGGCTGGCCCGTGGCCCTTATGGCCAGTGATCCCTACCAGTTTGCCGGCGCCTGGACCGCCGACTGTTGTATGAAAATCACCCGGTTTGTCGATCTGGCCGAGACCTTTCACCTGCCGGTTATTTATTTGGTTGATTGTCCCGGCTTTTTTGTGGGACCGGAAGCCGAGCGTTCAGCCACCATTCGTCACGGAGTGCGGGCCATGAGCGCCATCAACCAAACCACGGTGCCCTGGTGCTCGGTCATTTTGCGCAACGCCTTCGGCGTGGCCGGCGGAGCCCATCAGCCCGCCGGCCGGTTCTGTATCCGTTACGCCTGGCCCTCGGCCCGCTGGGGTTCCCTGCCCCTGGAAGGAGGCATCGAAGCCGCCTACCGGGCGGAAATTGAAAGCGCCCCGAATGCGGAAGCGAAGCTGCGGGAGATTGAGGCCCGTCTCAACAAGATGCGCTCCCCCTTCCGCACGGCCGAGACCTTTTGGATCGAGGAGATCATTGACCCTCGCTGGACGCGCCCCCTGCTGGTGGAGTTCGTCAAACTGGCCGCACCGCTGCGGAAGACCGGGAAGGCCTCATTCACCATGAGACCTTGAAAGAAGGGGGTCCGGCTTCCTTTTCTCCAGCTTTTATTAAATAATTTGCCCGGCAAAGAAACTCCCAGGTTCGGGGTGGACAACGCCGGCTCCTTTGGAAGCCTCTTCTTTAGATCGACAAAGTCGATCGGCCCAAAAGAAGACCCCCACGATCCTCTTATGTCAATATTATTTTGAGACCCTTAATAATTGTGGCCTATAGGACACTACCCGGCTTTTTTTCTTTAGGCTTCTCCGGCGGCCTGGGGTTGACATAACCGGCCAGCAGCGTCTTGGGAACCAGATTTAATAATTGGTCCAGGGTCCAGATATTTCCGTTATTGAATATTTGAATGGTCTCCACCGGCTCGGAGTAGATGCCTATTTTGTCGCCCATAGCGGAGAATACCTTACCATTGACATTCCAGGCCTCATCGGTGCAGAGATAGACCACGATAGGGGGAACCCATTCAGGCCCGGGCTGATTTAAAAAAGCTTCGTAGGCCTCTTGGGTCATAACCCCGCTCTCCACCCTCTTCCGGAAGCCGGCCTTCACCTCTTCAGTCATGGTCATCCTGGTAGCCGCCCCTGGTGCCAGACAATTACAGGTTATTCCATAACCGCCCAACTCCCGGGCGGATGAACGGGTGAAACTGACTATGGCCCCTTTAGCGGCGGCATAGTTGATCTGGCCGATATTGCCCAACCAGGCGCTGGAAGTCGTCAGTATGATTCTACCCCGTCTCTGCTCCCTCATGATGCCTGCCGCCCACCTGATCGTATTAAAATTAGTATAGAGATGGACTTTAAGCACCATGTCCCAATCCTGATCGGTCATGTTCCAGAGCATCTTCTCCCGGTTAATGCCGGCGGCGTTGACCAGAATATCAAGGCGGCCAAAGTTCGACAGGCAGCTGTCAACAATTTCCTTGGCCGCATTAAAATCGACGGCCGAGGCGTAATTGGCCACCGCCAGGCCGCCTTTCTCCTTGATTCTGGCCACGGTCTTATCGGCGAGCGAACGGTCGGAACCCGTTCCGTCTCTAGCCCCCCCCGGGTCATTAACGATCACCTTGGCCCCTTCAGCGGCCAAGGCCAGGGCTATTTCCCCGCCGATGCCTCCCCCACCACCCACCACAACGGCCCCTTTGTCTTTTAATCGTTCCCCCATCTTTTGGCCTCCTCTAACTTTTCATAATTATTAATGGTCTCATAGTAATCTTGACTTGAAACAGATGAGCTTGCTTAACAGAGAGGACCGAGGGGGTTTTTTCTTGGGGTTGTCCGACCTGAACCTGGGAGTTTCTTTGCCGGGCAAATTGTTTAACTAAATCCAGGGACAGGCCTTCAGCAAAGCCCGAAACGGGCTATAGTGTATGCCCTGCCTCGAATTAAACTTTGCTGGACTGGCCGGGATTGGGCGATAAGTCACCTTTCGGACAATCCCCAAGAAAAAACCCCCTCGGTCCTCTTATGTTGTTATTACATTGAGACCTTTAATAAAAGGCCCCGCACTATCTTTTCAAACCCTGAAATAACCTTTTGGGTCAAGGGCCCTCAATATAACCAACTCATCCTGTTCGGGGACGGGTAGGCCCTGGACCGAAGACGACGCCTTAAGAGACCAGCCGCATTTTTCCTGAGCAGCCTTAATTTTCTCAGCCAGAGAAGGCGGTTCCGAGGTGGAAAGGCAGCCGGTCAGGGTGAACTCGTTATCCCCACCCAATTTCTCAAAGATTCCGAAATCGGACACCAGCGTCCTTACTCTATGGCCGGGACAGGTAATATAAGACACCTGATCCACAAATCGAGACCTGGATTGATTCATGACCGCTATCACCTCGGCGGCATTAACGGCGTCATTACTGCCGCCCGATCCGACGAGGTAAAGCCGGCCCGGGATCTTGGTCGAGTTAACATTGCCCTGCTTATCAATTTCACCTCCACCGATAACAGCCAGACACCGGCTGTTTTCACCGGCGACCATGACCCCATAAGCGTCCACAACGTCGGTCATCATCTGGCAGGTAGCCAGAGAAGAAATACTCAAGGCGGATGGATCGGCCGGCCTCGGGGCATAGCCCCAGAATCCGGAGCCTAACAGCAGATTGACATCTTGGCCTTTTCCTTTTAGTTGACAATAGGCCATCCAGGCGGCCAGCGCGGCGGTCCCGGCACCGGCTAAAATCGTCTTGTATCCCTGCTCAAATATTTTTTCCCTGATCTTGCGGGCGGCTGCCAAAATCATCATCTCTTTAGGCCTGGCCTCCTCATCCGCTAAAAGAGACCCGCTGACTTCCTTTAACTCACCCTTCCAGGAATCTTTGATCGCCCTTCCCTTGAGAAAAGCGACCCTTCCGGACCCCAATTTATGCAAGTAATCATCCTGGGAGGAGCAATCCAGCGCCCACTGCCTTATCCAGGCATCCAGCATCCGGGGGTTTTCGCCGGCCTGCTGCATCTCATCCTCGAAAGCATAGTCTTCTCCATAATCCTCAACTCTTTTCAAACCGGGATTAACCAGAATTCCGGGGTGGGCACCCAAGGGACAGACCGAAATCGATTTTACCAGGTATCCGGGGAGATCGACCAAAAAGGCGTGCCGTCTGATAAAGTCAGTCGATACCAATCTTTCCACTGTTACCACGACCCCTTGGCTGGCTTTTGGCCCCCAAGCGCCTTCTCCCGCACCCCTGGCCGGACCTGTGATCGTGTTCCCGTAGCGATCAGCGACCCAGCCGTGGACCAGGGAGAGGTCCGGATTCAGGGCCTTGACCAGCCCCAGCTCCCTACCGCTTCCAAAGGGGTCTTCAATCACCTGAAAAGAGCCTTCATTCTCTATAGCCATACTGCTGCCTATTATAGACTTGGTGGGCATAAAGCCGACACCAAAAGCCCCGGCCATTAGTCTCTGAACCAAAGAAAAGAGGGACCAATTTTCTATCTCTATTTTCCCTTCGTCATAGGCCCGTTGAACCACCCGGGCCGGTTTCATAGCCGGACGTCCCTCAGCACTCAGACTGGTGATAATTTTTCTTACCAGACCGCCATGGATCAGGCCTAACCCATACCCGTTGATAATACTGGCAATCAAAGTGAAGCCGGGTTTCTTCCCCCAGAACTGCTTCAGAACTTCGCGGGTGACCGCAGCGCTGCCCTCACGGATATGCAGTTTCATCCCGGGCTGAATATGACTCTTTATGGCCTGCTCCAGACTCTGGACCTTATTGATACCCTCATTTCTCTCCTGCTTAAAAGTGTCCAGGAGAAGTTTCTCAATGCTTTTTTCCATTTTAACTCCCTGGCTTGATTATGGGCTTAATCCTCTCCTCAAAACAAAGACCCCATTTTCCTTTGAAAAATGGGGTCTTGCCAGACTGCTTGGAGAGACTTTTGACGCTTCATGGACCAGCCTTTCGATCCGGTATTGCCGGTTTTAAAAGCTAATTTTAATATAAAAATTAGAACACACCCAACAGTTAAAGTCAATCCGTAAGAACCGTCATGCCCCGCCTTTTGGGGCGTGCCCCCACCAGCCGGTCGGGCCGCTCGACTTTGTCGAGCTTTTGAAGAGGCATCCATCCGGATGCCGTATGCCGACCTAAAAAGGAGGCTTGCTAATGCAAGCCGGGACATGGAAATAAAACTCTTTGGGTGATGAACCCTATTTTCGAACTAAACAAGAAAAAGGATTGGCAACCTGAAAGCTACCTCCGGGGTTCCGATTAACGGAAACGTTTTTTTATTATTCCCGGGAAAGTATTTTCAGGTATAATGCGGACCCACGCTCGAATGGATTTATTTACGTATTTAGCCTCGTGACCGCTTGAAGCGGTTACAACGGAATTATGGAAATAGTTTTTTGCCGAACGCCGAACTCCGGCTTCCTCTGGAAGCCTCTTCAAAAGATCGGCGATTCGGCTTCCGAATGGAAGCCTCTTGAGGAGCTCGGCAAAGCCGAGCGGACCGATCGGCCTCAACGACGAATGGTACTTTCGTATTTACCGGCAAAGGAGCCTGTCTATGTTATTGGATGCCTATCGGGTGCTTGATCTGACCGACCATCGCGGTCAATTTTGCGGGAAGATACTGGCTGATCTGGGGGCGGACGTTATCAAGGTTGAGCCTCCGGAAGGGGACCCCGCCCGGAAAACAGGACCCTTTATCGATGATGATCCGGACCCGGGGAAAAGCCTCTATTGGGCCGCCCATAATACTTCCAAGCGAAGCATTACCCTGGACCTCCAAAAGGAGAAGGACAGGAACCATTTTTTAAGATTGGCCGGTGGGGCCAAATTTCTCCTGGAATCCTTTACTCCGGGCTATCTTGATAAGCTGGGGCTCTCTTTTGAATTCCTGAATCGCTTAAACCCTTCTTTGATTCTGGTTTCCATCACCCCCTTCGGCCAAACAGGACCTTATGCCCGGTTTAAGGACTCGGATCTGATTAATATGGGCCTCGGCGGACAGATGGCCTTGTGCGGAGACCGGGATCGGGCGCCCTTGCGTTTCACGGCTGAACAGTCCTATCCCCTGGGTGGGATATACGGGGCCCTGGCCGCTCTGGCCGCCCATCTCTACCGGGAAAAAACCGGCCTGGGTCAGCATATTGATGTCTCCATTCAGGAGAGTGTCTTCCAAACCGCCCGGAGCACCCGCACCTATTGGGACATGCAAAAATTTCTGGAGCAGAGGGAAGGGCCGCGCATGGGACGGGGCGTCATCAACTTCCGCAATCTCTGGTCCTGTAAGAACGGCGTGGTCTGCTGGAGGATCTTTGTCGCCAATCTGGGCAAATGGACCGCGGCCCTCTTCGGCTGGATGAATGAAGAAGGCCTGGCGGCTGATCTGTCGCCGGTGCCCTGGGAAGATTTGGATATGGCCACACTCTCCCAGAAGGACATCGATCGCTTCGAGGTCCCCATTCAAGCCTTTTTTCTTAAACATACCAAGGAAGAGCTTTTTCGGGAATCCCTGAAGCGGGGGTTCGTTCTTTTTCCTTTAAGCACCGTCAGGGACCTTTATGAAAATGAGCAGCTAAAGGCCAGGGCTTTTTGGCAGGAGGTGTCCTATCCCTCGCTGGACCGGACGATTCCACATCCGGGCCCGCCATTTATCATTCAGGGAATGAACTACAGCCTGAAAAAACCTCCGGCAATCGGTGAGCATACCCAGGAGATTCTCGGTCAGGAGACTGGCGGTTCCGGGGAACTGTCTGAACAGCCCCAGGGACCACAGCTCTCTTCTCTCCCGGACAGGGACAGGGGACCGGCCTTGGAGGGCCTTAAAGTCCTTGATTTTTCCTGGGTCATTGCCGGACCCAAGGGCACCAAATACCTGGCCAATCTGGGTGCCACGGTGGTCAGGGTCGAATCCGAACAGCGGCTTGATTTTTTGCGCGCTTATCCTCCCTTTCCGGAAGGCATTTCCGGTATCAATCGGTCCGGAACCTTTGCCCATTTAAACGACGGGAAGTACGGAATGGCCCTCAATACCAAACATCCAAAGGCCAGGGGGGTCCTGGAAAAGCTGGTACAATGGGCGGATGTGGTCGTGGAAAACTTTACCCCCGGGACCATGGAACGGTGGGGGCTGGCCTATGAAGATCTCCGGAAGATCAACCCGGAAATTATCATGCTCCGGGGCAGCCTGATGGGACAAACCGGTCCCTATGCCCATCAGACCGGCCTGGGCACCATGCTCCAGGCTTATGCCGGGTTCTCCAATCTGGTGGGGTGGCCGGACCGTGTTCCGGTAGGCTCGGCCGCACCCTACTCGGATTTTCCCACCGGGGGTTATATCGCCGTCGGGGTCCTGGCCGGGTTGGATTACAAAAGACGGACCGGCCGGGGCTTTTGTATTGATTTATCGCAGCTTGAGGTATCACAGCAGATGCTGATCCCGGCCTTGCTGGACTATGGGGCCAACCGGCGGGTCCTTCAGGCCCTGGGGAACCGTCACCCCCATTCCTGCCCCCATGGCGCCTATCCCTGCCGGGGAGAGGACCGCTGGTGTCTCATTTCGGTTTTTAATGAAAAAGAATGGGGGGCGCTTAAATCCGTGATGGGGAACCCGCTCTGGTCCGAAGAGGAAAAATTCTCCTCTCTGGAGAAAAGGAAGTCGAATGAGGACGAAGTCGACCGTCTTATCTCGGCCTGGAGCATTCACCATTCGGCCGAGGGTCTGATGGACATTCTCCAGGAGGCTGGGGTTCCGGCCGGGATGGTGAAAAACGGACAGGATATCCATGAAGACCCCCAATTGGCCCATCGGGGACATCTGGTCCGGTTGAAGCACCAGGAGATGGGGATGGTTAATTATGACTGTCCCCCCTTCCGTCTTTCTCTAACCCCGCTCCGCATGGAAATGCCCTCTCCCTGCCTGGGCGAACATACGGAAATGGTCTGTCGTGAATTTCTGAAGATGGGTGATGAGGAGTTTTTCGAGCTCCTCTCCGAAGGGGTTTTCGAGTAAACGCTGCCAAAGCCGAAAGGTGCCGGTCTATGAAGCAACCTGAAAGACCCCATTTATACTATAGACAGGATTTACAGGATTACTTTGATTTTTGTGCCTCTCCGCCTGCGGGCAGGCAGGGAAACGCACAAAACGAATCACCTGACGGACAGAGTCATCAGTTTCTGCTGGGAGCGGATTGAAGTTGCTCAGGGTCTTCAGGAGCCTGAGCAAAAACCTGTAAATCCTGTTAATCCTGTCTGATAATTATTTTTTTCATAAAGCTAAAGTGTTACAACATAATTAACAAGGAGATATTATGCAAAGAGTACTTGAAGACATCAGGGTTCTGGATTTCGGGCGGTTCATTTCCTGCCCGTACTGCGGCATGATTCTGGCCGACATGGGCGCGGAAGTGATCCGGGTCGACCGGCCCGGCGGAGAAGAAGATCGAACCCACAGCCTCATAGGACCGGACGGCAACAACCTGTCCTTCCCAAGTTATGCCCGGAATAAAAAGGGCATTACCTTGAACCTTACGCAAAATAAACCGGAGGCCCGGGAGATTTTAGATGCCCTGGTCAAGCACTGTGACGTGGTAATCCACAATTTCACGCCGGCGGCGGCCGAATCCATGGGCCTTTCTTACGACCGTCTGACTGCCGTAAAACCGGACATTATTTTAACGGCCATTTCCTGTTTCGGAGACGAGGGCCCCTATCGAAATCGAACGGGATTTGATTTCATCGCCCAGGCCATGTCCGGGGCCATGAATTGCGGAGGATTTCCCGACAAACCGCCCATCAGGGCTTTTTTCAATCCCATGGATTATGCAACCGCCCTGGCTGCCGCGGTCGGCACCCTCCTGGCCCTGCGTCACCGGGACAAAACGGGAGAAGGCCAGAAGGTTGACCTGGCCCTTTTAAAGACGGCCATCTCCTTTACGGCCCCGATGATAGCGGAAAAGGAAGTACTGGGCCGGTCCAGGCCCATGATCGCCAACCGCGCCCCCTATCTGACGACCACGGATTTATTTGAATGCCAGGATGGCTATGTGTTCATCGCCTCCATCATGAACAGCATTTGGAGACGCCTGGCCAGACTCATCGGCCATGAGGAACTCATCAATGATCCGGAGTTGCAAAATGACCTGAGCCGGTATGAACACCGGGATAAAATCGATCCCCTGGTGGCCGACTGGATCAGTAAGCGCACGGTGGAGCAGGTGCTGGCTGAAATGGAAGCCGCCCGTATTCCTTGCAGCCCCTACTACGAACTGGGCCAGGTGTCACAAGATCCCCATGTTCAGGAAACCGGCATGCTGCCCCTGGTTGATATGGAAGTGCCCGGTCTGAAACCGCTGCCGGTCCCGAATTCGTCATTCCGTACGGTCGGCTTTGCCGACCTTAAAAAGAGACTTCCGGAGGAAGTCGAGAGAAAGCCGGAATCCAGTTTTTTTTTAATTAGTTATAATTTTCTGGACCCCGGCTTTCGCCGGGGTGACGGCTTTTTACGAAGCCATCCAGTGATTTTTGTCCCGATTCTTTCACTTTGATGGAAACTTTGCGGGCCAGTTCTTCGTTGAGATCGCTGACCGCGACCTGAGCCCCTTCTCTGGCCAGACAAAAGCATATCCCCTCTCCAATCCCCCCTCCGCCGCCGGTCACAATAGCTACCTGATCTTTTAAAAGCATGCAATACTCCTTGGCTAGTGGTGTATCCTATAAATAGAACTAGGTTTGAAAATGCAAAATTCCAGCAAAATTAATATCCAAGTGCTCTTTCAAATATAGCGTTACTTCTGTGGTGCACCACTAGGTTATTAATTCCAATCGTCAGGAAGAACGCTCTTCATTTTTCTTGGCCGTAGATTTGGGTCTTAATCCTGGAATCCTCACCGCCCACACCGAGAAAACTTCCCCCAAGGCTTTAAGGATCACCAAAGCAGCCAGGCCCCCCGCTGGGTTCGGTCCGGATTTGGCGATCAGGGGTGTCAGCATCACCGCGAAGAAGAGCAGCAGCATCCAGCCTCCGCCTTCGAGCTGAAGTTTTCGCCGGACCTTACCGCCGAAAACACCCGCCTCCGCCAGGTCCTGAACGAGCCGCACCAGATGCATGAAAACGAGGGCCGCCAGAGACAGGCGGAGTTCTCCTGAAATCAACTCCCGCTGAAGGCGGAATCCGTCGTCCACCGAGGATTGCAGCGAATCGTAGGGACCGAACGCTATTAAAGCGAAAAACCCGTACAAAAGGATAAAACCGCATTCGATAACAAAAACGTTCCTGGTATCTTTACCGCCCCTGTCGAAAAGATGCTTGATGAAATCCATGAACAGCACGGTCACGCCTTCCAGGATGAACATCAGGACCAGGGGGACGGCGTTCCAACCCAGCCGGGTCACCCCATTCAGCGTTACCAAATTGGTCAAAACTAATGTAAGATAAGAGAGAGAAATGATCAATAAGAAAAAAGGGAGGCACCGTTTTAGCGCTCAAAAAGATGATGAGTCGGTAGCTGCTTGTCAGCTCATGACCCCACTGGCTAGGCCAATACGGAAAACAATCCTTTTCCTTTTATCTGGATCCGATTTCAGTCTTCAGCCTTCGGCCTTCGGTCCTACTGAAATAGGTTTGACTTTAACTGATTGATATGCTTTAAATTGTCCATTCAAATGAAAGACCTTAGAGTTTAACCCCTGACGGGATTGAACAAAAATAATTCATTCTGCGATCTTTGCGTCTTTGCGGTGAATATAAACTCTTTTGGGGAGGATCTTATGGCCGAATACGATTACTGGAAAATTTTCCCGCGAATGCCTCGTCAGGTGACTATCGGGGACATAACGGTTAGGGACGGATTTCAGCATCTGGAAAAGTTTATTTCGACCCGGGCAAAAATATTTTACGCCCAAGAGATGATTTTGGCCGGATGCCGGCATATCGAGATCACTAACCTGGGGAACCCCTATGTAATGCCCCAATTCAGCGATGCCGAGGAAGTCCTGACCGCCCTTCGCAGTGACCGGTTTAAGACCCGCTGTCAAAGGCAGGGAATTCCATACGAAGATCTCTGTATCAGCGCGGTGACCATCCGGGAAAGCGGCGTGGATCGGGCCATCGCTCTAAAAGAAAAAGGGATCGGCCCGGATCGCTGTCTGATGATGGTTTCTACTGAAGAGGAGCATCATTTTGCCAATTCGGGCACCACCCTTCCGGAATATTGGGAGGAAGCGGAACGCTGCATCAAAAAATGCAGGGATGCGGGAATCGAAATGTGCGGTACCGTCAGTACCATCTGGGGCAGTCCCATTGCCGGAGCAACCTCATTGAAGGAGGCCGTGGAATTTGCCACGCGTTGGCTCGAGATCGGCGCCTCCGACATAGAGCACGCCGATCATGATGGCAGCGCTTCGGCGCCGGAGGTTTACCGGTATTTTTCGATGATCCTGGACAAGATCCCGAATACCTCTTTGCATATCGCCCATTTTCATGAAACCAAGCGGGTGGCCTCCGCTTCCGTCCTGGCCGCCCTGCAAGCCGGCATTACCTATTTTGAAGGCACTCTGGGCGGTCTGGGAGGGCAACCGGCCAATTTCCTGGATGACAGTCCTGTCCCGGGAACCGGCGACTATTATTACGATGATCCGCGATTTGTCGGGTTGGCCTGTTTGGAAGATCTGCTGGTGCAAATCGATGAGATGGGCATTGAACATGGCTACAACGTGGAACGGGTCCTTTGGCTGGGACGCCAAATGGAAAAAACCGTCGGCTATCGGCTGCGTAGTGAAGCGGCCATTAACGGGCGAACCCTCAGAGAAGGTCATCCGGAATTTGCCCGCCCGGGGCTGGAGAAGTTAAAAGAAAAAAACGGGGAACACCCCGGGCAGCGCTGGCCGGCCGGATGGTCTTCCGAACCGGTGTTACCCGAGCCGTATCGAAATAAATAACAGTGTACCGTAAAAGGTAATAGGGATTGAGTAACTCCCTGAGACACTCATAAACCGATTCTGAAAGGAAGAAAAAAATGAAGGTTAAACTGCCTCAGCTTCTCTGGTATGAGAACAATGATCTTGAGATTGATCTCCCCGATTCCTGGGATGTGGAGATATCCCCTATGGTAGGGGCGGAAGCCCCGGCCCTTTCCCCGGAACAGTTGAAAGAGGGGATTTTAGCACCCCTCAGCACCAAACCGTTGCGGGAACTGGCGCAAGGGAAAAAATCAGCCGTGATCATCTTCGACGATATGACCCGGCCCACCAAGCCCGGTGAGATCGCTCCCCTGGTGATCGAGGAGCTTCTGGCCGGGGGGATCGCTGAAGAGGCGATCACCTTTGTCTGCGCCCTGGGCACCCACGGGGCCCTGACCCCCATCGAATTTCGAAAGAAGCTGGGGAACCTGGTGGAAAAATTCCGCGTCTTCAACCACAATATCTATGAAAACTGTGTTTCCGTGGGCAAGACCAGCCGGGGCACGGCGATGATGATCAACCGGGAGGTGGCCGAGGCCGACCTCAAGGTTGCCATCGGCTGTGTCACTCCCCACCCCCAGACCGGGTTTTCCGGAGGGGGCAAACTGATCCTGCCGGGAGTGGCCCATATCGACAGCATCAGCCATTACCACCTTCAGGTAGAGGCCATGGACCGGGGTTCAACCGGGATGGGCAAACATCCGGGCAATATCCTCAGGATGGAGATCGACGAGGCTGCCTCGCTGGCCGGGATCGATTTTATGATCAACGTCCTGGTGAACGGCCGGGGGAAGGCTACCGCGATTTTTGCCGGGGACCTGATGGCCGCCCATGCCGAGGCTGTGGCTATGGCCAAGGGCCACTACGCCACCGAGCCCAAGCCTGCGAACAAGGACCTGGCCATCAGTAACGCCTTTGTCAAACCCAATGAGTTCACCATCGCCCTTCTGCCCGGCCTCCTGTCCCTCAAGGAGTACACCGGCACCGTGATCATCCTGGCCAACTCCCCCGAGGGTCAGGTGATCCACTATCTCCTTGGCCGCTGGGGACGGAACTATGGGGGGCGGCAATATCCGGTAACCGCCGTTCCCGAGAGGATCAGACTCATCGTGATGGCCCCCCGGTTTGACCGGACCTTCGGAGACTGGTTCGCCAATCCCGAGGTCGTGACCTGGACCAGGAGCTGGCCGGAGACCCTGGCGCTCCTGGAGAAGGATTTTGGGCCCGGCACATCCGCTGCCGTGATTCCCAACGGCACCATGCAATATTTCAGGTAGGATGCTTAATGGGTTCAAGTCAGATTCCGGAGGGTTAGTGGTAACTGACTAATTATTTTATGGAGTGACAACGAAGGTCCCCAATCAGGCTGCCAAACGAAACAAAGACCGTTTCCTGGGAAGTTTCATGTCAACTAACCCCTGAAGAACTGGAGGTGGTCACTAATTATGACCACCTGCCATAAGGCAACTTATGACCCCACAACCTCATTTCTCCAACAGTATAGACCTGATATTGTCTTCACTGACACCAAGAGGTTCCCGTGGTCGTTAGAGAAATCCTGGCCAAAGCCATTCTTTCGAAATCACAGGTCTTTGACTATGTCCTGAACGCCTATGTGGGATGCGGGCATAACTGCATCTACTGCTATGCGAGGTTCATGAAGAGATTTACCAGGCATTATGAACCATGGGGACAGTTTGTGGATGTAAAGATCAATGCGGCCGGACTCTTAGGCCGGGAGATCAGGAAAAAGAGAAAGGGGACCGTCTGGATAAGCGGGGTGTGTGATGCCTATCAACCACTGGAAAAGAAATATAAGCTTACCAGAAAATGTCTTGCGGTCCTGGTGGAGCATGGCTGGCCGGTTGTCGTTCAAACAAAATCCCCACTGGTATTAAGAGACCTTGATATATTGAAGAAAGCAGCCGATTGCCAAGTGGGGTTTACCGTTACTACCACGGATGAAAAGATGCGCAAAATCTTCGAACCGGGCGCTCCCCCGATCAAAAAGCGCATAGAAGCCTTGGAGATTCTTCATGTAGAAGGGATCAGGACCTTTGTCATGGTCGCCCCCATGCTTCCCGGAGCCGAAGGACTCTCGGAATCGCTGAAGGGCAAGGTGGATCATGCCCTGATCGACAGTTATAATTATCACTATGCCGACCAGGTCTATAAAAAATACCGAATACAATGGGCCTTGGAGGAAGAATTCTTTCAGCAAAAAAGCGAGGAATTGAGGGCCGCCTTTGAAAAAGCGGGGATATCCTGCCAGATACTGCATTAAATTTTGATTAAGCCTAAAAGAAAGATTACACGATTTCCCCCGGACTTTATGTTCCAATTAATTCCGGGGGAATATAATTCTCTAAGATTCCAATTTGGAATCTTAGAGGGCGACATGCAAAATATCTCCTCTACGTCTTTACCGAGCAAAGGGTGGCTATGCTTTCCGGAGTCTTAAACAGTACCCGCGTCGTGCAGGTAAACATAGAGATCATGCGGGCCTCCATGAAACAACCCGATAAGCCCCCTTTTCTTGAAAAAGAAGATGGGGTTTTTTATTTTGGGGCAAAGGAAAGGGATCGGGAGATTAGAAACAGTTCGATAGGGGAGAGGGAAAAAACCGGTTGTTGATATGGCTATGAGACTAAGAGTCAAGAGCAGACTTGACCCCTCTAGACCCCTTTAGAATTGACTTGATAAATCGTTAATGGGGGAATAAAATTAAAACAAACCGGGATAAGCACGGCTGGAAGCCTTGATGAAAGAGTCATAAATGGAGAAATCATGAGTCACCGGTTTGTGGTCCATGAACATCATTCCGCCCATCTGCATTTTGATTTCCGTCTGGAACTCGATGGGGTTCTTCGTTCCTGGGCTGTTCCCAAAGGTCCCTCCCTGAATCCGGAGGAAAAACGGCTGGCCTTAATGGTCGAGGATCATCCCCTGTCTTATATTGATTTTGAAGGGATTATCCCCAAAGGCATGAGCGGGGCCGGAGCGGTGGTCGTCTGGGACAGCGGCCCTTACGAGCTTTTGGAAAGGGATGAAGACAAAATGGCTTTTATTCTTCATGGCCAAATCTTAAAAGGCGAGTTTGCTCTGGTTCGTCTAAGAGGAAGAGGGAAAGGAAACCAATGGCTCCTAATCAAGAAAAAGGACCCCTATGCCCGGGAGTCATGGAAACTGAAATTAAAGTTGCCGGCCAAAAAGGCAGACTAAAAAGAGCGAATATAATCCTTTTCTTGTCCAAACCATACAAAAATTGTCCAATTATTCTTGTTTAAAACCTTTTCCTAAGCCTCCCCGTATCTTTCACCGATCCTTCTTAATACTTAACTCCCTATAATTACACTAATTTGACCATTTAATACTTTAATGGCCTAGTTGTTGCATTTAGAACAATTGAAATTAACTGGGAAAATGAGCTTTTCGGGCTTTACCAGAAAAAGGAATTTCTATGAGACATTTTAGAGAAGAGGTTCTCAAAGCGGATGAAGTATCGAAATGGCTTAGAATCCCCAAGTCGACCATTTATAAGCTTTGCCTGGAAGGCCAGATCCCCGGGACAAAAATCGGCCGACATTGGCGGTTTGATCGAAAAGATATTGAGGCTTGGTTCAAGAAAAGGATTAGTAATGGAAACCGGGATATTGACTGATCGCGACCAGCCGTTCATAGAAGGTCTCACTGACGAATTTATATCTAATGTCGAAACCTCTTTTGAAAATTCGAAACTAAAAGAAACCGACACGACCTTTCAAGTAATAAAACAAAGAAATCCCATGGTTGAGACACCGCTTTATAACAGCAGGATCCTGAATACTTATGTTGAGTTTACCAAAAAAAATTACCCTTATGTCAGTATTCACGATTTATTACAATATGCCGGGGTAGAGGTTTATCAGATC
>JACQYK010000106.1 GCA_016208255.1 Deltaproteobacteria bacterium | reverse complement strand
GGACCGGAGTTTGTGCCGATCCTGCGGGAACTGTGTGCAGGCCTGCCTTAATGAGGCGCGGGACATTTCCGGAAAGAAGTTGACCGTGCAGGAAGTTTACGAGGTATTAAGGAGAGATATCACCTACTACCTGAATTCCGTCGGTGGGGTAACAATGTCGGGGGGCGAACCCACCCAGCAGCCAGAATTTCTGACAGCCCTTCTAGACCGGTGCCACGCCTCATTTTTGCATACCTGCCTGGACACCTGCGGCTTCGCTCCTTGGGATATGTTGGGAGATGTTTTGAAAAAGGTGGACTTGGTGCTCCTGGACAACAAACATATGGACCCCACTGAGCATAAAAGGATTACCGGGGTGGACAATCGGCTTATACTGGAAAACACCATCCGCATCAGGGAACTCGGGATTCCGGTGATAATTAGAGTTCCCCTGATTCCAGGATATAACGACTCGGAAGAAAACATTCGAGCCTTGGGCAGGTTTATGAAAGAACTCGGATTGGCCAGGGTGGACCTGCTGCCCTACCACCGACTGGGGACCGGCAAGTATACCGCTCTGGGCATGACATACACTTTGGAGGAAACCCCCTCCCCAGGCAAGGAGGACCTGGCACGGGTGGTTAAGTCCTTGGAGTCGTTCGGTCTGGAGGTCGCGGTGGTGTAAGCCTTGCCCAGCGGGGGTCTGGATGGGCAGTTGCAATAAATCACTGTTGAAAATTAAATGGTCAAAACTACCTGGTAATATCCCTCATCTAAAGGTGCAGCCTGTCGTCTCTTACCAGATTGCTGGATGGGGTTTTGAAGGGCAGTACCATATATTAAAAGGTTCCGATTGCCAGAGGGAATATCCTCAAATAAATATTGACATGAATATATGATAGTAGTATTGAAATGGTACGGTCAACCTAACAATAGGATCATTTCAGATTGGCTGATTAGGAGGAAAAAACATGTGCGAGTTTTGTGGAATGTTCGGCAAGGAAGAGAATATCTGGTACCTCAACGAAGAAAATTACGGCCGTCAACTCTACCGCCGACCCAAGCCTGGGGAAAAATACATTCCAGAGGGCATAGCCTACAGACGGATCAGGGAGTCTCTTTTTATGGAACTGGGCAGTTCTCGGATTAATGAACCTGAAAAAGTTCCCCAGGTAATAACGCGGATCAATGACTTGTACCGGGCCAACGAGCCATGTCAGGTAGTCCCTCTGAAGGACTGTCTGAAGATAATGGATCTTTCGCTCCCTATTGCCTCTATGTCATGCATCTGCAGAAGGATAACCAGGGCCACGGACGAACGGAGCCCGGAGGAATACAGCTGCCTGGGGTTGGGTGTGGGAATGCTGAAGTGGGAACGCTGGCCGGAACGCTACCGTGGAGGAGTAAACTTTATGTCCCCGGAAGAGGCCAAAGAATGGCTGATCAAGTGGGACAAAAAGGGCATGATGCATTGTATCATGGTGTATGGTATAGAAGAGGGCAACCCCTTCATCGGCGGGATCTGTAACTGTGATTACCCGGACTGCATACCGATACGACATCGGCTGGATTACGGGATCACCTATAACCTGTTGAAGGCGCATTTCGTGGCCATAGCGGACTACGACAAATGTAATGACTGTGGGCTTTGCGCGCAGAGGTGTCAGTTTGGTGCCATTAAAATGGAAGTTACGATCAATAAACCTAATATCGATCTCAAGCGCTGCTTCGGATGCGGCCTGTGTGAAACCGGCTGCAAAAAGGGCGCCATTGAGCTTATCAGGAGGGAGGATTTGCCCGGCCTGAAGGAAGAGTGGTGATCCGTGCTGAAGATATACATTGATGAAAACAGGTGCCAAACCCCCTATGCCTGTAAAAAATGCCTCCAGATCTGTCCCCAGGCGGTGTTTCAGGTAATGGTCAAGAAGATGGTCAAATTCGAAGAGACCAACCCTCACGAGGCTGAATCTTACAAATTAAATGTCGGTTATATGGACAAGTGCGTGGGCTGTAACCGTTGCCTGGAGGTATGTCCTGAAAATGCCTTGCAAATAACGGAATAGAAAGGAAGTGTTAGAATGGCTGCAGGAATCAGGTATTCTTTTGAACTTAACGAAGAAATGCTCAAAAATGTGGCCGATGCCTACCCGGTGGGGGCGCTGGTGAAGGAGTTTTCCTCGGCGGTGGAAAAGGGTGGACCGGAAGCGAACGAGATTGAGATTCTAAATAATTATGGAAAGCACTTGGGCTTAAAGGCCCTGGAGTTGGGAGAAGAATATGGCGATCGTACCTACGAAATACTGAAGGAGGCCAATGAAAAAACCGGGGGGGCCTACGTCTTCAGCCTGTATCCCCAGCGTTTTCTGGAGATCGCTTACCTCAGCACCTACCACCTTCACACCTTTGATGTGCTGGTTAACAATAGGCAGGAGCTGAAGTACCGCATCAAATCCTGCCCGGTATATGACGGGATAGCCTCTAATCTGGGAGTGTCGGCGGCTGGCAGGATGCAATGCTCATCCATGTGCCGGGCCCTGGCCGAAGAAATTGTGAGCCACTTCGGAGTGAAGGCCCTGTTTGAACAGCAGTCAACTATGGCCTCCGGAGGCCAGTGTCTGTTTTCTATTAAAAAAATAAATGTGTGAGGAATAATGTCGCTATGCCGATCTGTCTTCTACGGAATGATCGGAATAATGATACACTTCCTAGCAATCTAGCATAACAATAAATGCCACAAAAAAGAAACTGAAGGAAAGCTTTCAGAAGACCGTTTTAAAATAAGTCATGAAACTAATATTATTTAGGAGGTAGGAAAAATTTTAAACCACGATAGCTTTGAGCCGTTGTTCTATCAACTGGCAAAAAAAATTAGAGAAGATATCATTGCCAGAGTATATGGTCTGGGTGAGTTGCTCCCCTCGGAGAGGGAGTTATGTGAGAAATACGAGGTCAGCCGCGCCACTGCCCGGCAAGCCTTCCTGGAACTTACCAGGCAAGGCCTTATTATGCGAAAGCAGGGAAAAGGAACTTTTGTAACCGAGGCCATTAACCCCCATTCTGTGATTTATTTCCTTGGGGACACTATGTTTCTGGCTATGGGGCTGAAGAAACAAGGAATAAAGGTGAACAGCCATATACTGGGGAAGCGGCTCCTGGACAAAAATAAGATTTCAGAGAGCATTTCCGAGATTATCTCCGATGATATCGGGGACAGAAAGTTTTTAGAGCTGACAAGAATTATATACGGAAATAATGAACCCTGGATTTTCGATCTCCTGTACCTTTCGGAGGCTTATTGGGACAAGGATTTTGAAAAAAAAATAATCTGCGACATACTGGCCGAAAATGGGACGCTCATTTTGGATATAGACGTTGTTATCGAGCCGATAATCGTTGAGAAAAAGATCGCTGATTACCTACAAGTGCCCGAAGGTAGTGCTGCAATGTTGGTAAACAGGGTGTTTACAGATGAGAAGGGAGCCAATTCTTACGGGAAGGCCATAATTAGAGGGGATAAGTGCAAGTATTGTTTCCGTTCAAAAGAGCGTAGTTGATGACTTTCGGTGAGGGCAATAATTTCAATATTTTCTCCGTTCAAATAAAGCTGTGAAGGTGACGCCAATAGTGGTCCGGTCAACCGATTATTATAATATTTGAAAGAAATATTTATAAGCAAATTTATTGACCCCTCAGGAGAGAATGCAATCGAGAATCTGGAGCGGCTTAAGGGCTTGTAGCTTAGTAGATTATTTGAAGAAAACCCTTTAACAAAAAAGACATGCTGATAGGAGGTGCAAAGTGGCAAAAAAAATATCGATTATGGTCTAACCATCCGTGGTCGCTTCGGAGAGGCTTCTTTTGGGCAGGCCTATGCCCGGTTGATGACTACCGGCGCCGTCACACGGTATCTGCCGTGGGTGGTTGATTTGCAGAAGGCCCTCGATATACTGCTCCTAGGAGAACCGGACGCCCAGGAAGCTTACCGTGATTAAAAAGAAAGAGTCTATAGGGGTATTTGCGAAAAAAATTTTCATCTATCGCAATTAAAAGGAGAAAAAAACAATGAAGAAAATGAAAGTGAAAAATATTTTAAACGGTTTCACATTTGCCACTATGATCATTCTTTTAACATGTTCTTTAGTCCAAGGTCAGGTACCGACTTCGCAGAACCCAAGGGTACTCAAAGTTGCCTTGTTCAACACGCCGAATCATTTCTTACTCAATCCGAAAACAGGCCCAATTATGAAATGGATTGAGGCCGTGGAAAAAGAAACCAATGGAAGAATCACATTCAAAATATATAACTCAGAAAGTCTGGGCAAGGCTAAAGAAAATTTTAACCTGGTTCGGACGGGTGTGGCCGATGTAACCGGCATTGTGCAAGCTTACACGCCTGGATATTTTCCCCTGACAGAAATAGCCACTTTGCCCTATCCTGTCCCGGGAAAATCTTTCGCCCTCGTAGCCAAGGCCATGTGGGAGCTGCACAAGAGAGGGTTATTGGATGAGAAATACAAAGAGGTTAAGGTACTGGCTCTTGATCCAACGGAAGAGAATCAGCTTTTCCTGAAAAAGAAAATAATGAGCATGGACGAATTTAAAGGCTTAAAAATAAGGTCGGCTGGCTCGGCTTGGGCCGATATTATCAAGGCCATTGGGGCAATCCCTATTCCCTTACCAATAACCGAGGCTTACCTGGGATTGCAAAGGGGAATGATTGATGGCCTGTTTCATAACTGGGCTGCGGCCCCGGATTACAAAACCTATGAGGTCGTCAAGTATGTGCTTGAAACCGATCTCGGCTGTGCCCCACTGGCCTTACTCATGAATTTGAAAACTTGGGAAAGCCTGCCCCCGGACATTAAAAAAATTATCGATAATATAAATGAAAGATTTGTGGGCTGGATGACCCATGGCTCTCCAGACAAGACGGTGATTGGGTATGAACTTTTAAGTGAAACAGTGGCTAAGCCGCTGTATAAAAGCCACGGAGTAATAGAATATAAGTTGCCTCCACAGGAATTGGCAAAATTCCAGCAGGCACTTATCTCCATATGGGATATTTGGATAAAAGAAATGGAAGGCAAAGGATTGCCGGCCAAGAAAACCGTGGAGGCTTATTTGTCAATTTTGAAGAGACTTGGCGCTGAGCCCATTTATAAGCCAACCTGGAAGTAGCTGAAACAGCTATTGTAGTGTGTCTTCTTCCTTTTCCAATGTCCCTAAGCTGTCATTCCCCGGTGAAAGTGGGAATCCAGGTTGAAAAGATTGGATTCCGGATCAAATAGGGGTTGACAAGGCCGTAATGTGATTACGGATACACTACATTAGCACAAAGCTGACCAGTTACCTGTAATAGCCAAAGGTGTAAAAGGGAGGGGACATGATGGCAGAAGAGCAGAACTTAAGTCAAATAAGTCCAAAGACATCGGTTATTAGTAGGTTGTGGAAGAATTTCGAGCGGGTTAACTCCTTGATATATGCAGCTGGGGCCATAGCCATTTTTCTGCTCGCAGCAATTACCATTTTAGATGTAGGGGGCCGGTATCTTTTTAATCGAACATTGCCTGGAGCTCTGGAGCTTTCTGAATTAACTATGTGCACGATAATATTTATGTGCTTTGGATATTCAATTACCCTGAAAACGCATGTCAGCGTCGATGTAATAACTATTATGCTCCCTAAAAGGGTAAAGGCCCTATTGGGAATAATGACCAATATCCTAACCCTATTTTTTTTGACTGTGCTTGTCTCACAGAGCGTTAGGATCGCCATTGAACAACGAGGGAATTATACCGATATACTCAAAATCCCGACATTCATATTCACATTGCTGGTTCCGATTGGCTCCACCATAGCCGCTATTTCTCTGATAGGGCACTTAGCGGAGGATATTTTATCCATAATTCAAGACAAAGGGGATTCGAAATGACGCCAGTTATAGTAGGAATCGCGGGTTTTCTCTTGATGTTCCTGTTGATGGCCTTAAATATGCCGATCGCCTTCGCCATGGGATTGGCGGGATTTCTGGGAATCTGGATTTTGGAGGGTGCCAACGCAGCACTGTCGACTGTGGGTATGAAGCCATTTACCTGGGCCGCAGATTACAACTTCATGTGTATCCCCCTCTTCGTTCTGATGGGGCACTTTGCTAATGAATCGGGTCTTATAACCTTGGCCTTCCGGGCCGCCTATAAATGGGTGGGGCGCTTACCCGGTGGATTGGCGGTTGCAACGTTACTTGGCAGCGGAGCTTTTGGAGCTGTGAGTGGTTCCAGTTCCGCTGCAGCGGCAACCATGTCCACTATTTGTATTCCTGAGATGGAAAAATATAACTACAACCCCAATATCATGACCGGCAGTGTGGCCGTGGGAGGAACTTTTGCCATTATGATCCCGCCGAGTTTGGGCTTTATTATCTATGGGATTATTACTACGGAATCGATCGGCAAGCTTTTTATTGCCGGAATTTTCCCTGGATTATTATTGATTTTAACCTGTAGCCTATTGACGGTTATCCTTTGTAAAATGAATCCAACTTGGGGACCTCCCGGTCCAGGGTCAACATTCAAAGAAAAGCTTGTTTCGCTGGCTAGAGCGTGGGAATTGGTTTTTATTTTTTTGGCCGTGATAGGGGGAATGTACTGGGGCGTTTTTACCGCAACCGAAGCGGCCGCGATAGGGACTTTTATCGCCTTTATATTTGCTCTGGCCAAAGGCACACTGAGTTTCAAAAAACTTTTTCAGGCCGTACAAGGGACGGCTCGCGTGACAGTGATGATCTTTACCCTTATTATCGGGGCTATGATTTTCAATACCTTCATCGCCTTCTCCGGCATCCCCGATCATTTGAAGACAATGGTCCTCGAGTTTTCCGCCAACCCCTATATCATCCTGATTCTGATCCTTCTTACCTACTTTATTGCAGGCTGCATCATGGATACCGTGGCCATGGCCGTACTACTTTTGCCAATTTATTATCCTATTATCACCTCACTAGGATTCAACGGCATATGGTTCGGAGTGATTGTCATGGTCATGGCCGAGATTGGACTTATTACCCCGCCTATCGGACTAAATTGTTACGTAATCGCCGGCGCCTTTCCTAAATATCGACTCGGAACAGTTTTTATCGGAGCGCTACCATATGTGATCGCAGAACTGGTTGCGTTGGCTGTCCTGATTTTGTTTCCTCAAATCAGTCTATTTTTACCCAATTTGATGAAATGAGCAATTTTGATGGCCTCCTTTGATTGAAAAGAACACCAAATAGATACAATTAAGAAAATAGTGGACAGGCAGCCTAACGTAGTGGAACTTATGCAACGAATACTAAGGAAGCCAATGAAGAGAAGGATAAAAAAGACAATACCTGTAATGAAATTTGAACCAGTTTGCTTAAAGATTTTTTATCGTAATCCTGAATGAGGGTAATTTTGTTTTGACTGTAATACTTCAATTTTCGCTGAAAGAGCCCTTTCTTAAACATTCGGGAAAAAGAGAATACGTATCATCCGTTAAAGACGTAGATTCATAATCTTTATGGTCTGAAAAAAAGAATGAACCTCTGGCACCTGGGAAGAAAAGAAAGCGTCCCTCTTAATGCCGCGAGGCAGATTGCCTTCCTGGTTAGATCCATGGCCTCACAGAGGCTTCTGGCCGAAAAAAAGTTCATCGGGATTATGCACCTGATGGTTTTTTATGGATTTCTGGTGCTGGTCCTGGGGACCGTTCTGCTTATGCTGGATACCCATCTTAACCTTCACCTTTTGACCGAATCCAAGTTCGTGCTGTTCAAGATTACTTTGAACACCCTGGGACTGGGAGCCTTATTAGGGGTCTCAGGGCTGATTGCGCGGCGTTACTTTTTAAAACAGGCGGCAGACCCCAACACAATCGACACCCTGGTTACATTGCTTTTTCCATGGCTGATCCTGGTCACTGGCTTTATAGTACAGGGCGGTCGAATCGCCGCCGACCCGGCCGGAAACCCGGGCTGGGAATTATGGGCCTACCCAAGCTACCCGGTTGTCGCTCTGTTGAGGGGCCGGGCAGGGGTCTTTGTGACACACACCTTTATCTGGTGGTTCCACATGCTGCTGGCTTTCGCTGCCATGTCCGCCTTACTCTGGTTGAAATTGTCGCATATAGTGGTAGCCCCTCTGAATATATTCTGGGAGGGAGGACGTGATCTGCGGGGTCAGCCCCGGGAGATCAACTTGGCAGAGAAAAATTTCGGGGTTTCAAAGAAGGAAGACTTCACTTACCACCAGTTGATGTCCTTGGACGCCTGTGTAGGGGCAGGAAGATGCGAGATATTATGCCCGGCCTACAACAGTGGGAAGCCCCTTTCTCCCAGGGAGATCAACGAAAAAATAATGAAGGTCAAGGACTTACGGGAACCGTTAGCGATGCGAACAGTGGTCGATGAAATCTGGTGTTGTACCACTTGCGGCGCCTGCCAGCAAAAGTGCCCGACGATGGCCGACTCCATGGATAAAATTATTGATCTGAGGCGCTACCGGGTGATGGTAGAAGGCAAAATGCCTGAAAGCTTCAAACTGCCGCTTGCCAGTACACAGAAGAGAGGTCACCCCTGGAGCGGTGCCAATGTAATCAGGACGGAGTGGACCAAAGGCCTGGAGGTTCCCTTGGCCTCGGACAAGAAAGAGTTTGATGTTCTTTTTTGGGTGGGCTGCACCGGCGCACTGGTTGAGCGCAACATGGAAGTATCCAGGGCAATGGCCAGAGTATTCATCAGCGCCGGGGTGGATTTTGCCATACTGGGGCAGGAGGAAAGCTGCACCGGCCATATGGCCAGGAGGGTGGGTAACGAATACTTATATCAGATAATGGCCAGGAAGAACATCGCCAAGCTGAACCAGTACCGCTTTAACCGGATTGTTACCGCTTGTCCTCATTGCTACAATACCCTGAAAACGGAGTATGGGGTCATGGGCGCACACTATCAGGTGATTAGCCATGTGGAATTTATTGCCGGGCTGATCAAAGAAAAGCGGTTGGATCTGAAGCCGGATAGACTGGAAATGAAGTTAACCTATCATGACCCCTGCTATCTGGGCCGGCTGAACGGCATAATGGAGGCACCCAGGTATTTAATCAGCCAACTGGATGGAAAGTATCGTGAGATGGTTTTTTCCGGAAGCGATAGCTTCTGTTGCGGTGGAGGCGGGGGCGGTATATGGATGGAAGACAACACGGGAAGAAGAATCAACGGGTTGCGGGTATACCAGGCGCTGGAAACAGGAGCTGAGGTCATCGGGGTGGCCTGTCCTTTTTGCCTGCAGATGTTGGAATCGGGGCTTACCTCGTCTGGCCACAGCGAGGTAAGAGTTTGCGACTTGGTTGAACTGGTGGCCGGACAGCTGTCGGAGAATTCCAGGGGATGCTGCGGATTCAATCATGGCGGTCAAATATCAAAGCAGGGAGGAAAATGATTGTGAAAATTGTGGTCTGTATAAAGTGGGTGCCGGACCCTGAGGCTCCGGCCGCGGCTTTTTCCGTACAGGGCAGTGGCGGGGTCCGAGTGGCCGACTATGTGCCTAGGATGTTTGGTGCCTATGATGAAAATGCCGTTGAGGCGGCATTGCAGATAAAAGACCGGGACGGAAGTGAAGTAGTTTTACTTTGCCTGGGTCCGGGCTCCATTGAGGAGTCACTGCGGGAAGCACTGGGAACGGGGGCAGGAATGGCTGTACTGTTGGATCAGGAAGGTTATGAAGGGGCCGACAGCTATGGGGTTGCTCGGGTTTTGGCGGAAGCCATTAAGAGGATTGGGGGTGTGGATTTGGTAATGTGCGGGCGACAGGCATCCGACACTGACGCGGGCATAACGGGTCCGGCCCTGGCCGAGATACTGGGATTTTCCTGCGCCACAGTGGCCAAGACGGTGGCCTTGGAGAATAACCTTCTTTATGTGGAACAGGGTGAAGATGACCAGATCAGGAAAACGGAGTTGGAATTGCCTGCTGTGGTTACCGTGACCAGTGAAAATTTTTCCATACGCTATGCTACCATGCCCAACATCATGGCGGCCATGGAAAAAGAAGTACTGGTATGGGGCCCGCAGGAGGTAGGGATAAGTGGTGAAAGCCCCGCCGAAAATTCACTGACCGTCTGTCTGGGGTCGGAAATACCCGACAATGAAATAAACTGCCTGATCATCGATGGCCAAAACGAGGAAGAAAAATCGGCCAACCTGGTGAAACGGCTGACTGCCGACAAGGTTTTGTAAACACGTATTAAGAGAGGAATACTGAGGGAGGTTAAACTTGTATGAAAATATTGATTCTTGCCGAGGCAACCGACGGCAAGGCTAATAAAATGACGGCCGAGTTGATGGGTTTAGCTGGTCGACTGGCCGAAATAGTCAAGGGAGAGGTTCACGTGGCGCTGCTGGGCCCCCAGGGGTCGGAGACGCAGCAGGCGGCCGGTGAGTTGGTGGCGTTGGGCGCCCAAAAGGTGCACCTCTTTTCCCATGAGGCATTGAACGTTTATCAGGCGGATCTTTACGCCCAAGTGTTACACAGCCTGTTCAGGGAGATTGACCCTGACGTAGTACTTTTCGGAAACGATATTATTGGCAGGGACTTGGCTCCCCGGCTGGCCGTAAGGATCGGAGCGGGGTGCAGTATGGACTGTCTGGACTTGGTATACAACCCGGAGAGAGGCAGCTTTTACGGTATTCACCCGGTGTACGGGGGTAATGTTATCAACTTCTTGTCATCTCGACGGAGGCCCTATCTTTTCACAATCCGCCCCAGGTGCCAAGAGCCGGCGATGGAGGACAAAGCCCGCAAAGGCGAGATAATCGAAGTTGATATAAGTATGGACGGAATACGCCAAAGGACCCGGATAGTGGGTTACTCCACGTCATCCGGGGGGGATGTGAGATTGGAGGACGCTCGGGTTATTGTTTCCGGGGGTCGGGGACTGGGAGGACCGGAGGGCTTCGAAGTATTAAAGGAGTTGGCGGCAGTGCTGGGGGGAACCGTGGGAGCCAGCCGCGCTGCGGTTGACTCCGGGTGGATTGACCCCAACAGACAGATAGGTCTGACTGGAAAATTTGTAAGTCCCCAATTGTACATCGCCGTCGGGATTTCCGGTGCTTCACAGCATATGACCGGATGCGCGGCCTCTAAGACCATCATATGCGTGAATACCAATCCGGAGGCGGCTATTTTTAAGCGAGCCCAATATGGGGTAGTAGGGGATTACCGGCTGGTTATACCCAAAATGATCCCGGAGTTTAAAAAAATTCTTAAAGAATAAGAAATATATAATTAAGGACAAATTTTCAAATTCTATAAATGGATAAATATTACGATCAGAGTGGTCCGGATAACCTAATAAGAAGTAAAATTTTAAAGAATTTTAAAAGAAAGGAATAGATTATGGAATTTAAGATACCAACCCAGTTAAAAATGATACAGCAGACCGTGCGGAGATTCGTGGAGGAGGAGTTGGTGCCCCGGGAGAAATTGCTTCCGCCTCTGTCGGGGGACTTAGACCCGGCGGTTTTTGCCGACTTGGTGAAAAAGATGAAGCAGATAGGGATATGGAATTTATCGGTGCCAAAGGAGTACGGTGGGGTGGGGCTGAGTTGGATAGGCCAGGCCCTGGTAAACATTGAGTTAAACAAGAGTCTGCTTGGAACGATCGGGGTAGGGCTGACTGTCATGGGGGAGCCCCCCATAATCCTTTACGATGCCAGCGAGGACCAGAAAAAGAGGTACCTTCTGCCTATGATAGCCGGGGATAAGATGTACTGTTTCGCCCAGACCGAGTCTAACGCGGGTTCGGATCCCTCGCAGATGGAAACAACAGCAGTACTTAAAGGAGACCGATGGGTAATCAACGGCCGGAAGATATTTATCAGTGGGGGGGACCGGGCGGACTTCGCCATAGTGTTCGCGCTGACTGACCGGGGAAAAAAGGCCCGGGGAGGCATTACCGCCTTTCTGGTGGACAAAGGGACCCCCGGATTCACGGTGGCCCGCCAGATAGAAACCATGGGGGGACACCGGCCCAGCGAGCTGGTATTTGATAACTGCGAAGTGCCCCAAGAGAACGTACTGGGAAAAGTCGGACTGGGGTTTGACTTTGCCCAGAAATGGATAGTGCAGGGGAGATTGTTAAATCATCCCCCGGCCGCCATCGGGGCGGCGGAGCGGTGTTTGAAGATGGCCATAGCCTATGTTAAGGATCGGGTGACTTTCGGGAAACCGCTGGCTGACCGCCAGGCCATCCAGTGGATGATAGTGGACTCAGCAGCTGAGGTACATTGGAACAAACTGATGTTGATGCACGCCTGTTACAAGGCAGACATGGGCAAGGAGGTACGCCACGAAGCGGCCATGTGCAAGGTTTATGCTTCGGAGATGGGTTGCCGGGTGGTGGACAGGGTGATCCAGATGCATGGGGGTTATGGATACACCCGGGAATTGCCCTTTGAGCGCTACTACCGGGATTTGAGGAGGTCCCGAATTACCGAGGGGGCCTCTGAGGTGCAGCGCTTCATAATGGCCCGGAGCCTTCTGCGGGGGTATTCACCTTTGGACCTGCTGGCCGAATGAATTCGATATCCAGTGCATTGGTTGAGTCGTTTCTTCTTGGCAGTCCGTTGTGTTTTTAAAAAGAAGGACCGAGCTAAGGGGGAGCAAATTAGAGGTTATACCTAATCACAAAAAACAGGAGGGGTAAAATGACAAAAATTAAGGCATTTGATGGCCTCATCACGATTCCAAGTGCCCAGGCCCTCGGGTTTGCTGCTGAGGAAGCGAAAAAGGATAAGGGAGGTCTCATGGACCTATTTTCGGGTGTGGATAAACGGGAGATGGAAATGACACCGGAAAAGTTAGTTAATGAAATGGAAAAGGCTGGAGTTGAGGGCGGCCTGTTGACTATCCAGTTCGATGGAGACAAAGAATGGATCATGGAGGCCGTGAAGAAATATCCTGGAAAATTTGTTGTGGCCTCCCCAGTGAATCCGATTACCAATGACATCATGGCCGAGGTTAGACGCATCAAAGGGCTCATTAAGGAGATCGGACTTCAGGTGATCCGGTTTGGGGGCTGGCGTCTTGGAGTGTCCTGCCTGGACAACAGGCTGACGCCATTTTACCCTCTGGCCATAGAACACGACCTAAAGGTGCATGTCAATGTGGGTTATCCCGGTCCCGCCGGTTTGGCACGCACCCAGGACCCGCTGTTTGTGGACGAACTTTGCTATCTTTTTCCGGAATTGAAGGTCATACAGACTCATGGGACCGCTGATCCGGCGAGCATGGAGATAGCAATACACAATGTTATCAAATACCCCCATTGCTATGCAATGACCAATGCCTACCGGCCCAAATATTTTTCACCCCAATTCATCCAGCATTTAAATACCAGGGCCCAGGATAAGATCCTTTGGGCAACGGAGTATCCGTTGCTGACCTTTGAAAGATCTCTTGAAGATGTGGATCAATTGCCTTTGAGAGACCACGTCCGTCCCAAGTACCTGAGAGAAAATGCCTTGCGTCTATTTAAACTGAAATAAAACCGGCACCGGGTTACTATTTATCGTGCTTTATCGGGAATGAGTTTTCTTAAGCATTTTAAGCACCCTTATAAAAAAGGAATAAATCTATGATGTCGGAGCTCTTACGGGAGCTATAGCTAAATCGGATCTCTGAATCCGGAGGGAGGACATATGGAAAGAGAAATAACCGAATACAACTTAGATAAGCGGGGAGTCGCGAAACTCACCCTGAATCGACCGGAGAAGTTGAATACCTTTGATCTGAAAATGCAGGGAGAGATTGCCGCTACACTCAATGAAGTCAACGCCGACCCCAATGTCAAGATCCTGGTCATTACCGGGAAAGGAAAATATTTTAGTTCGGGTCTCGATGTAAAAGAGGTGATTCAACTTTTGCCGGAGGCGGGGGCCAATAAGGAGGTCTGGCCGGAACCTGCTGGAGCAGGCGACATACGCGCGGCCTCGGTCAAAAAAATTACCATTGCGGCCCTCAATGGGCCTGCGGTCGGGATGAGCTGCGATCTAGCCCTCTCTTGTGATTTCAGGATCATGGCCGAATCGGCAACATTGTGGGAGGCCTATGCCAGATTAATGCCTCCCAGTGCCGGGACCTGGTTTCTGCCCCGAATGATAGGATTGCAAAGAGCCATGGAAATGTTGCTTCTGGGAGAACCTATTGATGCGATGAAAGCTTATGAATGGGGTCTGGTTTATAAAGTGGTTTCTGAAAATCAACTGGAAGCAGCCACGGATGAATTATGCGAAAAGCTTCTTCAATATTCACCCGCGGTATTGCAATATACTAAGGCTTCCATTCTGGGTGGTTTGCACAAAGATCTCCCCAACGCCATGGATTATATCTCCTGGACGAGACATATGACAATAAATCTCGGTATCGTACAAGAAGCAGCCAGGGCCATCTCTCTAAAAAGAAGGCCCAATTACCCGGCATAACCAGGTGAGCAGGGATTACCTTTTGGTTATACCCAAAATTATCCCGGGGTTTAAAAAAATTCTTAAAAACTGAGAAATATCAGTAAGGACGGACTTGCAAAAAGTCATCGAAAGCCCATTTTCATGATTCTCGTAAAAAGCGTATCATGAATCTTACCCTGAAGACACAAACCGACGAAAGCAAAAACTTGATCGTTGCGGAAGATAAAAACAATAAAAAAGTGAAATCTCTCGACCAGGGGCTTGTTTTTAACATACAAAAATTCTCACTTCACGATGGCAAGGGGATCCGAACACTGGTATTCTTAAAAGGTTGTCCGCTACGCTGTAAGTGGTGTTCAAACCCCGAAAGTCAGAACCGTGATCCAGAGTTAGCTTACAACGCCAATAAATGCATCGGGGTTAAGGCTTGCGGATGGTGCATCGAAGCCTGTGAAAGAGCAGCTATTTACCAAAGAGACGATGGTAAAATGGGGGTCGACAGATTGTTGTGCAATAACTGTGGCCATTGTCTGGACGTTTGTCCGTCAAAGGCTTTTGAGTTGTTTGGGCAAATACTAAGTGCCGATGAAATCATCAAAATGGTCGAGGATGACAGCGTATTTTATGCCCGTTCCGGTGGCGGATTGACCTTGGGCGGCGGGGATCCTGTGTTCCAGCCTGTGTTCGCCGCCAATCTTTTAAGAACCGCTCAAACTAAAGGAATCGACACTGCCATAGAAACTGCCGGTCATTGTCGGTGGGAGGATTTGAAAAACATCGGTCGATATTCCGGCACCATTTTCTTCGACCTCAAATCCATGGATCCTTTGAAACATAGGCAGGGAGTGGGGGTTGACAACAACCTGATACCGGTGTGATTGCTTCTTCGGGAACAGCCCGTACCTTTCTGGCCTGGTGTTAAACGACGAGGAGATCATCGAGTTGTTCCTGGCCAAGGGCGCACCCTTGGATGAAGCCAGAGACTACACGCCGACCGGTTGTACCGAGGTAAAAATGCTCAACCGCGATACCTATTTTACCGGCGGTTCCCCGGTGAATCTGGGGGCCATCATTGAGATGACCTTCAATCAGGGTAAGCTCAGAAGATTCGGCGAGGTGCAGATCGGGGTGGCAACCATGGCTCCTGAAGATTTCCAATCATTCGGCGATGTCTGGGATGCATTCCAAGCCCAGTTGAAGTATGCCTATAAGCATATATTCACAATCCAGACGATCATCGATACCGTTAAACGGCGAACCGTTGCTGCGCCGCAAACCTCTGCCCTTCATGACTTGTGCATGAAAAACGGAAGTGACATCTATGAATATAAAATAAAAGATGGTGTAAGTCTTGGAAATACCAGCATTATGGGATTCGGTACCGCTGTCGACTCGCTCGCAGCCGTTAAAAAGCTGGTATTTGAAGATAATAGAATTACCATGAAGGAGCTGCTGGAAGCATTGGAAAGGAATTTTGAGAGAAAAGAAGCCTTGCAACAATTGTGTTTGAACGCTCCCAAATTTGGCAACAATGAAGGGTTTGCTGAAGAGATTGGTCTGAAGATCGATTCTTTGTTCGCTGAGATTGTCTCCGCCTATACCAACATAAATGGAGGTAAGCTCGATTATATTTACGTCCCGATCACCGAGCATGTTATCGGCGGGGCCCGAGTCGGTGCGACTCCCAATGGGCGAAAAGCGGGGGAGGCACTTTCTGAGGGAATATCACCCACTCAAGGATGCGACACAAGAGGACCGACCACCACCCTGAAATCCATTGCTAGTGTGAAGGCCGGCCAATATAAGAACAGGGCCGCCCGATTGTTGAATGTCAAGCTTAGCCCCCAGGTTGTGGCTGGAGAAGAAGGCACCAATACCCTGGTCTCCCTGATTCGCTCCTGGTGCGACCTAAAATTCTGGCACATGCAATTCAATATTCTGAACAGCGATACACTCCGGGATGCTCAAAAAAATCCGGGTAAGTACCGGAATCTGTTGGTCAGAGTGGCCGGATACAGTGCCTATTTTGTGGATCTGAATCCAAAACTTCAGGAAGAAATTATCGCCCGCACCGAGCATCAAACTATTTAATCCGAAAATAGGGTTCGTTACCCAACGAGTTATATTTTCATGATTGGTGGTGCCACGCCCCAAAAGGCGGGGCATGGCGGTTTAGTGGGAGGATTCTATAATGGCTGACACATTGAAGGGAAAGGTCTGCATCGTTACCGGTTCGGGTCAGGGTATCGGTCGGGGCATCGCCCTGGCTATGGCCAGAGAGGGTGCAGCGGTAATCACCAATAACCGTCGATCGGGCACCGAAGGCGGTGACGCTGAAACCACCGCGGCCGATATTAACCGGGCGAAGGGGAAAGCCGCACCTTTTTTCGGCGACGTTTCCAAGGCCGAGATATGTAAAAAATTAATACAATATGCCGCTGATCAATTCGGACATTTGGATATACTGGTGAATAACGCCGGCGTCGGGGTGGGTGGATCAATCTGGAAAGCTACGGAGGAATCATACAAAACGGCGTTGGATACACATCTGAGAAGTGCTTTCCTTTGTACCCGTTTGGCCATCGATTTAATGAAAGAAAAGAAATGGGGACGAATTATCAACTGCACATCAGGATCCTGGCTGGGCACGCCCGGTTTATGTGTTTATAGCGCCGCCAAAGCCGGCATAGTCGGGTTGACCCGATCCGTTGCCGCAGATATTGAAGGCTCCGGAATAACCTGCAATGCCTACCATCCATTTGCGTACTCTCGGCTGGTCCCCAAAACAATCGGGGAAGCAGCCAGCAGCGTGATTACCAAACGGTATAAACTCGGGCTGATCGATAAGGAAGAATTTGAATGGCAATCCAATCCACCGCCTCCTGAAGCGGTAGGACCTTTCGTTGCTTATCTGGGAACCGATCAGGCCGGAAACATCAATGGAAAAATATTTTATGTCAGCGGCGGGAAAGTTGCCCTGTATACCGAACCAGTCAGGGAGAAAACCATTTATAAGAAAAATGGACTCTGGACGGCAGAAGAATTAATCGACCAAGCCCCGAACCTGTTCCAGAACAGGTGAATCGTCTCATGAATGTTACCGGCACAATTACAATAAAACGATAATAACCCGTTAAAAAATGCAGAAATTTAAAATAGAAAAATCTCAATTATCAGTAATGGGAAAAGAGGGACAAGAAAAATGAATTATCCTTTGCATAATACGCTGGTTTTGGACATTTCAAGGGTCATTGCCGGCCCGGCCTGCTCCATGCACCTCGCCGATATGGGGGCAGAGGTGATCAGGATTGAGCCCCCCGAAGGAGATAAAACACGCCTTTTCCTTCCCTATTCAGAGCGTATTCTCGACGGGCGTCTTTATATGCCCTTTAACCGCAACAAAAAATGCCTCGGCCTGGACATTTTTTCGGGCAAAGGAAAGGAAATGTTCCTCGACTTGGTAAAAAAAGCTGATGTGCTGGTACAAAATTTTCGACCGGGAATACTGGAGGAGGCCGGTCTAGATTACCCGGACTTGAAAAAAATCAATCCCCGGCTTATCTACTGTTCGATTTCCGGGTACAGCCCCAAAGGGGATTATGCTAATCGGGCGGGATTCGATTTCGCCATCCAGGCTGAATCCGGCCTCATGAGCATTAACGGCGAGCCGAATGGAGATCCTCTTAAAATCGCCATTCCCGCCATTGACCTGCAGGCTTCCCTTTATGCGGCCATGGCCGTTTCCGCCGCCCTTTTTGCCCGGGAGCAAGAGGGGCATGGGAGGTTGATTGAAGTCACGCTCTTCGGCGTGGCTGTATCGCTCTTAGCAGAACGGGCCTGGGGATACCTGCTGAGCGGGGAAATTCCTCTTCGCATCGGGAATCGCGGCCTCATCAAAACCGTTGTTTCGGACTATTTCCCCACCTCTGACGGTGGTCTGGTTTTCACCATGAGTTCGCAAAAGATGTGGGAACGCCTGTGTGAGATCAAGGAATTTTCATACCTGAAAGAGGATCCGCGCTTTGCCGATATCCAGAAGATCCAGGAGAATATTGAAGATCTCTTGAAAGAAATCAAAACAATCTTCTTGAGAAAGCCTACCAGGGAATGGGTCCGGCAGTTGGCCTTGGAAAAGGGGTTGGTCTGTTCCCCGGTTCGGAAGATAGATGAGGTCTTCAACGATCCGGAAATCGAGAAGCTCCGGATGGTGAGAGAGGTTGTGCATCCACTTTATGGGCCCATGAAAATCCTGGGGATTCCTTTTGAGTTTCCTGAAACCCCCCTGGAGGTCCGACTCCCACCCCCTGCGAAAGGAGGGCATACGGATGAAATTCTCAGGAATTATTTCCACTTGACCGATCAAGAAATTCTTCAGCTCCGAACCCAGGGCATCATTGGTTGAACCGTAATGACTCTTATCTGGACAACTGATTGGAATAAAGGAGAAAATTATGATTTTTGGAGATCTTGATTGTCTGGGAGAAATGGTCACCCGCAATGCCAGGGTCTATCCCCGGCAGGAAGGTTTCGTCTTCGAAGGTGTACGTCTGAACTGGAGCCAGGTAAATGATCGAGTCAACCAACTGGCCAATGCTATTCGTAAACTGGGGATTAAGCCGAAGGATCATTTAGCTCTTCTGGGGAAAAATTCCCACCGTTATTTGGAAGCTTTCTTTGCTGCGACCAAAACCGGGATGGTTGCAGTAAAGATGAATTATCGTTACAGCGATAAGGAGATTACCCACATCCTTAATGACTGCCAGGTTCAGGGGATCATCTTTGATAGTGAATTCGCCGGATGTGTGCGTAGCTTCAGCTCTTCCGTCCCCTCGTTGAAATATTTTATCTGCACCGATGAGAAGGTGGAGGGCGCCTTGGAATACGAAAGACTTCTGAAAACAGTCCCGGCCACCGAGCCGGAAAGGTCTATTCAAGGGAATGACTTGGCGATGATCCAGTACACGAGCGGTACCACCGGAAAATCGAAGGGGGCCATGATGACTCACCGAGGGCAGATCCTGCTTGCCAACAATGGCGCCCTTGGTCTCAGCAGGGGGCGGATGCTGATGCCCATGCCCCTCTTTGCTGCTGCTGCGACCGGCCGGACCCTCTCCAACGTATACCTCGGTAACACGATCGTCATTACCCGTGACTTCGAACCACGCCACTTTGTCGAAACTGTTGAGAAAGAACGAATCAACTTGACGGGTTTTGTCCCTTCCATGTTCTACATTCTTATGGAAAAGGTACCCGACATCAAAAAGTATAATTTAAGTAGTTTGCGGCGCGTCATCTACGGGGCGGCTCCAATGACAGTGCGCCAGTTGCGTGTTGCTTTAGAAGTCTTCAAGGGGTGCGAACTTGAAGGCGGATACGGACTGACAGAAACCGGGCCGTATGGTTGCCGGCTTTTACCGGAAGACCACCGGGTCGAAGGATCGGAACAGGAGGTAAGAAGACTTGGGTCTGTAGGGAGAATGGGAATCAATGGACGGCTAAAGATTGTCGACCAAAACAGGGAGATCCTGCCTGCCGGACAGGTGGGAGAAATCGCCATCTTCTGCGACAGCAACATGGTGGGGTACTGGAACAAGCCGAAGGAAACTCAAGAAGCGCTGGACAATGGCTGGGTTTATACCGGCGACATGGGAGAGATGGATGAGGAAGGGTACGTTTTTATCCGGGACCGGAAAAAAGATATGATCATTTCAGGGGGCTTCAATATCTTCCCCAAGGAAATAGAAGACGTCTTGATGAATCATCCAGCGGTGATGGAATCGGCCGTGATCGGTATTCCCGATGAGAAATGGGGGGAAGCCATCCTGGCCCTGGTTATATTGAAACAGGGTAAGAGCGCCACCGAGCAGGAATTGATAGAATTTTGCCGTCACCATGTGGCCAGCTTTAAAAAACCGAAACGGGTTGAGTTCGTCCAGGATTTCCCCAGGACCCCTTTGAGTAAAATCAGAAAAAATGAATTGCGCGACAAATATTGGGCGGAAACAGGCCGAAAAATTTAGCCGGTGAAGTAAATGGTGTAAGGAAATCGACAATTACTTTAGGTATACCCTCTTCTTTGCGGTTTCTCGGGTTTTCGAGGGAGGCATATATCTTCTGTCTTACGGAAATGAAACCTGCAAGCGGAGTAAATGAAAAAAGAGGAGGAGGACGATGAATTATAAAACGATTATTCTGGAGAAGAAAGAAGGTATTGCTACGATCACCCTCAACCGCCCGGATAAGTTGAACGCATGGTCAGCTCAAATGGGTGCAGAATTCAAGGATGCTCTAAACGACATTGATAATGACAGCAAGGTAAGGGTCGTTGTCATTACCGGAGCAGGCAGGACCTTTTGTGCCGGCGCAGACTTGAACGAATTTAATGTGGCCATCCAAGAAGATATGTCTCCAGCCCAGAGGGTAAGAAACGAAGCAAATAAAGATGTCTTAGGCTGCACCGAGATCAGAAGGATGCTTATTCCCTTCATTGCTTCAATTAATGGTTCTGCTCTTGGTGTCGGTCTCACCCTTCCTCTTGCCTGTGATATTCGAATTGCCTCGGACAGGGCAAAATTGGGAGCTATTTTTAGCAGGGTGGGCCTCATTCCCGAGTTCGGGTCCACCTACAATCTTCCTCGAATCATAGGAATCGCCAAGGCCTGCGAACTCACTTTTACCGGCAGGATCATTGACGCCACCGAAGCGGAGAAGATCGGAATGGTGAACCAGGTCGTGCTCCACGAAGATCTGAAAAGAGTGACCCAGGAAATGGCCCGCACTATTGCCCAAGCACCGCCACTCGCTATCCAGATGGGGAAGCTCAGCCTGTACCAAGGATTGGATGCGAATCTTCATACGCAATCGGTGTGGGAAAGACTAGTACAAAATTATCTGAAATATACAGAAGACCATAAAGAGGGGATCCGCGCTTTTCTTGAGAAGAGATCTCCCATGTTTAAGGGCCATTAATCACCAACAGATAACCATAATTTGGTTCCTGCTTAAGGAGTCACCCATTCTCTGCGGTTCCTCGGATTTCACTTATGTCCTTTTTGAAGGGTGGAAATCTCAAAGACTTTTAGTCAAGGAGAAAAAGAAAAGATGCTGGGATCTTTGTTAAAGAATACGAGTTTTGTCAGCAAAGATAAAGTGGCCCTCATTTTTGAGGGGCGAGAAATCACCTATGGGGAGTTGAATCGGCGGGCCAATGAGATTGCACAGGGATTGAGTTCTCTTGGTGTCAGGAAAGGAGATCGGGTAGCGATTTTATCCAGGAATTCTACCCAATTCGTGGAGGCCTTATTCGGCACCATCAAGCTGGGAGGAATTTTTGTTCCCCTCAACTTTCGGTTGACCGTGGAAGAAATTCTCTACCAGATCACCGACTGCATGCCTCGGATTTTCATCTTTGAGAATGAATTTGTCCGTCATCCTGCTGCAATTCGAAAGAAATGGACCCCCGAAGAATTGGCTTTGATTACGACCGAGACTCCGTTAGAAAAGGATCACCTGAGCTACGAAGAGTTCTTTCGCGACCGGGTGGGAGACGAGCCGGAGGTTGAATTAGGTTTAGAAGACCCGTTTATGATTATGTATACCTCAGGTACCACGGGGCATCCGAAAGGGGTCGTCTCCACTTACCAGAAAAGCTTTTTTCATACTTTAAATATGCTACTCTGTAAGGATCTTAATTCTAATGATATCTCCCTGATTGCGCTTCCCCTCTTTCATACTTTCGGGATGAATTCTCTATTAATTCCGGGATTGTGTAGGGGGATGACTTTGGTTCTCCACAAGAATTTTGAAGCCAGGCGAATTTTGGAATGCATCGCCCAATACCACGTAACGGATTTTGCGGGTGTTCCCATGATGCTGGAGGAATTATTGCGAGTCCCTGATTTTTCTTCCTATGACTTAAGCTCTATCAGAATTATTTCCACCGCCGCCCAGTCTATCCCCAGATGGGTACTGGAAGAGTTTCTCCGACGGGGCCTTACCGTTGCCCAGGGGTTCGGGATCACAGAGTTCCCGGCCATTTATTACCTCGAAAAAAGGGATGTGATTCGAAAACTTGGCTCAGTCGGTCTGCCCCAACTGATCGGCGATTTTAAAATCGTGGGCAATAATTTCCAGGAGGTTGGGCCCGGAGAGGTGGGAGAGATCATTTGCCGGGGGCCACAGGTGATGAAGGAATACTGGAAAAGACCTGAGGAGACCCAGAAGGTTTTCCGGGAGGGATGGTATTTGACCGGTGACTTGGCCCGCAAGGATGAAGAGGGTTATGTCTACATTGTGGACCGGAAAAAGGACATGTTCATTTCCGGTGGAGAGAATATTTATCCGGCGGAGATCGAGAAAGTTTTGACCTCTCATCCGGGGATCGCCGAGGCTGCTGTGATCGGAGTGAAGGATGAGAAATGGGGGGAGGTGGGGAAGGCTTTCGTGGTCCGAAAGGAAGATAGCCGGATCGCGGAAGAAGAAGTTCTGAAATTCTGCCGGGACAAGCTGGCTTCCTACAAAATTCCCAGGCAAATTATTTTCTTGCAGCAGTTGCCTAAGACGGCCACCGGTAAAGTGAAAAAATTCGAGTTGAACGACATTATGGGCAGCTAATAGATAAAAATATTTAAGGGCAGCTTGAGCCCTTCAAAAAGAAAGGATAGATATTATGGCCATAAGGACACCGAATGAATATGTGGAAAGTTTGAAAGATGGTCGGCGCATTTACTTTGACGGTAAATTGTATAATGACATTACAGCCCATCCAACTCTGCTGCGCGGTTTACAGCGGGGATTTATCGATTACGCTATGTATCAGGACTCCCGATATAAGGATCTGATTTTAGCCTATGAGGATGATGGAGAACCCTACCATATCTCATTTAAGCCTCCGGAGACCGCTGCTGATCTGGTCAGGAGACAAGAATTACAGTTATTGCAATCCCGGATTCAAGGGGGAAGGTCATCGGGAGCGAAGTTCGTAGGTATTGATGCGCTCCATGCCATCACCGCATCGAGCAGAATGATTGACAAAAAATCAGGTGTTTCTAAATACGTTGAACGAGTGGAAGCATTTCGTAAAGAATGTAAAAAAACGGATGCTGCTCTGGCTGGGGGCGTGACCGATGTCAAGGGTGATAGAAAGCTACGTCCCTCAAAGCAGAAACAGCACAAGGACTTTTATGTGAGAATCGTTGATGAATCCAAAGAAGGGATATGGGTGACCGGTTGTTTGGCCCATATCAGTCATGCCACATATGTGAATTACATTATTGTTGTCCCCTCCCGGGCCATGCCCCAGGAGGACAAGGACTATGCGGTAGCCTTTGCCGTATCACCGGCCGCCCAGGGAGTCACTCTGATACACCCGCAGAGAGATTTTATAGAGTGGGGAGATTATTTTGACTATCCACTAGCGGCCTATAATGTTGGGGCCGATTGTATGGTTGTGTTCGACAACGTGTTTATTCCCTGGGAGAAGGTTTTTCTTTGCCGAGAATGGGAGTTTGCTCCCTTGGTGACCTACCAGTTTGCCAATTTCCACAGGCTCAGCGGACTCAGCAACAAGGTCGGCATGGTCACGCTGGATGTCGGCGCGGCCCTTTTGATGGCCGAATACAACGGCTTGGACAAAGACCCGGTAATCCGGGATAAACTGTCCTGGCTGGTTTGGTACGCCGAAACCATAAAGGCCCTGGCCAAGGCCGCCGCCGCGAATCCCACCATTGATCCCACCACCGGCTGGCTTTATCCTGATCGAATGATGACTAACTGTGCCAAATTCTTTGGCGCCGATAACCACCACCAGGCCATGAAGGTCGTCCAGGACATTGCCGGTGGTCTTGTAGCTACCGTACCGAGCGCCAAGGATTACTATAATCCGGACATACATGATATGCTCGAAAAGTACCTGGCAGGAAAAGAGGGCGTGTCGACCGAATATAGGATTCGGGCCATCAAACTGGTTAAGGAGCTGGCCGGCATAGAAGGGCAAGTCGCGTCAATCCATGCCGAGGGTTCACTGGCGGCACAGAAAATGACATTTCTTCAGATCGCCGACTTAGAGGAGTACAAAGCTGCTGCAAAATGGGCCTGCGGGATAAATGATGGAAAGGAACACCCCCTTTATAAAGGATTAATGGACCGGCCGGTTTATGAAAAGATCATCAAATAATGAACATTAGAGGGGGCCTATAATGAAAAAGCTCGATGGGAAGGTAGCCATTGTGACTGGTGCCAGCCGGGGTATTGGGAAAGGAATCGCCCAGCTTTTTGCGGTTGAAGGTGCGAAGGTAGTCTGCGCCGCCCGCACCCTTCATGAGGGAGATCATTTTCTTGAAGGCTCATTAATGTCCACTGTTTCAGAGATTAAAGATGCCGGAGGGGCTGCCCTGGCAGTACAGTGTGACGTATCCAATGAAGAAAGCTGTGACTACCTGATTAAAGAGGCTAAACAAACCTTTGGGCCTGTAGATGTGCTGATAAATAACGCCGCACTGACTTATTTTGTGCCTATCAAGGATTTACCGGTAAAGAGATGGATACGCGCTTTTGCCGTGAACGTGCATGGTCCGTTTATGCTGTGCCAGAAGGTACTGCCAGATATGCTCGAAAGGCGGTCCGGGGCCATTGTAAATATCTCGTCACGCGGGGCCATCGGACCTGGAAGGGGCCCTTACAGGGATATGGAGCACAGCGGCACAATGTATGGAGCCACAAAAGCGGCCATGGAGCGATTCACCCAGGGATTGGCTCAAGAAGTCTACTCTAATGGGATCTCTGTGAGCTGTGTGTCGCCTGGCGTCGGCGTGGCTACACCAGGAACCGTTTATTTCAAATTAGCCAGCAGCCTTGATGATCCGCTACGAGAGCCGATGGAGATGATGACCCGAGCAGTGCTCCTGTTGGTTACGGAACCACTGGACAAGATCACCGGGCGCGTAACCTATAGCCAAGCGATTTTAAAAGAGTTTGGCTGGATAGAGAAGGGCAAGGGACATGGGATAGATCTGCCGGGTAGCGGTTTCAGTTTGATTTAGAAACACGCATCCGGGCCGTCCGCTGATAGCTCCCGAGTTTTATCAACTTTTGGACCTTGATGCGACACCAACGCCACTGCTTCCAATATGCGCTTGAAAAAAGGGGGGGTAGGGTGAGCGGTTAGAGCGGTGCAGCCGAACTCCACAGGATGAAGAGAACCACGCTCCATTCCCGGATGGAGAAACTGGGAATCTCTCGCTGAGATTCCAAGATGAATAGAAAAAACCCTCGAAAAGGAGGTGAAATCTCTGAGTACCCTTTTCTATCATTGATTTAATAACTTTTAACGGGAGGAAGAAAATGAAGAAAAAAAGTTATTCCTGGAACTTTTTAGCCTTTTTGAGTCTATCGCTGTTATTCATCGGGATATTTATTTCAGGGGCCGAAGCCGCTGAAAAAGTAGTAACCAGCGGCACCTTGACCTATACGGATTTGCATCCGAATCTTAACGCCCTGACCTGGGACAATGCCGACTGGAACTGGAAACACGGCTATGATACGGGATTCGTCGTGGAGCACCTGCTCATGGGGGACCTCCAAAAGGGACCTAGGGGCTCCAAACAATATAGTTTTGAAAACGTGGGCTATATACCGCCGGATGTTATAACCGGCGAGCTTCTGGAGAGTTGGGAAGTGAAAAAAAAACCACTAATGCAGCTTATTTTTCATCTGCGGAAAGGGGTTATGTGGCAGGAAAAACCTTTTATGAAGGCCAGGGAGCTGGTGGCCGATGATGTGGTCTACAACTTAAGCCGGTTAAAAAATTCCCCCAAGGCCATACCCCTGTATCTGGATTTTCTCGGTAAAATGGAGACCCCCAATAAATATACAGTGGTCATTAACATGGCCGAATGGAACATGGATTGGCCCTACCTCATCGGATGGGGATATTATGACGGCATCCCGGCTCCCGAGCAGGAGAAAGCTCCGGGCGGGCCCAGGCAATGGCAAAATCTCACCGGCACCGGGCCTTATATGCTTACCGACTATAAGGAAGGCCATAGCCAAAACTACACCAGAAACCCAAACTACTGGGGCTACGAAACCATCAATGGCCAGAAATATCATCTGCCCCTTAATGACAAAATAGTGATGATGATCATCAAGGATGAAATGACCCGGATGACTTTATTACGAACGGGCAAACTCGACCTGATGATGAACTTGAACTGGAAATACGTCGCGGAGCTCAAAAAAAGCTGCCCCCGGTTGAAATGGGCCCGTCATATTGGGCCCCAACATTTCTCGGTGGCCATGCGCATGGATAGAAAGCCCTTTAACGATATCCGGGTAAGGCGGGCCATGAACTTGGCCATCAATAAACAAGAGATGATCGATTCTTTCTTTAAGGGCAATGCCGAATTGCACGCCTATCCCTTCTATCCCTCTTTCAGGGGCGTTTACACCCCCCTGGAGAAAATGCCCCCATCGGTCAGGGAGTTGTATACCTACAACCCGGAAAAGGCCAAAAAGCTTCTGGCCGAGGCCGGTTACCCCAATGGCTTCACCTTCAAGGCCGATATGGCCGGTGACGCAGACCAAAGCCAGCTGGACCAGTGCGCCATAGTGGCGGCCTACCTGGACAAGGTCGGGGTCAAGATGGAACTGCAGATGACGGATTACCCCTCCTATCTCGCCAAGATGGTAAAAAAGACTCACTCCGAAGCGTATTTCCTTATTAACGCTCCCGGTACCCCCATTGCAACGTTCCGAAAAAACTTCGTGACCGGCGAGACCTGGAATCCACACATAATGAGCAATCCCTATGTAGACAAAACCTGGGAGGAAGTAGTAAAAGATCCAAACCTGACCGAAAAGCAAGCTTCTGAGAAAATGAGAAACCTTATTATTTATATCCTGGATCAGGCTCCCGCCATAAGCCTCCCCGTCCCCTACTACTATACCGCCTGGTGGCCCTGGGTGAAGAACTATCAAGGGGAGGTGCGCGTGGGTGCTCAGCGGTCCGCCCCGATCATGGCCCGTATCTGGATAGACGAGGAACTTAAGAAAAATATGGGGTATTGATTAATTCGGTATGAGGTGTACGGTACAGGGTATAAGGGTTTTCCTCAGACCTTATACCTTGTACACTTCCATTATTCATTCGGGACTTGGACGGAGACAAACCGACTGGCAACAGCCAAGTCCATGTAACCGGCCTGGGGCCAAGGTTGCTTTCTGCCTTGGCGCGTAATAATGAATACACAAAAAAACCCTAAATCTTTTTTTTACGGCTGGGTCATCGTCGCCCTGTCCTTCACCGACCTGGCCCTGGTCTGAAGGCAGCCCTTCAAAAAGCAACTTCTATTCAAAGTCAGGGGGTAAAGATGGAGTGGAAAGATTTTGAATTAACTGGAAGAGTGGCCGTTGTAACCGGTTCTTCCCGGGGGATTGGGAAAGCCATAGCCCTGCGGTTCGCCAAGGCAGGAGCCAACCTCGCTATCTGCTCGCGCCACATGCAAGAACTGGAAGAGGTGGCGAAGGAGATTCGATCATATGGCCGGAAGTGTCTCCCCGTCGAGGCAAATGTTGGCCAAAGACAGGGAATTGAAAGCTTCTTTGCGAAGGTTTTTGAGAGCTACTCCCAAATAAATATTTTGGTTAATAATTTGGGAATCAACCCCAAGCTAAGCTTCCTTATCGATACCGAGGAATCGGTATGGGACAGAGTTATGGAGACCAACTTAAAGGGGTATCTCCTAGCCTCCCAGATCGCCGGCAGGAATATGCGCGATCATGGGGGAGGCAACATCATCAATATCAGTTCCTTCGGGGGGATTCAACCCGCTCGTGGCGGAGGGGCCTACTGTATTAGTAAAGCGGGAGTGAATATGCTGACGAAAGTTATGGCCCAGGAGATGGCCAGAGATAATATCCGTGTCAACGCCATCTGTCCCGGTTTGATACGGACTGAATTCAGCCGGGTTCTTTGGGAAGATCCCAAAAATCTGAGTTATCGGGTTGAGAATTCGGCGATGAGGAGGATCGGAGAGCCTGAGGAAGTTGCCGGAATGGCCCTCTATCTGGCCGCCGATGCCTCAAGCTTCGTCACAGGCGATGTTTTACTTGTGACTGGGGGAAGAATTTAGCAAATTTTGTCTTTTTCTGGACCGGAATCTAAAACAGGAATCCCCTGACCTACCCCCAATGCCAAGGGCTGATGTGGATTTCGAGATTTGGCCTAGGATCTTTCATGAGTGAATCAACCCAAAGATTGCCTGATATCATTCGTAAAATATATACGCTGGTGGAAAAGAACGGCCAGTGTAGGCTCAACCTCAATAAACTTCGAAACCTCATGCGTGATGTGTCTAAGGATGTTCGTCTCCAAGGACAGGAATTATAGACGACCAAGGAGGGGCGACCCTACGGCCAGGACTCCAACGGCACTGTCTGGTCGATTTGCAACATGAACATGATCCTCCACAATATCACCCGCTTCACCATTGAAAATGGCGATACCCTGGAGGACCACAGATTTTGGAAAATGGCCAGGTTCGCAAGTTTGACCGCGTGCTGGCAAATCCACCTTTCTCCCAGAACTACAGCCGGGCAAACATGAAATTTCCTACCAGATTCCGTGAATGGTGCCCCGAGAACGGCAAGAAGGCCGATCTCATGTTCGTCCAGCACATGCTTGCCAGCCTCAAACCCCAGGGCCACATGGCCACCATCATGCCTCATGGCGTGCTCTTTCGCGGGGGCAAAGAAAAGCTGATCCGCGAGATTCTTATCAATGACGATGTGATCGAGGCCATCATCAGCCTGCCGCCCGGCTTCTTTTACGGCACCGGCATCCCTGCCTGCGTGATCGTGGCCAATAAGAACAAGCCTGAAGCCCTGAAGAACAAAGTGTTCTTTATCAATGCCGACCGCGAATATACCGAAGGCAAGGCCCAGAACAAGCTACGCCCCGAGGACATCGAAAAGATCGATTTTGTCTTTACCCACAAGTTGGAAATTCCTAAATACTGCCGAATGGTGGATAAGACCGAAATCGTAGATGCCCATGACTACAACCTCAACATCCGCCGCTATGTGGATAACACCCCGAGCCGGAACCGGAGGATGTCCAGGCTCACCTGATCGGCGGCATCCCCCAGGCCGAGGTAAATGCCTGCGCTGTTGATTTTACCCGCTTTGACATACAGCCCGATACGTTATTCCAGCCCAAGCGCCCCGGCTACCGCGGCTTCCGTGGATCGATCGAAACCAAGCTCGCCATCAAAGTCACCCTGGAAGCCGATCCCGCGCTCCAGCAGACACTGGACGCACACTTTAACATCTTAGAAGCCTGGTGGGCCGTGGCGCGCGACGATTTTTCGAAGCTGCATAACGGGAAAAAGATGCCGGAAGTCCGCCACGAGCTACTGAGTACACTCAAAGCACAGCTCATTCCCCTAAACATTCTCGATGCATTCAAGAGCGCCGGGGTCTTTGTCAATTGGTGGCAGCAGATTCGTTACGATCTGAAGACCATCATTTCCATCGGTTGGCACCATGCACTCATTCCCGACGAATATCTCATTGCCGAATATTTTCAGTCTGAGGCAGATGAAATTGAAAGGCTGGAAGGGCAGATCAGTGAGGCCCAAAGCGATCTGGCCGAGGCGGTAGAAGCGGCACAGGAAGTCGCAGCCTATGAGCCGGAAGAGGACGAAAGTGTCACCGCCACCGTCATCAAGAAGGCCCTCGAAGAATGGATCGATGACCTCAAAGGAAGCACGAGTAAATCGGCCCGCAAGGAGCTGGAAAATCTCCAAACGCAGGAGAAGGTCATCATCGCCATTGAAAAACGCATCAAAGACAGCAGGGCAGCACTGAAAACCAAAACCAATGAGTTGGAACTCAAACTCCAGCTCATAATGGGGCATATCCGTGATTAAGACCCTGATATTTAAGCCCTGAAGCTCAAAAAGGAGATTCTCTGTAAACCGGAGATTCCGGGACAACCGGTCCAAAGAAGAAACGATAATGGATTCAATCATCCCGGCCCGGCAGTCTTTGATCAGCCTTTTTAAGGCCTTTCTTTTCTCCGAGGCCCCACTCTG
>JACQYK010000105.1:9489-11575 GCA_016208255.1 Deltaproteobacteria bacterium | reverse complement strand
TTGAAATGGGGTTGTTGCACGCTCACAGGACGGTCTAATTTCCCTTTGGTCTTTTTAGTGACGAACAAGGTATTGACCTGTTACACGCAATTTGCAGAGTTGGAGGCTTTACCAAGAATGTAAGTTAATATTACTTTAAAAGTATACCATAAAAAAAATCTAAAAAATGAAAAAATTGAAGAAAAATTTCCGGCTGGAGAAAAGCCGGACTAGGTGGCATTCCCAATCGGAACAATATATTCCTCCCGGTTATCATCCAAGACGCCGGCAAAAACCCTTCGATCTTTAAAAGAACCTGTAACCTCGCTGGATCTATTGGTTGAATTTTAAAAAATAACACTTTACAAATACAAAAATGTATGAAAGGGAATTGGTTTGAGAATCATGGGTATTGATTATAATTTTTGAGGAGATCGGAAAAAAGAAAGGAGACTCCGATATGGCCAGAGAATTCACCGCGGAATCGATTTTCGGCATAGCCCGAAGTTTTATGGAATGCCGCCTTTTGTTAACGGGCGTTGAAATGAACCTTTTCAGTCTGGTGGCTTCCGCTCCTTTATCCGCGGAAGAGATCGCCGGAAAAGTTAGCGGTGATCTTCGGGCTACTATGGTCCTGCTGGACGCCCTCAGTGCTTTGGGATTTCTGGAAAAGAAGGACAATCATTATCGGACCGCTCCCTCCCTGATCCCGCTCTTGTCCGATTCCGAGCCCACCTCCATCTTGCCGGGTCTTCAACATTCGGCCCATCTCTGGCAGACCTGGTCCCAGCTTACGGATATCGTACACCGGGGTGGACCGGCCAAGAGAGGCGACACCGTCTTTGCCGATGGCCGCCTATCGGCCTTTATCGGGGCTATGCATGTGGGTGCGGCCGGAGCCGCCGACGGTATCGTGGCGGCGATTAACCCCGGCCCGGCAAAAGCCCTGATTGATATCGGCGGGGGGTCCGGCAGCTACACCATTGCTTTCCTCAAGGCCTCCCCGGAAATGAAGGCTACACTTTTTGATCTCCCGCCGGTCGTTGAAATGGCCCGAAAACGGTTTTCGGAGGCGGGATTGTTGGATCGGGTCACCCTGGTCCCCGGTGATTTCAACCAAGATACTCTGCCTTCCGGTCATGACCTGGCCCTTTTATCGGCGATTATTCATCAAAACAGCCCTGAGCAAAACCTGGCCTTATATCAAAATATTTTTCAGGCCCTTGCTTCCGGTGGCCGCATTGTCATAAGGGACCATGTGATGGAAACGGATCGCACCAAACCTGTTTCGGGAGCGATTTTCGCGGTTAACATGCTGGTCAACACCTCCGGCGGAGGGACCTATACCTTTGAGGAGATCAGAGAGGGCCTGACCAAGGCCAAGTTTGATCGGGTAAAACTCCTGCAAACCCAGGGGATGTTCTCCCTGGTTGAGGCCTTTAAGCCATAACCGATTTCTTCAGAATATATCTCCCAGAATTTTTGAGTTGCCCTTGATCTTCCGCAATAAATAGAATATTGGAATCAGAAGTCAGAATCCAGAATCCAGAATAAACACTATAAATCTTTAAGGATCTATCCTCATTCTGAATTCAAATAGGATTAAAATGCAAAATAATTTTGACCTTTCCCAGAATAACACTCCATACCGCGAGCCGGCCTATAAATGGAAAGCCATGACCACAGTGGCTTTGGGCACCATTATGGGGACCATGGATGCCAGTATCACCAATATCTCTTTTCCCATCCTGACCAAAACCTTCGGCGTATCGGTCACCACCATCGTCTGGGTCTCTATGGCCTTCATCCTGGCCAGTACCAGTTTTCTACTGATTCTGGGCCGGGCCGGAGATCAGTTCGGCCGTAAAAGGCTATACAACGGAGGGACCATTATTTTTACCCTGGGATTGGTTTTCTGCGCTTTGTCCCAGAATATCTCCCAGTTGATTTTCTTCCGGATAGTTCAAGCTATTGGGTCGGCCATGTCCATGGCCTGCGGAGCGGCTATCGTGACCGAGGCCTTTCCTCAAAAAGAAAGAGGTTTAGGGCTGGGCCTGCTGGCTCTGTCGGTCTCCATTGGCTTGATCAGCGGTCCGGTGCTGGGCGG
>JACQYK010000105.1:0-9447 GCA_016208255.1 Deltaproteobacteria bacterium | reverse complement strand
GGTGCTGGGCGGGTTTCTGCTGGAATGGCTGGATTGGCGCTCTTTGTTCTATACGAGAATCCCCGTGGGGATTCTTGTCCTTTTGATGGCCCAAGTCTTTTTGAAAAAAGACCACAGGAGAACAAAGAAGGTACGATTCGACCTGTGGGGGACTCTTTTTTCTGCGGGGGGGTTAGCCTCTTTGATGATTGGATTGAATCAGCTCCACCGCTTTGGATTGAAGTCGCCGCAGGTTTACATGTTGATGGGCTTGGGTTTATTGTGTCTCCTCATTTTTATTTTTATTGAAAAAAAGGCCCTGGACCCTATTGTCGATCTCTCTCTTTTCCGTAATCGGGTTTTTTCAGCGGCCGTGGCCAGCCTATTCCTTATGTTTCTTACTTATTCGGCCTATATTCTGCTGATGCCCTTTTACCTGCTGGAGGGAATCGGAATGAATCCTGCAAAGGCCGGCTGGGTCATGGCCATAGTCTCCATGACGGCCATGATTGTCGGTCCCATCAGCGGCAAGCTTTCAGACCGGTTCGGTCAGACCTGGTTTGCCACGCTGGGGGCTGCGGTCACTATCCTTTCTTTTTGGCTGATTTTTGAATTTGATGATCAGGGCCGGATGATCGAAATTATTCCGGCTTTGATACTGGCTGGTTTAGGGGTGGGTCTGTTTCAGTCCCCCAATAACAGTTCCATTATGGGGGCCGTAAGCCAGGAGCGGCTGGGGACCGCTTCGGCCATGATCGCCACTTCCCGGCAGGTGGGGATCTCATTGGGTATGGCCTTGGCCGGAACCATATATTCCGGCCGCTTGATCTATCACAAAGGGGAGTTAGTCAGACAGGGGCTTTCCGGAGCGTTGATTGAACGCCGGGCGGTTACCCTTTCTTTCAGTGAGGTCTTCCTGGTCTCCACCATCCTGATGGTCTCCATCGTCATTTTGTCTCTTATGACCCGATCCCAAAGGCGTGAGGCGTGAGGGGAGATCTCTAAAGGCCTTCATCGTACCCAGACTGGTTGCTTCGAGGATCCCCCGGATAATGGCCCGGCTCAGGCAGTCGGCCGCCGCACGACCGATCTCATTCAGGGCCGGGGCCTTGGGGGCGACGAAGAAACCCTCAAGGTCCGGCAGTTGACGTTTGTTGGTGGCCAGGCAGAAGAGGGTGTCTCCATCAAACATGGTGTGGGCCGGCCGTATGGCCCGAGCCAGTCCGTCCTGGGCCATCTGAGCAATTTTCTGGGCCTGGGCTTTATTTAAAACCGCATCAGTGGCGATAATCCCGATGGTCGTATTGGTTGAAGAAGGGGAGGGGGGCGGGTCGGGCAGTGTCACTGATTTTTCCCCGATTTCACCAAATTCCCTTTCAATCTCTAAACGGATTTCCCAGGGGCGACCATTTTCCGGATCGATAATTGAGCCGAGAGAGTTGACCGCCACCAGGGCGGCAACGCTGATACCCAGGTTGAGGACCTCACTGGCTGTCCCCAATCCTCCCTTGATCCCTCCTGAAAGGCCCCCGGTGCCGGCCCCGACGGAACCCAGGGGAAATAAGCCGTTGCCGGCGGAATCACAGGCCATCCTCCCCCAATCCGGATTGATGGAGGGAACAAAGTTTTTCCCCCGGCCCAGATCAAACAAGGCCGCACCAGGAACAATAGGGGCCACCCTCCCTTCGGCTAAAGGAAATCCCCAGCCTTTTTCAGCCAGCCATCTGACCACCCCGTCACAGGCAGCCAGCCCAAAGACCGAGCCATCGGTCAGCACACTAGCCTGGACCTTTTCCACCAGATTATGGGGCTGCAGGAGATCGGTCTCACGGGTACCAGGGGCCGAACCCCGGACATCAACCCCGGCCGTCGCTCCCTCAGGGCAGAGGATGACGGTCACCCCGCTGGCCTCTTCAGGATTCGAATAGTGCCCGACCAGCAGGCCTTCCACGTCCGTCAGGGAATTCATTCTTCCGATTCTGGTCATTAAACGATGCCCTTCCCCTTAACTCTTCGTAGTAACGATTATTTCATTTGATCCGCTCATTTTATCTACTATGGAATGCCGTTATGATGGGGAAAAGATAATCAACAGGCTATGGATAAGTCAAAGGGAACTAACTCCCCGCCTCCTTAAACAGCCGGAGGTTGTTTTTGGAGAAGTTTGGTTCGAATCTCCTGTCGACGATCAAGGGGAAGGATTAGGTTAACCCTGGTTCCTTCCTTAGGGACACTGTCAACTTCAATATGACCTTTATGGGCCTGAACAATCCGCTTGGCCATGGTCAGTCCCAGGCCCAGGTAATTAAATTTAGTGGTAAAGAAGGGGTCAAAGATGAAAGGAAGGTGTTCGGGAAGGACCCCTTCCCCCTGATCCTTAACCTGGATCAACACTTGATTTTTAACAATTTTCCCGGTAACCATTACCTCACCGTCATTGGCGGTTGCCTCCAAACTGTTTTGAATGATACAGCGGATGGCTTTCATGATCAGTGATAAATCACCATAAAGGGGTTTTGCCGGTAACGTTTTGGAATCAGGGAATTTAATTCTAAGCGAATTCCTTTCCAGTTCGGGTTGATAGACTTTACCGACCTCCTTAAAAACATCAGTTAGCGTCAAGGCCGAAAAACGGTCTGGGTGAACGTGAGCAAATTCCATCAAGCGATCAATGATATATTCCAGTCGTTTTGCTTCACTGTGAATAATCTTGGTATAATGAGTATACTCCTCAGGAGATATCTGGTCCTTGGCCAATCGTAGAGCAAATCCCCCTATGGCGGTAATGGGATTTCGAATCTGGTGGGAAATTTGATCGGTTATTATTCCCAGTCCGGCAAATCTCTCTGATTCGAGTTGTTTTTTTTCCATCTTTTTAAAGGAGGTAATATCCTGCAAAGCGAAAATGATTAATTCGTTGCCCGTTGATTTGTCCTTGTAAAGGGCAGTGCAACAATTAACAAAAATGGAAGTTCCATCTTTCTTCCTTAAAAGGACCTCTCCATCAAAACCGGTGTTGTCCCGTGTTAATTTCAAGATATTGGGCAGGAAAACCCGGGTATCTTCCGGAAGAAAAAGGGCTTCGATAGATTTGCCGTTCAAATAATCCCGCGGATAACCCAAAAGAGAATTTGCCAAATGGTTGGTAAAGCGGATCCATCCTCCGTTATCCGTTAAGAGAATTCCGGTCTTAAGAATCTCGACTAAATTATTTATCAGGCCTGGCGACCAGGGTAAGGTATCCATCTGTTCTTCCCTCTCCGAGACTTAAATGTTAATCCTCGATGAGAATTAATTGAATTAAGAAAGCAAGTCGTATTGTAATACAGATTTCATTTTTTATCACCAGGAGATTTTAAGGCTGGTTTTTGAAAGCCCCCTAGTCCGACACAATAAAAAAGGTAGGTTGTGTTTATGATTGACACTGAAAACCAACTTTTCTAGGATAGACGTGCTTGAAGTGGCATAAAATTGACCGGTCTAATTTTTCTATCCAGGAATTTAATTTTCTCCTGGACCCCGGCTTTCGCCGGGGAGACGGGTCAAGGGGGTTCCTTGGTCTAAAAAAGATCGACAAAACTTTGTCGATGTTCAGGCACTAAGCGACTAATGACGGATAAGACCATTGGGTATTGAAATAAAAAAGGCTGGAAATGGGAAAACGAAAAGATAAAGAAGTAAGGATTTTTTACGGTATCTGGATCGCGGTGGCCGGTTTTGTGCTGCTTTTCCTTTTTTCCGGTGCGGGCTTTTATTCATTCAGCATTTTCATCAAGCCTTTTGAAGAAACCTTCGGCTGGAGCCGGGCGGCCATCTCCTTGGCCATGTCCATCTACATGGTGCTTCATGGGGCCTGCGGACCCCTGGTCGGCTATCTGACCGAAAAATACGGTCCGAAACGGATCATGACCTTCTTTGCCATCGGGACCGGCGCCTCCTTTATCCTGGTCAGCTTCACCCAGTCGTTGTGGTTTTTTTATATGACTTATGCCTTACTATCCGTCACCACCACCGGAATCGGATTTATTCCGGTCAGCCGGTTACTGACCCGATGGTTTGTCCGGCGCAGGGGCACGGCTATAGGTTTTACCATGGTCGGTATCGCGGCCGGCGGATTTGTCATGTCTCCCGTGGCCGGGATGCTGAATACCTACTTCTCCTGGCGGATCTCCTATGTTTTTTTAGGTCTGCTGGTCTGGGCCCTGGGCATACCCATGACCTTGTTCGTGATGAAGGGCAGTCCTTCAGAAATGGGGCTTCGACCGGATGGCGACGCTCCGGATACTGATTCCGATTCAATTGAAATCGAGAACGGCCAAACCGTCCTGAAGGTCGTGGAAGAGGGCTGGCCGCTGAAACCGGCCCTTAAGACCCGAACCTTCTGGTGGGTGGCCTTGACCTATCTGTTGGCACCCATGGCCCAGGGCGGGGTGCTCAACCACCAGGTGCCCTTGGTGACCGAGGCCGGGTTGGCCCCGACCGCCGCAGCCATGGCCATGGGTATTACGGCCGGTATGGGGGGTTTTGGAAAACTGGGTTTCGGACGTCTATCGGAAAGCCTGCCCTTTCATTATGTGGCCATGGCCTGCTTCGGTATTCAAGCCCTGGCTATTTTCCTGCTGCTGGCCTTCCAATCTCCGACCGTGGTCTGGATTTATGTGGTTCTGTTCGGTTTCGGAATGGGGGGGATTGTGGTTCTATTGCCCCTGGCGGTCAGTCATTTCTTCGGCCTGGCGGCCTTCGGGACCATCATGGGAACCGTGGCTTTTATTCAGGGCATCGGCTCATCCAGCGGCGGCTTGATTTCCGGCCTGATATTCGACCATATGGGCAACTACCGCAACGCCCTGATCCTTTTTGGGTGCATTTACCTGTTGGCGATCGCTGCGATAATAATGGCCGGAAAACCCAGGCCTTATATGCCGGAACCTTAGCAAAATTCCCGGGTCAGTCCTGAAATTTCTTGAACGGAATTTGATCCAGGGCAGGGGACCTTTAAATTAATTGAAAAAAATATTTTTTTGAGTATACTTAAAAATATCAAATCATTTATAGGGAGAGGAGAATATGGCTATAGAAAAATTTCCAATCGAAGCCGGCCACATCATGATGTTTGCCAGGGCCATTGGCGACGCCAATCCAGCTTACTCTGATGAGAATTACGCCAAGACCACTGAACCGGGTGGCATCATCGCCCCACCGACTTTTGTCCAGTCCAGTGCCCAGTTTGATCCCGACTATTTTCTGCGCCCCAAGATCGGCCAGCCCTGGTTGGGATCCGGGAAAGAGCCGACCGGGATAAAACCGGGAGCGGAGGGCGATACCGGTGGCATGGGACGGGGCCTTCACGCGGAACAACACTATGAGTATCATCGTCCTTTGCGTCCCGGCGACGTGCTGACGGCTACGGTTAAACCCGGGAAAAAGTGGGAGAAAGAAGGGCGGCGATCCGGGAAACTGGTCTTCTCGGAAACCATTATCGAGTTCCGCGATCAAAAAGGGGAACTGGTTGTTACCGCCCGAGGCGTGGGGGTGCAGACAGAAAGAGCCGTTGATCAAAAATGACGGCTTCACGAAAAGCCCATTGGTCCCGCCTCGGCGGACAGCCTTCTATTTGACGACTTTTTCAAATTCATCAACAATCATGAGGACGAAAATTATGGCACTAAAAGCAAGCCAACTTAAAGTCGGTGATACTCATAGCGAACGGATTGTGGAAGACCTGAAACGCACTCAGATCGTCCAGTATGCCGGCGCTTCCGGAGATTATAATCCGGTTCACACGGATGAGGTGTTTGCGGTAAAGGTGGCTGGTTATCCTTCGGTTTTTGCTCATGGCATGCTGACCATGGGCATGACCGGAAAGATGCTCACCAATTTTGTGGGAGACGGCAGGCTTACCCAATATGGGGTGCGTTTCACCAATCAGGTCTGGCCGGGTGATGACCTGGAGGCCAAAGCCACCGTCGAAGCCATTCGGGAAGAAAAGGGGAATTATTTCGTCGATCTCAAAGTGGAGACAACCAATCAGAACGGCGTGGTCGTCTTAAGCGGCAACGCCTCAGCCCGGATCGATCCTTGATGCTCATTCCCCGGTATCCTTAGTAGAAGCTTTTACTCAGGGAAAGAGCCGTTTTTCCTGGAGCGGGTTGGAAACTCATCGGCCTGGCAATTATCCTGCGGGGGTCGACCAAGAAGAATCTCGAGATCCTTCCAGAAGCCCGGACCATCGCCCGAACACCGACCTGGTCTTTATCCACTCCTTCCAGGCGAACAGCATCCTCCCTGGGCCAGCTTCTTCGGTTTATGTGGGCGGGGAGGCGGTCCGGGTGCTTATGGGCGAAGGCTGAAGGGCCGCGGAAAGCCTGCCTGGTCAAGGCTTAAGCTTTTGGAGACATTGAGATCGAAGGTTAAGATCCGTCAGACCGAGGATTCTCCGGATCAAATTCCGGTGCACACCCGGGAGTGATACTTCCGGATGAGAGCTAACAGGGATCAGCAGTCAGCTTTTAGAAAAACTCTTCTTAAAAAATACTTTTGCTGACTGCTTAGTCTAATAGCTGTCTGCTCCATCCGGAGATTGAAGGTTTCCGGATGGGAAACTGAGACCTTATGAGGGCTCCCTCAATTTTTTTGATGGATCAGTTTCATCCCCGGAAAAGGAACCTCAAAATAAGGAATCGTGGTTCCTCCCAAACTGCCGAGAAAAGCGGTTTTTCTCTCCTCCCAGCCAAAGCAGATATTGGCCGCATAGATCGTTCCGTCGTCGTCGGTCATGACGCCTTCCGGCCGAACCAGTCCGCTTCCGATGGTTTTTACTTTTGACAAATCCATTTTCCTATCCTCCTCTAATAATTCCGAATCAACTTACTTTATGAAAATAAATTTCAGACAGGATCAACAGGATTTACAGGTAACTTGCTCAGGCTCCGGAAGACCCTGAGCAACCTCAATCCGCTTCCAGCGGAAACTAATGATTCTGTCCGTTAGGGCGATTCGGTTTACGCCTTTCCCTGCCTGCCCGCAGGCGGAAAGGCATAAAACTCAAAGTAATCCTGTAAATCCTGTCTAAGACAATTTTTGATTTTTCAAAAAGATATTTTTATACAAAAAATGAAACCGACCTTGAACCTAGGTGCAGAGTTTCCGCACCAAATCAATATAAACTGCCGTTCCCTTAATCAAATTATCGATCGAGATCTTTTCATCCAGGCCGTGAATCATACTCAAATGCTCTACCGGAACAACAACAGGAAAAAAGCCATAAGCCGTAATCCCTTTTTCCCTGAAAAAGCGGGAATCGGTTATTCCGGACATGAGATATAAAGGCATTAAGGGATTTTTAAAATGATCATTAACCACATCCTGAATAATAAGATAATCATCATTGTCGGTGTCAGACACATTACCCGGAGAGGCTAACAGGACTTCAATCTCTATCTCAATATCGGCCAGGGCCTCTTTGATAAAATCAATGAAGGCCCTGGTGTCCTGACCGGGCAATAACCGGATATCCAGCTGGGCCTCGGCATAATCGGGGATGACATTGATCTTATGGCCTGCCTTTAACAGGTTAAGGCTGATCGTGTTTCTGACCATGGCATTGATTTGCGGCACTTCGAGCATCCCGCTTTTCTTTAGGACCCGGGCTAATGTTTTATGCTGGCCATCTTTCTTAAATGGATCCAGGAAAGACCATTCCGATGAAAGCTTTTTAAAATATTCTTCTACTATCGGAGTAATAATGACCGGCAGTTCGACCGCAAGGACCCGGTTTAAGGCTTTGGTCATTCTCACCAGGGCATTCCGCGAATGCGGCGTAGAACCATGCCCGGAAGGACCCTTACCGCTTAACTTAAGCCAGCAGGGTCCCTTTTCTCCGGTGGCCAAGAGCATTACGGTTTTATCCGGGACCATATTTGAAAATCCCTGTCCCCCTTCATTTAAAACCAGGACGGCCTTAAAATCTTCCGGATAATTTTCCATCAGGTACTTCATCCCTAACGAGCCCCCGGTTTCTTCGTCGGCAACCGCCAGGAATACCAGGTCGCGATTTAGGGATACCGCCTCTCCTTTCATGGCCAAAATGGCCATAAGCTGCATCACTCCAATGCCCTTCATATCCAGTGCCCCCCGCCCGCAGATATACCCGTCTACTATTTCCCCGCCGAAGGGATCGAGAGCATACTCCCCCGGGTTGGCCAAAACCACATCCATATGGTTAAGGAGAATAATCGGACCTTTTTGACCGGAACCGGTCAAAGTGGCTTTTAGGGAGACCCTTCCGGGTTGAGATTCATAGGTCCGGTAGGGGATATTTTCTTTTTCAAATATCGCAGCAAAAAACCGGGCCGCTTTAACCTCGTTGCCGGGCGGATTGGTGGTATTGATCTTCAGGTATTTTGACAGGATTTCAACCGATTCAGGTATCATAGGGAACACTCCTTAAATGAGGGCAGCGCCCTTTTTTAAAAATTTTTCAGAGGTGATTGGATTGCCGTCATTGATCTAATTCAAAATTCAAGGTTTGACGCTATTTTTAAATTTGCCGGAAGTTTTTCCGATGCCAACCGGCAGTGCCTATTTGGCCTTGCCGCCAGCCGGCCGGTAGAAGATGTGCTCGCCGACCTCGACCGTCTTGATTGGTGGCTTCCTCCTTCTGAACTTGGTCAGCCGCGTTCGCCAAGCCAACCAGAAGGAAGGTCGTAAGACAAATCGCAGCCCATTTCTGTCGCAAAATCAAACCTCCCGCTTTTGTGGTCTTCAGCAAGTTCAGGGGTGACCTCAGAGATAGTTAAATAAAGCAAAGTTGTTACTATAAACAAGGATGTATATTTCGAGAAGAGAATCACCTGTTCATCCATTACTTCACCAGCTACTGCACAAAATTGGGTAGCTCAAAGTTCATAGCAGAAAGCTCATAGCTAAAAGGGGAAAAAATTGAAAACTTAAAACACCAAGATAATATTGAAAAAAATAACTAGGAAAAGGGGGGAAGTCAAGATATAAATAGGTCCAAGGTCCCAGGTCCAAGGTTTGAGAGGGAAAGAAAAAACCCTAGGGAAACTATGGAAAGCAGCGACCGTTTTGACAAGGGTTTCAGGGGTGACTGAGGTGCCATATAACCGTTGGTGAAAGCCACTGTTCCCTGGATGATGAAGATTCCGATCTTCAAACCGGAGAGACAGTTAAAAACAGCATTTTCATCAGGAGTGATAGGTTGTTGGAAAGTAAAAATTTTGCTTGCGGCTGGTTTAGGGGTGGTCGTAATATTATCCCGTTTTTAACTTCTTGTTTTCTGACTGCGTCTTTATAATTAAAAAAAAAGTAACACTTTAGCTTTATGAAAAAAGAATTATCAGACAGGATTAACAGGATTTACATGTTTTTGCTCAGGCTCCGGAAGACCCTGAGCAACTTCAATCCGCTTCCAGCGGAAGCTGATGACCCTGTCCGTCAGGTGATTCG
>JACQYK010000017.1 GCA_016208255.1 Deltaproteobacteria bacterium | reverse complement strand
TTAACAACTTAAGTGTTACCAAATTTGGTCCCGGCTTGTCCGGGTTAGGTAGTTCGCAAGGCCTCGACGATATTAAACCGTGCCGCCCGCAGGGCCGGCAGGAATCCTCCGAGAAGGCCCATAGTCAGGGCGAAGGCGAAAGTCTGGGAAGCAATCTTAATATTCAGAACAAACCCAAAGGCCAATTCGGAAAAGGTCTGAAAGTTGATGGTTGAGATGCTGACCCATTGCATCAGGGAGGCGGCCCCAAGCCCCAGGATCCCTCCCAGGGCCCCGAGCAGAAGAGACTCGATCAGAAAAGCGGCCAGGATGCTTTTGCGTGGGAATCCGAGGGCCCGCAAGGTCCCGATCTCCACTGTACGGTTGGCCACAGCCGCGTACATGGTGACCATGGCCCCGATCATGGCCCCGAAAGAAAAAATAATGGTCATGGACAACCCGAGAATACGGATAAAACGGGCCATCATCTCCGACTGGTCGGCATAGAATTGGGTCTCCCGTTTAACGGCCACCGTTAACCGGGGATCGTTCTCTAAGCGTTTTTTAAGGATCCGGAAAGACTCTTCATCCCAAACCTTTAATACCAGAGAAGAGTACACCGGCCGGTGAAAGGTATTCATGACCTGATCAACATCAGTCCAGATTTCCGAATCAAATCCGGTCTGTTGGGCGTTAAATAGGCCTACCACCAGCCAGTCTCTAAGCCCAAAACGAATGGTTTGTCCCAGGCCTGTTCCTTTAAACCGTTTGGCGATATTGCTGCCAATAATAATTTCCGAGGTTCCCGGTTTAAACGTTCGACCGGCCACTAGCTTAACCTGGGGCCTTAGAATTAGGGAGCTTTCAGAGCCCCCGCGAATGGTGACATGCCCGGCCTGATTGCTCTCCGACTTTGGCAAAGCCACCAGAATCGTTACCTCCCGGCTTAGTAAGGGTTCTCCTTTCTCATCGAGGGCGATTTCCGGTTGGGTTCCAATAATGGCCGCCTCCCGGCGTTCGAGGATACTCATGACCTCGGCATCGGCCGAGCGACGGACGACGATAGCATTCTGAAAAGATCCCGTATCCTGCATGGTTTTTTCCAGACCTTCGGAGAGCATCAGGACGGCGGCAAAGACGTAAACCACCAGAGCCATGCCGGACACGGTCAGGATGGTCGTTATTTTCCTGGTCCAGAGATTTCGGAGACTGTAGCTGAATGGAAGGTTCATATTTATTTGGACAGGATTTACAGGATTACCTTGATTTTTGTGCCTTTCGCCCAGTCTGCAGGCAAACAAGCAGACTGGCATGGGGAAGAAAGACACCGACCGAATCTTCCTGCGGACAGAAGATTTAAATTACGCTGGAAGCGGATCGAGTTCGCTCAGGGTCTTCCGGAGCCTGAGCAAATTATCTATAAATCCTGTTTATCCTGTCAGATATTTCCCTTGCCGTCCGGATCATTTCTCGGCAATCTTGATTTTCGTCCCGTCCCGCAGGGTCCGGTTGGGTTTAAGGACGATCCGCTCTCCGGGTTTCACCCCCTGGATTATTTCAATAAAGTCGGCCAGGGGCAGACCTTTTTGAACCGGAATTTCACGAAGGATATTATTTTCCACCCGGTAAACCAGGCTCTTTTCCTTTTGATCGACAATGGAAGAGGGAGGAACCGCCACCTTCGGTTTTTCTTCCTTGGTAGTCTGGCGGGTTAGAAAGGCAACCTTGGCGCTCATTTCGGGAAGAACCCGTTCATCTTTCTCCAGGAACTTTATCTTGGTCAGGACCGTAGCCTTGGAACGGTCGGCCGTGGGGACAATCATGTGGACCTCTCCCGGAAATCGCACCCCGGGTAAAGAGTCCAGTTGAATTTCACAAGGCTGTCCCTTTTTAACCTTTTCCAGATTGGATTCCGAAACATCGGCTTCGACGATCAGGGAATCCAGATCGGCCATGGTGACCACCGCCGCCTTGGCATTGATAGAGGACCCGAAGGGGGCCACGACTTCGCCAACATCGGCATTTTTGGTCAATATGACCCCGTCAAAGGGGGCCCGGATGATGGTATAATCCAGGGTCACCTGACCGGCCCTGAGTCCGGCCTCAGCCGCCTTGATTTGAAACAGGGCGGCTGATTTTCCGGCTAGAAGCTGTTGTAATCTGGCATCGGCGCTGTCATAATCCGATTGGGCGATGGCCTTGGATTGAATCAACCGTCCGAGTCTTTCAAATCTTAACCGGGCATCCTTGATCTCAGCTTCAATCTGAACCAGGTTGGCTTTGGCGGTATTAACCTGGGCCTGGGCCTGGTTCAGGGCCGCCTGAAGATCGGCGTTCTCTAAACGGGCGATAACCTGGCCCTTTTTTACCCGGGTCCCCTCTTCCACGGCCAGCATTTCCAGCCGCCCGGTCCCTTTGGAGGCCACGGCCGCTTTTCGCTGGGCCACCACATATCCACTGGCGTTAAGGACGGTGTAGGCCTGAGAAGGATAAATCAGGGAAACCGTGGTTATTTCAACCTCCCTGGTCGGTTCCAATACGCCCTGCCAATAAAGGATGCCTATCACCACCAGTAATAAAATCACGATGACTAAAAATATTCGGCCTTTGTTGCGCCGCCGGCCCGAGGGGGCGGCAGCCGGCCCGGTCCTGGTTATCTTGAGCTGGGAAAGGTCCTCTTTTTCCATTTGTTTTTTGTCCGTCAATCTGATATAAATTTTTTTGTGTTTGATTAGGGTGTTTAAATTTTACATCCTTTTTTATTGAGCTTTTTGCAAATGTTTAAATTTGGTTAAAATAGGTCAGGCATCCTGCCTGACAAAAGGTTGAAACCATTAAATTGTCAGCCGGGTCGGCTGACCTATTGGGTTTTAATTTTGCATAATTTAGACTTCTGAAAGAATCTCTATTAGACAGGATTTTCCGGATTTCTGAAATTTTTTCCTCTTGGTCAAGCTTGGGCGATTAGCTCAGTTGGATAGAGCGTTGGTCTCCGGAACCAAAGGCCGTGGGTTCAAATCCCGCATCGCCCACCATTTAAAACTATCGCTTACTTCCCCTCTTTCCATCGATTCCATCTTTTTTTCTAACCACTTTCAACGGAACCTGATATTCGATCTGCAGCTGGTCAGAGTCAAAATTCAAGATGGTGGTTAGTTTTTAATCGACTTCCCTTTTTCCTTAATGATTCCTCCAATCCAGTTAAACAGGCCCCGGAAGGCCCCCGGTGAAATCTCCGTCAGGGTCTCCAGGATATGATCTTCATTGATCTCTTTCAACCCCAGGTCGTTGATTCTCGCTTCAATTCCCAGGATCAACTGCCTTTTCAAGGGCTCCTGAACATAGGCCAGGAGGGATTCATACATGACTTTGCCTTTCCCGGTCCAGATCACCTCGGTATTTCCGATTCGATCCCGGGCCGCCTCCGGCCTTTCTTTCAGGGACAGATGACCTTCCTCAATCTCCCCTTCCCCGGGTATTCCCAGACGCTCATATTGTTCCGGAGGGGCGTCACACTCTTTCATGAGATCAACCATCAGTCTGAGCATGCGTCTTTCGATTCCGGGATCATCGATCGGGTGCTCCTGCCTGGGATCCTTTTCCAGATCAAAAAGCAGGCTCCCGTAAATATAGGGATTGATCATAGGACCGGCCGCAATCTTCATCGTTTTGCACCCTTTGGTGAAGGTGAAGGGTTCGGCCAATTCCAGGGATTGCAGTTCCTGGACACGAAAGAGGTGATCCATATGGGTGGGCATTAAGGTATAATCATACAGGGGTTGGTTGTTGGAGTGGGCCGGACCGCGCATATAGATATAACGTCCGTCCGTTATGTTGACATGACCGCCGTGGACCCCAAAAAGACCGGCTTGACGAACCGGCTTATCGGATCGGAGGGTTTCGGCCAGGGATCTCCCCAGCATATCCCCGGGTATGGGAAGACCGAAATATTCCAGAAGGGTCGGGGCCAGATCAATGGTCTGCACCAGGCTTTTTCTCTTAACGTTGCCCTCCCTGAGTCGAGGATCCCAGACAAATAGAGGAATACGGGCAATTTCATTATAGATGGGCTGGAACATCTTGGCCCACCAGCCGTGTTCACCAAGCAGGAATCCGTGGTCGGTGTTGACTATCAGCAGGGTGTCCTTCCAGAGGTCCAGTTCATCCATCAGGTCGAGGACCCGGCCCAGATAGTCATCACACATGCTGATCAGCGCCGCATTCAAAAACCGGCAATGCTCGACCTCTTCCGGTGTTTCCCGGACCAGATCATAGTTGGGCCAGTCAAAATGAAGGCCCTTATATTCGTGGCCATAAAGATCCAGATATCTCCGGGGGACCCAATAAGGTTCATGGGGATCGAAGGTTTCAATGTGTAAAAACCAGTTGTCCTGCCGGTGATTGGTTTTAATGAATTCCAGTCCCCTATTAAAGGTCCTGGCCTGCGGCAGATCCTGCTCCCCGGTCATATATTTTCTATTCACCCAGTCCTGTCTCCAGGAGTTTGTCCCCTCGCGCCTGCTTTTCACGTGGTCAGGGATCTCCGGGTTTTTAACTTCCCCCTTCCAGGGATCGCCCTCCTGACCGCGCGAGATTTCCCAGGTATTGTAGCGGGAATGATAGGTGCAGCCGCCGTCCTCCCAGTAATGATAGTGATCGCTGCTCAGGTGAGTATAAATACCCTTTCTTTTTAAGATTTCCGGCATGGAATCATCGAAAGGCTCGATAGGACCCCAGGAGCGGTGGAGAAAATTATTTCTTCCGGTATGCATATCCCGGCGGGCCGGCATACAGGGGGCGCTGGCGATATAGGCGTTTTCAAACATCACGGTGCGCCTGGCCAGGCGTTCAAAATTGGGAGCCTGCACCCACTGGCAGCCATAGGGCGGCAGCATATGCCGGTTCAACGAATCAAACATGACCATAATGGCTTTCATGGATTCCTCCAATGAGTCATTTTTTTGTGTTATTTAAATCGACTCGAGGCTTCTTTGAAACCTTGATCCCTGATTGTAGGGTCAGTTATTAATGGTCTCGTAGTAATTTTGACATGAAACAGATGAGCATACCTAACAGAGGACCGTGGGGGGTCTTTTTTGGGGGGTTGTCCACCCTAAACCTGGATGCTTCTTTGCCGGGCGAATTATTTAACTAAATCCAGAGCAGGCCTTCACCGGCGCCCGAAACAGGCCGGTCGGCCTTGCCGACCCAAGAGGAGGCTTCCTGTACGACTCCCTCCGGGAGTCTCCCCCGAAGATCGGCAAAGCCGATCGGCCGGAAGCCGGGGGTGTATGCCCTGCCTCGAATCAAACTTAGCTGGACTGGCCGGGATTGGGCGACGAATCACCCTTTGGACAATCCCCCCAAAAAAGACCCCCCACGGTCCTTTAATATTGCTATTATATTGCGACCCTTAATAAATAGCAGGCCAGCCCAGCACCCGTTGACTGTTCCCACCTAAAATGGCCTCTTGTTGCTTGGAGAGCAACCCGGCCTGGTCCATTTCCTCCAAATACCGTTCTAAACCCAGGAGCGGGTAGTCGCTTCCGTAGAGGATTTTTCCCGTGCCGAGCAGTTTGATCGCAAATTCGTAAATCTCCGGCCGGTAAAGGAAAGGGGAAGCGGCGGTATCAAAATAGGTGTTGGCCAGGACTTCTTTGACTTCCCGTTTCATCAACTGATACCACCACAGCCCGCCGCCCCAATGGGCCAGGATAAAGCGGGTGGTCGGAAAGGTCTTGATCAACTCATAGAGTTCCCAGAAAGGCTGGCGTCCTTTCCCGGGATACTGGTGTCCTACCGGCTCGTTAATATGAAGTAGAACCGGAACTTCCCACCTGGCAGCCAGTTCGACCAGGGGACTCATCCGGTCAAACCAGGATCCTTCGGCCGGGGAACTATAAAGGGCAAGCTCACCCAGACCCTTCATGCCGGCCCTCAAACACCGTTCCCCCTCTTCTACCGCATCAGGGAGTTCCGGGTTCAGGCAGGCGAAACCCAGGAGACGCTCCGGAAATCTGGCCATGGCCTCCCGAACATAATCGTTGGATCGTCGTACCAATTCAGGTTTTCGCCAGGGGAACCCGAAAGTTACCGAGGCCTGGATCCCCTTCCGGTCCATGGCCTTAATAAGGCCCCCGGCGGTCGATAAGGGGCCTTTTTTTTCATCCCGGTAAAGGAGTTCAAAGCCCGGTTCTCCGGGGAAAAAAGAGGTCCTGTCCCGGCAGACTTCAGGGGGAAAAATGTGGGTGTGGATATCGATTATTAAAGGCCTGAGGGGTGAGGCTTGAGGCTTGAGGCTTGAGGCTTGAGGCATGAGAGATCTTATCTAAGCCTCCCAAATAAGGCTTGCATCATTTTCCTGTTCAATTTCCGCATCTTCTCCATTGTTCCCTGATTCGGTTTCTTCAACTTCCTCCTCCAGCCTCCCGCCTCGGGCCTCAGGCCTATGGCCTTCCTCCTCGGGCTTCTCCTCTCGGGCCTTAGTCAAATCTCCTTCCTGCCTCTTGCCTTTTACCTCCGGCTCTTTGGTCTCCTCATTTTTCTTTTTTTTCAGAAACTCCAGTTTCCCCTCTTCCGGCATCAGGTGGGGTTTGCCTTCCAGAAAAATGGAGACCCGGTGGCGTTCCTCCAAACGGGCCAACTCTTCCCGTTTCCGGTTCAACAGATAATTGGCCACATCCAGAGGCAGCTCCCCGCTGACCGAGGCCACGGTCCCTTTGGAAATCCCCAGCCAGATCTTTCTCAGATACATCAGGGCCAGTGTTTCTATAGAACGAACCTGCCCTTTCCCCTGACAGGTGGGGCAGGTATAATAGGTGCCGAACTGGATCGGAGGCCGGATACGCTGACGGGAAAGCTCCAGCAATCCGAATTTGGATATTCGCGACACAGTGGTTCGGGCCTTGTCCCTTTTAAGATGGTTTTTAAGGGCCTTGACCACTTCGTTCTGATTTTTGGTGCCTTTCATGTCGATGAAATCAATAACAATCAGCCCCCCCAAATCTCTTAAACGCAGTTGCCGGGCGATCTCCTCGGCGGCCTCCAGGTTCGTTTTAAAGGCCGTTTCTTCGATCTGTCTTTCTTTGATCGAACGTCCGGAATTGACATCCACCGCCACCAGGGCCTCGGTGGAGTCAATGACAATGTGTCCGCCGGACTTTAATTTGACCCGGTTCTGAAAGATGGTTTCGATCTGGTTTTCAACCTGATGTTTGGAAAAGATCGGCCGGGTCTCCTTGTAAAGCTTGACCTGGTTGCGCTGCCGGGGGGCGATGATCCCCAGAAAATCCCGGACTTGTTTATAAATGTCTTTATTGTCGATCAATATTTCCTGGATGTCCGGGGTAAAAAGGTCCCGGATGGTCCGGATGGCCAGATCCATTTCCTTATAAACCAAAGAAGGGGCCGGTTGTTCCATGGCCCGGGTCCGGATTTCCCCCCAGAGCCTTAGGAGGGATTCCATGTTCTTGGCCAGTTCCTGCTTTTTCTTTCCTTCCCCCGCTGTTCTGACGATGGTTCCGATTTCGGATGGGACTTTTAGCTGGCTCAGGATGGATTTCAAACGCTCCCGTTCGGCCTCATCCTCTATCTTTCTGGAAATCCCCACCCCGGGTTGTCCGGGGGTTAAAACCAGATCCCGTCCGGGCAGGGAGATATAGGTGGTCAGGGCCACCCCTTTGGTCCCTGACTCCTCTTTAGTCACCTGAACCAGGATTTCCTGCCCGCGGTGGATGAGTTTCTGGATCGGGAGCCGACCGTGTTTTTGGCCTTCCGCTGATTCCGAAGGTTCCTGATGATATTCCGGATGGATTTCGTCGGCCTGAAGAAACCCGTTTTTTTCGCCTCCGTAATCGACGAAGGCGGCCTGCAGAGCGGGTTCGACATGGGCCACCACGCCCTTGTAAATATTGCCCCGAATCTGTTCTTTGGCCGTGGTCTCGATATAAAATTCTTCCAGGATGCCGTCTTCAATCAGGGCGATCCGATATTCTTCCGGATCGACGGCATTGATCAAAAGCTTTTTGACTGGAGGCATGATTACCTTCCTTTTTCTTTTCCGGCCTGGACCTGCTGCACCTGATACATAAATGCCTCAAGACGGGTACGGGTGTTGGTTTGTTCCTGTCCGTCATAAGAAAGATTCAGAAAGGGGATATTCTGGTGATCCTCCCTAAACCGTTTTAACAGGGCGTTGACGATGGTCCCCGGCATACAAGTGAAAGGCATGATGTTGATCAACCCGCAGGCCCCCCTGGCCCAGAAATCCTTGGATTTGCCCAAGCTCAGGATAGCTTCGCCCTCAAAGGAGGGATGCAGGTAGGGATGGGCAGTTTTCAAGGTGGTTCGAATGGGAGGTTCCCCGAAGTTACGAAGAGACCCTTTAAAGGTGTGTTCCAATTCATGTTCCAGCTTGGTTTGAATCCTGTGAGTTAAAAGGAGTTCGAGAAGACTGGAAAACTTTCGAAGCCAGATAGCCCTCCAGATGGAGGTATGATTGGTATAAAGGATCCATTCGGCGATCGGAGGCAGCCAGGCTTCCCCTCCCAGGGCCTCGACCTCCAGGATCACATTTTCATTGGCAAATTTGTTGGCCCGGGTATAGATCTCTCCGACCATGCCGATAACCGGTTTGGAACCGGGGTTTTCCACGGAAATAGTATCAAAGGCTGTTCTGGCCATTTGCAGGACTTCCACCAGATCTCCCCGGGAGGCAATGGTCTCTCCGGTTTTACTCAAATAGGTGTGGTAAACCTCGTTGGTCTCCCCCGGATTTTTTTCATAGGGTCTGGTTTCCCGAAGTTTCTTCTCCAGACAATCCACGGCCACGATACCCTGCCAGCCAAGACGGGTAAAGTCACTGCCCCCGACCATCCCCAGTTCCTGATAGAAGGTTTCGCTCTGATCCGGGGCATAGACCGGCACCTGAGGAAACCCTAACTCGTCCAGGACCAGGCGATGGAAACGGTGGTATTGCCCGAATCGGCAGGGACCCGTTCCGGAAGGCATAAAAAAGGCCGAACGATCCGGATCAAAATTCTTTCGGTTGATCAGCTTGACCATGTCTCCCGTGGTCAGGATGCAGGGATAACATTCCTTGCCGGAGGTCAACTTCCGGCCCCAGATCAGTGTTTCCTGATCGGAATCAGGCAGGACCTCGGCCTCCACACCGCAGGCCTT
>JACQYK010000016.1:3403-17562 GCA_016208255.1 Deltaproteobacteria bacterium | reverse complement strand
CAACTACATCCGCTACCAACTGGTGGCCTTTCGAACGGCGATCCCGATTATTATTCTGGCGGTCATTTTTTCTCCTTTGGGGGCCTATTCGGCCCATTATTTTTCCAAAGAGGCGTTGATTCTCCTTTTTTGTGCCTTCTCGTTCTTTGCCGGTTCCATGATGCTTTTCTATTCGCCTAAAACCAAAAAAGAGGGGGGATCTTCCGCCGGCAAGGAACTGAAAACAGGTATCGGCCTGGGAATCGGGGCCGGTTATCTTGGAGGGCTGTTGGGGGTGGGCGGAGGAAATTTTATTGTGCCGACTCTGGTCTGGCTGGGGTTTGATTCCAAGAAGGCCTCAGCCACCACGGCCTTTATCGTTATTTTTTCTTCCCTGAGCGGGTTCTTCGGTCATGCCGCCCTGGGTAAGATCAACGGCCGTTTGCTTCTTTTTTCGGCCGTCGGATCCATCGCCGGGGCCATAGTCGGCTCCTGGCTGATGCATCGCAAGCTGGAAGCCAAACAGGTAAAACGAATTATCGGCCTGGGATTATACGCCATTGCCATCAAGATGCTCTGGGGGGTTCTGTTTTAAAAAATTAGATTAGAAACAGAAGGGAGAAACTTATGAGCGATCAAAAGACCAAGAGATTCTAATGGACGCACTCAAATTTCACGGGCACCGCTGCTGGGCCAGTGTGGCCGGGGTGCGCATCGGCTTGGCTGCCCTGAGGGCACTGGGTGTGAAACGCTCCGGCGGTACACAGCTTTTCGGTGTCGTAGAGATCGGGGAGGACCACGGCGGGATGTGTTTTGGCAACGGCGTTCAGTATGCCACCGGGTGCACTTTCGGCAAGGGCAACATCATCAAAAAACCCCTTGGCAAGCTCGCTTTGACACTCATCGAAAAGGCCACCAACCGTTCCGTTCGCGTTACTTATAAACCTACACTGCAAAAACAAATCGGTGAATCGGCCTTTATGCGTAAACGGGGGATGGGAATCATGCCCGACGACATCCCACTTGAAGAGCAGGAAGAACTGGTGAACCTGGTCTGGGATGCCCCGGAGTCTGATGTCCTTACCATCGGTGAAGTCAAATCGTACGAAGGTGATTGGTTTCCGGAGATAATGGGCTTTACACCCTGCGCCGCCTGCGGGGAGCTGACAGCCAAGGCTTATCTGCGGGTCGTGGGCGAAAAACAGGTCTGTATCCCTTGTTCGGGATATGAACGATAAATAGGGGAAACCGAGTAATCCAGCGGCAAGACAGCTGGGATTTACCTCTGTTTAGGTCAGAAAGTAGTTTTCGAACGACCATTCAAGAAAAGCGTAGGCACGGCGTCAACCATTAGGTTGGTGGTGTCTTTATTGTTTTGAACTTATTGGTAGTTCTGCGATGACCCGTAGGATGCCGCATAAAAGGATGGCAATGAGCGGATAAAAAGGGTTTTCATTTTCAAATGATGCGAGTCGGTGTTTCAAATTCATTACCCAGGGAAGCATGATTCCTGAGCTAAATGAGAAGGCTTCCTCCAGAAGCAAGTCATCCTTTTCAGCCCAACCTTTTTCCAGTAAGAAATAAAGATATTCCAGTTCGATGGACAAGTGGTCCGGCGGCTCTCCGATATCCTCCGCCAGCGACAATCCCTTGGATAGGTAACGCAGCTGCATGGCCAGCGCCGGTTCGCCCATCAGAGGCCTCGTTTCAGAGGGGGTTTCTCCCTCGTAACAGGAGGCGTAAAGCGGTGTCCGGATGCCCTGGCGGTCGCTGATGAACAGGCGGACATGGGTCTCCTCCAGATCGGCCCAGAGGGCTTCAGCATCAGGGAAAGTCTTGACCCACCTTTTGATTCTTTCAAGAGCCGCAGCTGAAGGAAGGTCCATATGGGGAATGATTTTTTCAAAAGGAATCCAAAAGGAACCCGATAATATTTCTGAACATTTTAGAGAATCAGGTCCCCAGAAAATATCACTCAGCTTTCTGAATCCCTCCAACAAGGCCTGTTTTTCATCTTCCCCCAGAATCAAAATTATCCTCCTTTGAGGTTAAGCCGTTTCGGGCCAATCCACTTTCTCTGGCAAAACATTTCACCGATATCCTTTTTCAGGGTCCATTAAAAGAACAGGATGAGAAAAGGTCAAGGGAAAAACAATACCGGGAAGAAATAAATTCTTCCGTTTTTTTCGTATTCGTAGTATCTTGTTCCGAGTGGCTCCTCTTTCTGAGTTCTCCCGCTATTTATTCCCTTGAGGTCATAAAACTTGAAATATTCACAAGCCAAACAGGGGCGTATTTTTATAATACGACTGGAGGACGGCGAAATACTCCACGAAACCATAGAGCATTTTGCTGCCGGGCAGGGAGTTAAAGCCGCCTATATGATCGTCCTCGGCGGGGCGGACAGTCGGAGCCGTCTGGTGGTCGGCCCGGAATACGGAAGGGCCACCCCGGTGGATCCCATGACTCATGAACTGGACGATGTTCATGAAATCGTTGGAACAGGGACCTTGTTTCCGGATGAAGACGGGAAACCGATGCTGCATATGCATGTGGCCTCAGGACGAAGGGATTCAACCATAACCGGTTGTGTGCGCACCGGGGTAAAGATTTGGCAGGTGGTCGAAGTGATATTGATAGAACTCCTGGACACAACGGCTCATCGTAGATTGGAGCCGGAATTGGGTTTCAAACTGTTAAAACCATGACAGGACGGTTTAAGGTATAAGGTGTAAGGTTCAAGGAAAACCAGACACCACTTAACTTGTGACCCGGTACCTTAGACCTTGGACCTTAAACCTTAAACCTTAAACCTTGAACCTCTTATTTATCATGAGACAAATCCGCAATTTCAGTATCATCGCCCATATCGATCACGGCAAGTCCACCCTGGCCGACCGTTTGATTCAATACGCCGGACTGGTTGATCAACGACAATTCCGCGACCAGATCCTGGATACCATGGACATCGAACGGGAACGGGGTATCACCATCAAGAGCAACACGGTGACCCTGCCCTATACCAGCCGAAAGGGTGAAGAGTTTGATCTGAACCTGATCGATACCCCGGGTCATGTGGATTTTTCTTATGAGGTCTCCCGGGCCCTGGCTTCCTGCGAAGGGGTCTTGCTTCTAATCGATGCCGCACAGGGGGTGCAGGCCCAGACCCTGGCCAATATGTATGCTGCCGTAGAGCAGGATTTGACCATTATCCCGGTCATTAATAAGATCGATCTGCCTTCGGCCGATATCGATCGGGTCAAAGAAGAGATTGAAATCGACCTGGGCCTGGATTCCGATTCAGCCCTGCTTTGTTCGGCCAAGGAGGGGATCGGGATCGAGGATATCCTGGAGGCCATCACCGAGCGGATCCCCCCGCCTAAAGGAGATAAAAATGCTCCCTTGACCGCCCTGATCTTTGATGCCCATTACGATCCTTTTCGCGGGACCGTGGTCAGTTGCCGGGTTTTCAACGGATCGGTCCACCCGGGGGACACCATCCGCCTGATGTTTTTTGGAGCCACCTACCTGGTGGAAGAGGTCGGATTTTTCCGGTTGACCCGGGAACCTCGAAAAGAACTTTCGGCCGGCGAGGTGGGGTATCTGATTGCCGGGATCAAAACCGTCAGCGACACCCGCATCGGAGACACCATTACCCTGGACCATAATCCGGCCCCGGCCCCCTGGCACGGGTTCAAGGAAGTCAAACCGGTGGTCTTTTCCTCCATCTACCCTATTTCCTCCGAGGATTATCAGTCTCTGGCCGAGGCCCTGGAAAAATACAAGCTCAATGACGCCGCCCTGGTCTATCAAAAAGATTCCTCCGCGGCCCTGGGCCAGGGATTTCGCTGCGGCTTCCTGGGATTGTTGCACCTGGAAATCGTCCAGGAACGTTTGGAGAGGGAATATAATCAGTCCATCATTATGACCGTGCCCAGCGTCCAGTACCGTTATCATCTCAAGGACGGGCAAACGGTCGTGGTCGATAATCCCCAGTACTATCCCGACCCCATGACCATAGACTATTCCGAGGAACCTTTTATCCGGGCCACCATCATGATCCCCGAATCCTACCTGGGCAATATCATGACCCTCTGCCGGGAACGGCGGGGAACCAACCCGCAGATCCATTACCCTACACCAGGCCGGGTGGAACTCAAATATGACCTGCCCCTGGCCGAGGTCATTTATGATTTTTATGACAAGCTGAAAAGCCTGACCCGCGGCTACGGCTCCTTTGATTATGAAATGATCGGCTATCAGACCAGCGATCTGGTAAAACTGGATATCCTGGTCAACGGCGAGAAAGTGGACGCCCTTTCCCTGATGGTCCATCGGGACCGGGCCCGGGCCCGGGCGGTACAGATTTGCGAGCGATTGAAAGATGAAATTCCCCGGCAGATGTTCAAGATCCCCATCCAGGGGGCCATCGGCGGGGCCATTATCGCCCGTTCGACCATCTCGGCCTTTAGGAAAGATGTCACCGCCAAATGTTACGGGGGGGATATCACCCGAAAACGCAAACTCCTGGAGAAGCAGAAAAAAGGGAAACAGCGGATGAAGATGGTCGGCTCGGTGGAAATTCCCCAGGGCGCCTTTGTAGCCGTACTAAAATCGGATACGGATTGATCTGTAAACATCTTGATTAGGCCATAGAGAATCCCTTTCCGGATTAAAGGCTTATATATTGCCGTTTGATGCTGAAGTGGGTTTTCCATTTTGTCGGGGCCCGGAAACCTACTATATATTCTTCGTCGGGATGTCCGTCAGGGAATTCAGAGGTTGCCTCTTTATCACTCCAGATGCCCTTTTGCTTACGAATTTTTCGCTGCTCAACCAACCAGTCTCTATAGCTCTCAAACACAATGTGTCCACCCGGACCATCCAGGCGTGCCGCCCTCATCCGGCCGTTCCATTCTATCCACAAGGCCCTTGTCTTTTCTGAAATCCTCATGGGTTTCACGTCCAGCTCATAGCCGAGTTTTCTATGGGTTTGTCCGGCCACCGCGGCGTAGATCTGTTGATCCCGAAGGCTGAGCAGGTATTTGTAGATACCGACATATTGATCGGAGACCGGATGACCCAGCGGCGCATGATCCCTCTGTTTTCCTCGTTTCCTGGCACTGGGGGTTTTATAAAACGCCAGCATTTCAGAGGAATAGGACTCTCCTAAGAAATCACAAATATCCTTGAGGACTTTTTCGGGCTCACGGACCAGTTTTTCATATCGTATATCGAACCAGGTCGAAGAGCCGTATCTGCGCCGAAAAGGTCTGACAAAAGCATTGGCCAGGTTCCAGGTGTGCGCAGCACCATACATATTAGCCGCGCCAAAGGCCGACTCCAGGCTGGTTGCGCAGGCATCCCGTCCATCCCGAACGAGAAAAATGAACTGAGCGTTAGGAAAATTTTCAAGTATCTGAGGAACAAAGAAGAGATTGTTGGGAGTCTTTTGCCCCCATCGGGGTTTATTTCCAAACTCTTTGGCATAACGAAGATGCATGGCGGTGTAAAGGCCGGCGAAACTGCGTTCAGGGGCCATGGTAATAATTTCGTCTACGGCGGTTGTGGGGTTCAAAGGCATTCCCCACAGGGGCTGATTCAGGCCGAAAAGCATCTCCATGGCCATTGTTCGGAAATTGCCGTCAAGAGAAAGGTCGCCGTAAGTATAGCGCCAGGGATAAATGCGGGGGAAAAGCCATCCCACTTCAGGGATGGCCAGGCGTGGATGACACCCCAGCATCGCCATTAATAAAGTGGTTCCCGATCGCTCGTATCCTATTATGAAAACAGGTCTTTCTTTTAATTCGATTGCCATAAGCCCTCCTTCCAGTCCGAAAATTCAGGATTTCCGGATAAAAACTAATTCCATCGCCCAGCGGGTGGCTATTCCCCTGAGACGGTAACTCAATTACTTTGGAAAATATTATAGACCATCTAAAAATTTGCAAGTATCGTCTGAACGATAAATGGGAGAACGCTGCCTCTCAATTTAATTGACAAATTTTATTTTGTATATAAAATTCAAACAAATGGAAGCTACAACGAAACATACCCATTGGCATCTGAATAAGGGCGATTTTTTCTGGGAGCTCGCTTCTGAAAAGGAAGAATTCGTCGGTTTGTCGATAAAACGGAACTTAAAAAAGAATCAATCCATTTTTTTAGAAGAAGATCCCGGTGATTCGGCCTTCTATTTGGAGAATGGCGAGGTTAAGATTTTCCGTATCAGCACTTGCGGGAAAGAATCCATAGTTTTTATTCGGCACCCCGGTGAGATGTTCGGATTGGCCGAAGCCATCAGCAATAAAAACAGGGCCTGCAACGCCCAGACCTTAACTCATTGCACTCTTTATGAGATCAAACGGAGAGAGCTGGAACTTCTTCTTTCCCGTCATTATTCTCTGGCCAAAAGGGTAATGGAGGTCATGGGTAAGCGTCTCAGGTATCTCGGGGAACAGGTTGAAAATCTCATGGTCTGCGATGTAACGACCCGATTGTTGAAACTCCTGATTTACCTAAGTTATACCAGTGCCCTTGATTCCGATGTCCTGAATGATCCCATTACCGTTTCAACCCACTTGACCCAGGAGAAGATGGCCGAGATGATAGGTTCCTGTCAACAAACCGTGAGTGAAACCCTGAAACAACTGGAACAAGACGGAATTATTAACATATCAAAAAAGGAAATTACCCTTCTTAACCCTGGAGAGATAATGGCTCGTCTTTATTTCTAGCCGGAGAGTATTTTCAATTTTTCCCGCCCCCTATTCAAATTTATCGGCTATCCGATAGAATTTCTATTTCTCATTAGGCAGAGTTACCATCAGAATAAAAAAGAGGGTTCAATTTGGCCGCAGCCCTGAGATGTTTTGTACAAGCCCGCCTCTCAGAGAAAAAAATGAAAAGAATTTTGGTGATTTTAACGGTCTGGCTACTTCTCACCCCTGTAATTGGATCCACGGCAGAAATCAAGTTTGGATTGCTTCCGAGGCTTCCAGAAAAACAACTCCTTGAAATGTTCATTCCTCTAGCCCAGTACCTTGAAAAGGAAACGGCTGCCAAGGTAACTTTAATCATTCCCAAAGACTTCGACACCTATACCAAACAGGCCATAGCGGGTGATTTTGACATCGGATTCACCAATCCTAATATTTACATCTTGATCAAAAAAGAAGTTCCTCAGATTGAACCGCTGGCCTTAGCCTCTGAGCCTGGGGTGGGTACTAAATTGAAAGGGGTCTTCTTCGTTGTCAAGGAGAGTCCGATAAAGACGATAAAAGAGCTTAAAGGGAAGAAGGTCAGTTTTGTTGATCCGGGCTCTGCGGCCGGCTTTGTAGCCCAGATGCTCGCACTCCAGAAGGCCGGTATCAGGAAGGAGGATTTATCCATAAGCTTTGCCGGGAAACCGCCCAAGGTCGGTGAGGCGGTCAGGGATGGAAAAGCCGATGCCGGCGGGATGCCGGAATCGGTTTTTAAGAAACTTCCCTTCGAATTCATGCTGAAGGAGATAGGAAAAACGATTGACCTTCCCAACTGGCCTGTTCATACCACCAAAAAGACCGACAAAAAGGTAGCCTCAAAAGTTAGAGACGCCTTTCTGAAGCTGAAACCAAACTCGGCACAGGCTGAAAAGGCGCTGGACAAAGCCAACCTGGAGGGGTTTGTTGCCACCAGCGACAAGGACTTTGACCCCATGAGGGAAGCGGCTAAAGCAGCAGGGACTTTTTAATCGGATCAATGAACAGCAAAAAGGAGGATTAGATGGAAGAAAAGCATCCAAAGCAAGAGACCTATCTGGAAGAGAAGATGAAGGCCATTGAAGTAGCGGAAGAAAAAGAAGTAGCCCAGTCTAAAAAAGCTATCATTGGTCTGATTATTGCCTTTGCGATTCTCTTCCTGCTTCATTTCAGCCCGACCCTTCCGGGCCTAAGGCCCACTTCCCAGTCTGTGCTGGGCGTTTTCCTCTGGTTTATCACTATCATGGTTACGGACGCCCTGCCCAAGGCTATCGTGGGGTTTGCCTCGCCCATGCTCGTGGTCTTGTTTGCCGGGATCAAACCGGGTGTGGCCTTCAAGGCCTTTTCCACCGATATATTTTTTCTGGCCGGCGGGGCCTTTGTCATTGCCGGCATTATGATGGGAACGCCTCTCGGGAGAAGGATCGCTTTGAAAATAGTCACCCTGATGAAATCAAGCCGGGTAACAAAAATACAAACCGGTCTCGGACTAGCGGACGTAGCAGTCGGGTCGGTTTTGCCCACGGTTTCTGAAACGGCCCTTTTTCTGCCGGTTACCAAGGCCATCGGAACCTTGATGAATGGCAAAGAACATCTGCCGGAGGTAAAAAGGATCAACACCGCGCTGCTGCTCCAGACCCCCGGATTGACCCCCCTTTTTACCGGGGTCCTTATCCTGACCAGTCACTTCCCGAACATCATACTGGCCGGTCAGCTTCAGGCCGAAGGGATTTATATTTCCTGGGTCAAATGGTTCTGGCTTAACCTGCCTCTCTGGGGGCTCCTGCCTATCATGTTCTGGTACGTTTTTACCTACTTCAAGCTGTGGAAGCTCGAAATACCGGGTGCCGAAGAAGAGATACCAAAACTTAAGCAAGAATTAGGCAAGATCAGTTTTGGAGAGATCTGGGCGATTATCTGTATCTTGATCGGACTGACCCTCTGGATAACGGAGGAATGGCATCAGATAAAATCAGGAATGGTAGCCTTGATAACGGCCTCCTTGTTGTTTATGCCCTGGGGAAAGATTAAATTTGCAGAAGTGAATAAACATATCATGTGGGACACCTGGGTTTTGTTGGGAGGGGCCATTTCTCTAGGCACCATTCTCTATGATGTGGGAACGGTAACCTGGCTGGCCAATATTATAGTGGAGCCGATAAAGGGGTTGGGGCTGCCTACCTTTCTCATGATGTTTGTCCTGGCCGGTGCGCTGCACATTGCCAGGGCCGGGATAGTCAGCGCAGTGGCCATGGGTGCCGCCTTTATTCCTTTATTGATCGGGATGGCCAAGACCCTTAACCTCGGTGTATTGCCCTTCTCTTTAGTTTTGACCAACTGCCTGAGTTATGCCTTTTTCCTGCCCATATCCATCACCGCCTTTCTCATTGCCTGGGGCGCTTCAGGGGCATCCGGGTGGACGATAATCAGGTTCGGGGCTATCCTTTCCATTATAGCCAATGTCTATGTTCTGGTTGTCCAGACGGCCTGGCTGGCCTTGATCGGGTATCCCCTATAATTTTTCATTCTCCCTTATTCTCTCCCATCGATGGAGGAGATACTTGGCACCCTCTCCCATCGGGGGAGAGGGTGGGGGGTGAGATTTGGTGGCTTTCGACATCTCCTCCTGTTTAGCCCAACGGCTCATTAAGCTCGGTCAGATCAGCGGTAAACCGATTTTATCTTCTTTACTGATACGTATATAAAAAAACTCAGATAAACTTTTTTTCAACGAGGAGGAAATAAATGGCAGAGAAACAATTTAAAAGCCTGGAAGAGATCCCCACCGAGGTAATCGAAACGGATTTACTGATCGTGGGGGGAGGCAATGCCGGCTGCTTTGCGGCTATTGAGGCCAAAAAACTTAACCCCGATCTGCGCGTCACCATTATGGAAAAGGCCCATATCAGCAGGAGCGGCGCTACCGCAGCCGGGATGGATGCCATTAATACGTATATCCCCGAGGGAAAGACCCCGGAGGATTTGGTGCGCTGGAGCCGTTCCCAGGTGGGCGGCGGACCCATTCGAGAAGACCTGGCCTTAAGCAACGCCCAGAACCTCAATGAAGCCGTGGAAGACCTGGAAAGGTGGGGCCTGCCCATCATCCGGGATGAAGACGGCAAACCCAAGTATCGTGGGGGCTGGGATATTTCCATCCATGGCGAGCAACTCAAGCCTATTATGGCGGAAAAGGCCATGGAGATGGGGGCGGAAGTTTACAATCGTGTGGCGGCCACTAATTTATTGATGGACGGGGATAAATGCGTGGGGGCCATGGGTTTTGGGGTCAAAGACGGCAAGTTTTACGTCTTTCGGGCCAAAGCCACTGTGGTTTCAACCGGTGGGGCCTGCGGTCTGTATAAATCGTACACCAGTGATGCCACCAACTCTCACCACCAGACCTGGATGTGTCCTTTTAATGTCGGTTCGGGATATGCCGTGGGTATTCGCCAGGGCGCGGAAATGACCTCCCTGGAGATGAGATGGGTGGCCACACGGACCAAAGATCACTGCGGACCAGTGGATACGATTTCAGTGGGGTACAAATCCAATATCATAAACGCCAAAGGCGAACGCATTTTGCAGAAACACTATGCCCATTTAGGCGGGGATAAAGCCCCCCGGTACATTCGGGCCAATGCCCCCATGGAAGAATGGCTGGCCGGAAGGGGGCCCACCTATGCCGATACCACCCACTTGTCACCGGAGGATGTTAGAAATCTCAAAACAGATTATCTCAACGAGCGCCCTTCCTTTGTCCTTTTTTTGGCCAGCAGGGGGCAGGATATCTCCAAGGACCCCATTGAAATCTACGGGAGTGATCCCTATGTGGTGGGGGGTCATACCCAAAGCGGCTATTGGGTGGATATTAAAAGGATGACGACCATTCCCGGTCTTTTTGGGGCCGGTGAATCAGCCGGAGGCACCCCCAACAAATTCGTGGGGGGGTGCGCGGCAGAAGGAAAACTGGCCGCCCGCGGGGCGGTGGAATACATGGGCGGCCTATCCCTGCCTGAGTTGGATAAGGAGCAGGTGGAACAGGAAAAAGAGCGGGTATTCGCACCTTTACTCAGAGGGCCTGAATTTGACGGGGTCTCTCCCCTGGAGATGGAAGAACGGATGCAGCGACTCATGGATGAATATGCCGGGGGCACCTCCCAGTTTTACAGGACCAATGAAGAAAGGCTGGATTACGCCCTCAAGCACCTGAAAATGCTGCACAGCCAGGTCCAATATCTGTATGCCAAAAACCTTCATGATTTGATGAATGCCCATGAGGTCATCGACCGGTTGGATGTCGCCGAAGTGCTTGTCCACCATCTTAAGTTCCGCAAAGAAACCCGCTGGAAGGGTTGGCAAACCCGGTCGGACTACCCCGAGATGGACCCGAAATTCGACTGTTTCGTAGAAAGTCGCCGGAACCATGAGACCGGTGAAATTGAAACGTTTACCAGGCCCTATGAACAAATCGTTCCGGGGGATCGCTATCAACCATAGAAATTAAAATTCTGACTTCTGGATTCTAATCATCGCAGAAAATTCTTAGGGATAAATTGTCAGAATAAGCAATGTAAGAACTTAGAGGAGGGAAATAATATGCCACCAAGAATTAACAAGGAAAAATGTGACGGCTGTAAAGCCGAGGAAGAAACCCTATGCGAACAAATCTGTCCCGGAGATTTGATGACCCTGGGGGAAAACATGAAGGCTTATTGCCGGCAACCGCGCGATTGCTGGGACTGTATGTCCTGTACCAAAGTATGTCCCGTGGGTGCCATTGAGACCCGGATTCCCTATCAATTGGGTTACCACAGCGCCAAGCTGATCCCCATGATGGGAACCGATAATATTACCTGGACCTGTATCGATATCCATGGAAACGTAGAACGATTTCGCTATAAAAACAGGGTGGAACCAGAATAATGGACAAAGTCGTACCCAAAATCGGAATCTTCTTCCGGGATCAAGGCGGCCGGCTGGCCCAGGCCATCGACCTGGCGGTATTGGTCCAAAAGATCGGCAAGGCCAAAAATGTGGTTCGTTGTGAGGTCATAGAGGATCTGTGGGCCCCGGCCTTCCTGGATTCTTTAAAGAATGCTTTGGGAGAAAAAGAGGTGAATCGCATTCTGTGGGTGGGACGTTTCACCCCCTATCAAATGAGAAGCCTCAAAGACGAACTGGTTTCAGCCGGGCTGAACCCATGCCTTCAGGGGTGGAGCGACCTGGAAGAACAGGGGGTCTGTTTATTGGAAACAGATCCGAAAATCCGGGCCGCCAAGGCCTTGATCCTGGTCCAGATGGCGCTGGCCCGGGTCCGCTTGCTGGAATCATTAGAACCTCTGGAACTTCCGGCCTCGGAGGCTATCCTGATAGTCGGAGCCGGGGTGGCCGGTCTTCAGGCCGCAGAATCTCTGGCCGCTCTCGGCAAGCAGGTCTTTCTGGTAGAAAAGGAAAGCGGGGTAGGCGGAAAGGTGGCCCTGCTTTCCCGGTTCTATCCCCGAATCTGCGACCCCCGCTGTGGACTGGAATTTACCCTTCAACGACTTGGCGACTCCGATCACCTCAAACTGATCACGCTGGCCAAGGTGACCGCCCTTGAAGGGGGTCCGGGGAATTTCATCGCCACGGTGCAAAAACAACCCCGTTTTGTAATGGAGCAACACTGCAATGGCTGCGGAAAATGCCAGGCGGTTTGCCCGGTGGAGATTCAAGAACCCTTTCCCTTGATGCGGGATGTGACTCTTAACCCACCGGGTTTCGAAGCTTCCTGGCAAAAGACCCGGAAAGCTATTCACCCGGCCTCCCCCATGGCCTTTCCGCCCGCTTTCGTCATTGAACGGCAGCATTGCCCCCCGGAGTGCCGGGAATGCGAAAAGGCCTGTCCGGCCGGGGCTGTCGAATTGGATCAATCACCGGCCGAAGAGCAGCTCCGGGTGGGAGCCGTGCTCATTACCACCGGATGGGATCCCTATCCCCTATCCAACGTAGAAGAATACGGCTATGGCCGTCTAACCAACGTCATCAGCAACCTGGAAATGGAACAACTCCTTTCCCCGGACAACCGCCCACCGACCTCTTTGGCAAAATATCCTTTAAACAGACTAAAAGAAGTGGGTTTCATCCAGTGCGCCGGAAGCCGGGACGAAAGACACTTAAATTATTGTTCCTCAGTTTGCTGCTCGGTTACCTTAAAGCAAATCCTTTATTTTAAAGAATTGGTCCCGGAGGCCAAGTGTTATGTCTTCTACCAGCATATTCGTACCCCGGGCTTTGAAGAGGATCTTTATCGGCAGGTCCGGGAATCAGGGGATGTCACCTTTGTTCGCGACCGGCCGGCCCAGGTGGAAGCCGACAAGAATTCAGGGAAGTTGAATATAACCATCCTGGACCCCCTGCTTGACAAAAAGATTCATATCAACCTGGACCTTCTTGTTTTGGCCGGGGGGATGTGCGCGTCCAAAGGCTCGCAGGAAATCGCTCAGACCTTCAATCTTCCTCAAAATCAATATCACTTTTTTGAATCCCATCGCCAATGCCATCCCGAGGAAAGTCAAAGGACCGGCATTTATGCCGGAGGAAGCTGCAGGGAGCCGATGAATGTAGCCCAATCCATCGAATCCAGTCATCGGTCGGCCCTGGAGGCCCTGAAATATTTGGGCGGTACGGTCCTGATCGAACCCTATTATCCGGTGGTCAATAAAACCAAGTGCGATCAGTGCAAACGCTGCATGGAGGAATGCCCCTTTGGAAGTTTCGTCTTTGATGAGAAAAATTTCCCTTCTCCGGATCTGGCTAAGTGTCGCCAGTGCGGAAATTGCATGGGTATTTGCCCCCTGGCCGTAATATCCCTACGTAATAATACCATCAAACAGATGGCCGTACAGATCGAGGCGATCAATACTTCCTTTATGGGCCAGGGCGAGCCGGTCATCCTGGCCCTCTTGTGCGAAAATGATGCCTATAAGGCCGCCCAATCGGCCGTAGACCAGGGTTTGCCGGTCCCGCCCAATGTCATCTTCATTAAAGTGTCTTGCGCCGGTTCCGTAAACAATGCCCTAATCGCCGACGCCCTTTCTTCCGGGATTGACGGGGTATTGATCGGCGGTTGTAAAGACGATCAGTGTCATTATGTCAAAGGGAACCAACTGGTCCAGAAGCGCAGTGGTGATTTGAGCGATAAATTGAAAACCATGATGATCGAATCCGAAAGGGTCCGCTTCGTGAGTCTCGAAATAAGAGATTCCCAACGATATGTGGATCAGCTCGATTCTTATATAAAGGATCTCAAAAAGATGGGGCCGAATCCATTTAAGCTTTAACATGAAAATAACCTGGATTAAACTCCTGGATTGTTTGTTCTCCGTCATGCCGGACTCGAGTCGTTCGGCTTCGCCGAACTTTAAGCAAAGACTCCCTTTGGGAGTCGGCCGGCATCCAGGG
>JACQYK010000016.1:0-3346 GCA_016208255.1 Deltaproteobacteria bacterium | reverse complement strand
GCCTCTTTAAAAGCTCGATGAAATCGAGCGGCCCGACCGACCGGAATGACGACTAACTTACCGGTCTCACAAAATTTTCATGTCCTGACTTCCTCTGGAAGTCTCCTTTTAGGTTGGCAAAGCCAACCGTATCGTGGCGCCCCAAAGGGCATGAGTGCTTTGTCCGAACATATATTCCGATTTCGGATTTTAGATTTCGGATTTCGGAATTTAAAAGAAACCTCCTTCGATATTCATTATTCGATATCCGATATTCGATATTCGGTTTTTCATGATTCGTGGTGCCCCCTTATGGAGCAAGAGTTTTAATAGGTAAGTAAGTTATGCTTTTTACAATCAGTTTATATGCGGCCCTCACCATTTTTGCCATAGGTCTGCTTTATAAGGGATCGACCTGGTTTCGTTACGGTTTTGAACCGGCGCTGAATGAATTCTCGCCGGCCCGCAGGTTTTATGCGGCCCTGCGGGGAATCTTCTTAACCCTTTTCAGCCTGAAGATCCTGCCCCTTTTTAAGGTATTTGTTCTGGAGGTTGTCCTGCAGAAGAGAACCTTTAAAGAGAGCCGGCTGCGCTGGTGGATGCACCAGTTCCTTTTCGGCGGGTTTATCCTGCTGCTGCTCATGCACGCCCTGGATAAGGTCGTCACGGCTTCATTCTTCCAGGAATATTACCCCACCCTGAATCCATTCCTGTTTTTAAGAAACCTGTTTGGGGTCATGCTTCTCATAGGATTGGGGCTGGCCCTCTATCGGCGTTTTATAGCAAAAATTCCCAGACAGACAAACACGACCATGGATGTTTATGCCATCCTTATCCTGGCCCTCATCATATTATCGGGGTTTTTATTAGAGGGACTAAAAATAACCTCTTACACCCGTTACCAGGAAATGGTGACGGAATATGCCGGTACCCAAGACGAAGAAGAATTGCGAGCCTTGGAATCGATCTGGGTCAATGAATATGGCCTACTCTCTCCCCGACTTAAGGAACCCGTTGCTGAAGCAACCCTTAAGAAGGGACGGGTGATTAATGAAAGTTGCCTGTCCTGTCATTCCCGGCCCCAGTGGGCCTTTTTAAGTTATGGCGCATCCAGGATCATGAAACCGATTGCGCCCGGTTTGGATCGGGCCGGTTTGCCCAACCTGCTCTGGACCCTCCATTTCCTGGCCTGTTTCGTAGGCCTGGCTTATCTGCCTTTCAGTAAAATGATTCATATCCTGACCGGTCCCTTAAGTTTGCTAACCAATGCGGTCATGGATCAACGGAAATCGGATCCCCGTAATTGGGTCACCAAGCAAATGATGGAACTGGATGCCTGTACCCATTGCGGCGCCTGCACGCAGCGCTGTGCGGTTGCCATTGCCTTTGAAGCCATGCCCAATAGGAATATTCTCCCTTCCGAAAAGATCGCTTCCCTCAAATCCTTGGCGGCCGGGGGAAAAATTACAGCGCAAGACACCCGAAGGATTCAAGAGGGTCTGTGTCTGTGTACCAACTGTCTGCGCTGCACAGGGGTATGTCCGGTGGGGATCAATCTTCAGGAATTGTGGGGCAGCGCCCGGGAGGCCCTGCTCCAAAAAGGATATCCGGAACCGCTGATCCTTTCACCCCTTTCCCTGTACCGGGGTTTGATGTACCCCGGCCAGAGTTCGGATCAATACCTCAAGCCTATCGCTTTATCAAAAAAAGCCATTGCATCAGAATTTAATAAAGGATCTCAAGGAGAAATAATCCTGGAATCCAGTAGGGATTACACCCTTAAACCCAGGCTGTACCCCTCTGTCCAAAGTCAGACCTTCTCCTTTTGCTATAACTGTAAGACCTGTACCAACGCCTGTCCGGTTATGCAGACCTATGATAAACCCCATGAGGCCCTGGGCCTCCTTCCCCATCAGATCATGCAGGGGTTGTCCTGGGGACTGACTGATCTGGTCATGAGTTCAAAGATGTTGTGGGTTTGCCTGGGGTGCTATCGGTGCCAGGAGCAATGTCCGCAGGGTGTTCAGGTTACCGATGTGTTTTATCAATTAAAAAATTTGGCTATTAAACAGGTTAAAAGCCGATTAAATGCCGGGTAAGGGGAAGATCCGGGAGTTGGAGACAAGAAAGAAATGAAGGATTTTGCCTTATTCCGATGTTGCCCCACAGCCGTCTTTCTTAAACAATACGAAACCTCCACGGAGGCCGTGCTGAGAAAATTGGGGGTTCCCTTCTTGGATATCCATGAGTTTAACTGTTGCGGCTATCCCTTGAAGAATTTTGATTTTAAGGCTTATATCCTGGCTTCGGCCCGTAACCTTTCCCTGGCGGAAAAAAAAGGGGTCCATGTTCTGACCTTCTGCAACTGCTGTTATAACAGCCTCAAGCAGGCCCGGCACCATCTAAACCAGGATGGGGCCTTAAGGGAAGAAATAAATAGAACGCTGGGAAAAGAGGGACTGAGCTATGGACAGGGAATGGAAGTCAAACACCTTTTCGAGGTTCTTCTGGGAGACATCGGTGTTGAGCACATCAAGGCCCGGGTGATCAAAACCTTTAAAGGCCTGAAAATAGCAACGCATTATGGTTGCCACCTGTTACGTCCAAGTCGAATCATTTGTTTTGATAAAGCCCTGGCACCCTCGAAATTCGATCAACTCGTGGAAATCACCGGTGCCGAAAGCATACCCTGGAGATTAAAATTGGAATGCTGTGGTTCCCCATTATTGGGTATCGATGACGACCTTTCCCTGGATTTAACTCAAAATAAAATACAAGATGCCGGTCAATCCGGGGCCGATTATCTTTGCAGCGCCTGCGTTTATTGCCAAATCCAATTCGACCGGGTTCAAGAGAGGCTGGTATCCGGCCGGTCAATCCAGCCCCTTCCCTCCATTCTTTATACCCAGCTTTTGGGGCTGAGCCTCGGTATCGGCGAGGAAGACTTGGGGATCAATCTCAATGCCCTGGACCTATCCGGAATTGTAACCTTTTTGTCTTAAATACTGCCGCCGATCCAATTTAATGCCAACTCCTCATTGCCTTTATATTTCCTTTAATCCGCGAGTCTTATCGGCCCCTACGGGTTGGACTGGAAAATAAATTGCAAAAAAAGTGTAATTTGATAAAAGGGTTATTCTGCCCCTGTTTGAAGGCAGATAGGTCGAAAGGCACGAAAATCAAAGTAATCCAGTAAATCCTGTCTAAAATAATATTTGAATTTCAAAGAACTAACCAAAGATATTTGAAATTTTGAAACGGTCCAAGGGGGTCTTATTTTTGAGCCGGTCGACGCGGCTTCGCCGGGGGGATTGTCTGAGTGCAGGTTGTGTGCTCATCGAAAACCTCCAGATTTTTAGATTCTAAA
>JACQYK010000015.1 GCA_016208255.1 Deltaproteobacteria bacterium | reverse complement strand
AAGGGCTCCCGGCCCACCTGTTCCGGCCGGACCTTTTCCTGCTTGACTTCCAGGAATTTTCCTTCCTCACAATCCAGTCCCAAAACTCGGGCCACCCGGGTGACCTCAACGCCCAAAGAGCGTTTAGGGGAAAGGATCAGCTTGTCCCAGGGCAGTTCGTATTCCAGATGATCTTTGGGGTCACAGTAGGTCAGATAATTAACCTGAACGGTGGGTCTCAAGGCCCCGTCAAAGGGAATCCAGCGGATTTTCAGTTGCCGGCTCACTCGCCGTTCCTCGGCCGATAAGGGGACGGCCATCTGGTGATTGTAGAACATGGTGATATCGACATCTTTGCGTTTTTCGGCCATAAAGCGGGCCATGGACCAGGCGCAGCGGGCGGAAAGATAAGCGAATTCAGGGGTGCCCGATTCGTAATCATTGATCCAGAAAACGATTTTTCCAGGAGGAACCCCGTGGACCCAGATCATCTCCTCGGTTTCGGTATGACAGATAACCGTCTTTCCATCGTGTCCGAAATTAGAGCCCTGATTAAGCATCTGTCCGTCCAGACAGGCAATGATGGCACCCGCTTCATAGGTCCTGGGCGGTCCGCCGTTATCCTCATTGGAGAAAGTGACCGTATATTGTCCGGTCCGGCCTTTTAACCCGCTTAATTCACCGACCGTGATCCGCCGGATAAAAGGGCTTTCGCTCACCTCCTCCATAATCTTCCGCAGCCGGTCGTAATAATGGCGTTCTCCCGGATAATGCTCATGAAGCATGCGGATTTCGTCTTCATAATCGTCGGTCTGAACGGCAATTATACAGTCTATCTTCCGCCGCAGGAGTTCCTGAGCTGCCGCGTAGGTGGCAATTCCTCCGCCAAGGATCATGACCGGCCCTTTGAAGGAAATTCTTTCCTGTGGTGTAAGCTCCAGGGCGGCCAGCCCGGAGGTGGCTGCCCGAATCAATTTGGCCCCCTTTACAGCCAGCTCTTCCGGGGAAAGGTTATGGACCGCAGCCACATGGTCCCTCAGATTGACCATGTCTACCTGTCCTTCAAAAAAACCTTCCTTCATCATTTCCTTTTCTATTTTTCCCAGAAGGATTCGAGCTTCACAACCGCCGACCACGATCCGGTTCACACCTTTTTCCCGAACAGCCTCTTTTAAACGAGCCAACCCCGGCGCCGTGCAGGCGAAGGGGAGAATTTCGGCATAGGATACTTCCGGATCTTCCTTGACCAACCGCAGCAGGGCATCGAGTTCCACCTTGGAGTCAATACGGCCGTCGCATTTACATAAAAAGACCCCGATTTTGTATGAATTACTCATAAAACCTCCTTCTTTCAACTTTTCAGGAATAAAGGTCATGATTGGGGCGACTCGACCGAGCCCCGAACCGCATTCAGCCTGGTCTGCATGGCCCCGGTAGGACAGACCGTGACACAGGAACCGCAGGCCACACAGGCCTCCGAAGGTTTCCCGAAAGGTGTGCCAATAACTTTATGGACCCCCCGACCAACGGTGGTAATGGCCGACACACCGACTACCTCTCGGCAGACCCGAACACATAAGCCGCAAACCATGCATTGTTCTTGAGGATTTTCGATTGAAAAACGGGAAGTCGTTACTCCATATTCAGCAGCCAAATCCCGAATTTGTTGGCTGGCCGGGCACTCGGCCAGGAGCATTTCCAAAATCCAGCGTCTGACATTCTTAACCCGATCGCTGTCTGTTAAGACCGTCATCCCTTCCTTAACCGGATACATGCAGGAGATGACTACCTTGGACCAATTGCCTTCGACTACTTCGACCACACATAAACGACAGCCGCCGCTGGGCTCCACCGCTTCATGATAACAGAGTGTGGGGATGTGTATCCCATGTTCCCTGGCGGCCTCCAGAACGGTCCATTCCGGAAGAGCTTCCACTTCCTTTTCATTGATTTTAAACTTGAGCATATTCCAACCTCCTCTATTATAAAAGCCTACTGATTAAATCAGAAGACCTGCACGGCTTCGAATTTACAGGAATCCATACAAACGCCGCAACGGATACATTTCTCCGCTTCAATCTGATGGGGTTTTTTTCTTTGACCACTGATGCATTTTTGAGGACAATTCCGGGCGCAAAGCATGCAACCGGTGCATTTTTCCGGATCGATTCGAAAAGTGATCAAATTCTTACATATACCCGCCGGACATTTTTTGTCGACAATATGGGAAACATACTCGTCACGAAAATACCGGATGGTGGTTAGAACCGGATTAGGGGCACTTCCGCCTAAGGCGCATAATGAACCGTCTTGAATGGCTTTGGCCAGACTTTCCAATTCATCGATATCTTCCAGACATCCCTCACCTCTGGAAAATCTTTCTAAAAACTCGAGCATCCCTTTTAAACCCAATCGACAGGGAAGGCATTTGCCACAGGACTCATCTTCCAGAAACTTTAGAAAGTAGCGGGCGATATCGACCACGCAATCTTTTTCATCCATGACGATCATCCCTCCCGAACCCATCATGGAACCAATTTTTACTAAAGAATCAAAATCGACGGCCACATCTTTTAAGGAATAAGGAATGCATCCTCCCGATGGGCCCCCGGTCTGGACGGCTTTAAATTGATCTTTGCCCGGAATTCCTCCTCCGATTTCTTCAACAATTCTTGAAAGAGGGACGCCCATGGGAACTTCGATTAAACCTACGTTTTTAACTTTCCCTACCAGTGAGAAGGCTTTTGTTCCTGTACTGTTTGGTGGTCCTATTTTTGAATACCAATCGCCGCCCTTGCCAATGATGACCGGAATATTGGACCAAGTTTCTACATTATTTAATACGGTCGGCCGATTCCATAATCCTCTTTCAACCGATCTTATGTATTTGGCCCGGGGCTCCCCGGCCCTGCCTTCGATAGAGGTAAAAAGGGCTGTGGATTCGCCGCAGACAAAGGCCCCGGCCCCGCGGTTTATTTGAAGGTCAAAATCAAAATCAGTGCCTAAAATATTCTTACCCAACAAGCCCAAACTCCTGGCCTGATTGATAGCCCAGGCCAGGTTTTTAATTGCGATAGGGTATTCTGCTCGAACATAAAGGAATCCTTGATTCGCTCCTATAGCGTAGGCCCCTATCAGCATACCTTCGATAACGGCATGAGGATCCCCCTCCATGATCGCCCGATCCATGAAGGCCCCAGGGTCTCCTTCGTCTCCATTACAAACCACATAGGCTGCTCCCGGGTTTGCTTTAATGGCGTTTACTGCGGAACGCCATTTGCGGCCGGTTGGAAAACCGGCACCTCCCCGCCCGCGTAATCCGGAGATCTCGATTTCTTTGATGACCTGATCCGAGGTCATACCGGTTAAAGCCTTGGCAGCGGCCTGATAGGCTCCGTTGATCAAGGCATCTTCTAATGACAAGGGGTCGATTATCCCCAAATTCCTGGTGGCGATCTTTTGCTGCATTTTATAAAAAGGAATCGAAGCCGAATCTTTGAATGTTGTGCCGTTTTCGCTATATAAAAGTCTTTGAATAACTTCACCTTGCATAAGGGTTTTTTCAATGATTTCTGCCGCATCCTCCGGTTTTACCTTTGTATAGAAAAGATTTCCAGGATTTATTGTTAACAACGGACCCACCTTGCAAAACCCGTGACATCCTGTTTCTTTCATCATCGGTTCAATCAGAATTTCCTGCCCTTTGATTTTACAGGCTTTTTTAAGAGCAGCCACAACCTTATCGGCCCCCTGGGCAAGGCAGCCAGGTCCTAAACAAACCCGCAATACAGGTTGAGCTAAATCCAGGCTGGTGGTGATGTGGGCTTTTAATGACTCGAATTGTTCAATACTGTTTACTTTATCCATCATTCTCTCCTCTTAGGGGGCATTCTATTCAAATTTTTTCAAAAACCTTCTGACCGAATTTTGGGTGGCTCCCCCCAGATAGTCGTCATCAACCATTACGACCGGAGCCAAGGCGCAGGCCCCCAGACAATTGACCGTTTCCAATGTGAAACTTAGATCTGTGGAGGTATGTCCGCGATCCACTCCTAAATCTCTTTCTAATCCCTCGGCTATACGCTCTCCTCCTTTTAAATGGCAGGCTGTTCCTAAGCAAACCCTTATTTCGTGCTCCCCTTTTGGTTCAAGACTGAAAGATTTGTAAAATGTGGCAACTGCGAAGGCTTGGGTCAGGGGAACGCCCACATGATCACAAACCAGGGTCATGGCTTCCGGAGAGATATAATTATAAGCAGCCTGAATGTCCTGCAGGAGAAATATCAAGGATTCTGGTTTCCCGGGGTGCCTTTCAATGATGTCATCAATGTCAACATGTTCTTTGATCACTTTTAATACCTCCTCCTATTTATGTTGAAATAATTCTTAAATAATTTAGTACGAAAACAGGGGTTCGAGGTGATTCAAGATCCGAATTATTTTTATAATTTCCCATGTCTTGCCCCAGGCGGATAAGAAGATTTAATAAAATAATCTTTCTTCTTTTTACCAGTCATTAATGCAATAGAGGGGCCAATTGACTAACTATATGTATTTATTATGATTAATTATTAATTGACCAAAGGACTATTTTAGTTGAAACATTTTTTGTTTCAATGGAAGAGACATGTTAGAAGTTTATTGGGAGATTTCGAAGGGATTTTATAAGAAATATTATGTTTTTATTATTTTTGTTTCATTGGAACAAATGAAACAAAATGAAACATTTTTTAATTTATTTCGAATTGTTTCATTTTGCGCCAGAGAGAAGTTCTACTAAGGCCTAAGAGAGCGGCAGCCTCTTCTCGTCTACCACCAGTGCGGTTCAAGGCCTTCTGGATGGTTTGACGGTCAAGTTCAATTTCCCGGTCGGATAAGGTTTCCACTTTCCGCTCCTGAAAAAATTCATCCATGGCCGGAAGATTGTTCAGGAAAATAACCGGTCCTTTGACAAAGACAAAGGCGTGTTCCAAAACCCTCTCCAGTTCCCTTACATTACCGGGCCAGTGATGGGTCATGAAAAGCCGTAAGACCTTAGGGTCTAAGCCCCGTACTTCTTTATGGTATTTTTTATTGAGGCGGGCCAGGAAATGATCGATCAGTAAGGGGATGTCTTCCCGGCGTTCCCGAAGGGGAGGAATGGTTATCGGTACTGTTCTCAACCGGTAAAAAAGGTCCTCCCGGAAGGTTCCCTCCCGGAGGGCTTTAGCCAGATCCCGGTTGGTGGCGCTGATGATACGGGCCTGCATGGGGATCAATCTGGTTCCCCCGACTCTCTCAAAAACCTTTTGTTCCAAGACCCTGAGGAGTTTGACCTGTAATTCCGGTTTGAGTTCGCCTATCTCATCCAGAAACAGGGTACCGCCTCTGGCCAGCTCAAAACGCCCGACCTTGGAACGAACCGCGCCGGTGAAAGCCGCTTTTTCATGGCCGAACAACTCCGATTCCAGGAGGGATTCGGCCAGGGCTGAGCAATTGACGGCAATAAAAGGCCCCTCCTTGTAGGGAGATTGATTATGGATGGCCCGGGCGATCAGTTCCTTCCCCGTCCCGCTTTCTCCCTGGATCAGGACATTGACATCAGTGGCCGACAGATCGGGAAGCATCTGAAAGATACGGGTCATCGGCGCACTTTTGCCAATGATATCCGAAGGAAATGGTTTGCCAGGTGAGGGTTCGATGTTTTCCTGCATTTCCATCAGGGGGCGGAAGGATTCCACCGCCCCGATCACCAGACCGCTTCGATCCCGAAGCACGCTGGTATTAACCAGAACGGGCAGTTTGGTCCCTTTTTTATCGAGCATCCGAACGTCCTGATCCAAGCGGGTGAGTCCTGTTTCCAGGGTAAGACGTAAAGGACAATCGGACTGGCAAAGATCGGAACGAAAGATTTCCCAACAGAAGCGCCCCAGCACTTCGGCCCGCTGGTATCCGGTTATCCTTTCCGCGGTCTGATTAAAAGAGATAATCCGCCAGCGGGAGTTAATGGTAAAAATACCCTCGGCTAATTGTTCCAAAAGGGATTCAAAACCCAGGGTGGGCATTTGGGGTAACAGACTCGGATCGGTGAAAGGTCTGGGTTGAATGGCGCCATAGTCGGCATCCAGAACGCATAACAAAACCCCGATGACCTGCTTCCCGGGGCCGAAAATGGGATTGGCCGAGTAGAGGCAATTAAAAGAATTGCCTTGAGCGTCCTCGGCTATGGCCGAAAGGTTTTGGGTCCCTTCTCCTTTTCCCAGGGCATTATCCAATGCCGATTGAGCTTCGGTCAGATAGGGGCCTTGGATAATATCTTCTAAATGAAGAGATTCTCCGGGATTCAATTCCTGTCCAAAGAGTCGGCGGGCTGCTTCATTAGAACCCATGATTCTGGATTTTCGATCCAGGACTACGCTGGCTTCTCCGGCCAGGAGGATTTGAGAACTTCCTTCAGTACCATTTTCCAGGTCGGATACCGGTTCCTCCTCGGTGTGTTTGAAAGTAGGTACTTTATTTCCGTTGCTCTGCATTCCTGTGTGTATTCCTAACCTTTTACTTATTGGGTATCCGGCTTAAAATCTGCTTCAGTTCCTCGTCCTCCAGAAATGAAGATACATTCCAACAAAAGGCCCGGAGGTCCTGGCCGGCCAATCCCGGATTCAATAGTCGTATACCATCTTGATAGCCTCTCGCTTTAACCAGATGAACCACCTTCCTCAATTCATTCAAGGCTCCCGGGTGATTGTTCTGATGGGCCTTTTCATAAACCTTACAAAGATTATTGACCCTGGTTACCGAACAGCGTTTGCAACTCCGATCTTCCATAAGCCGCATCCTTTACCTTGGGGAATCGTTAGTTTAACTGAAGGCCTGGCAGGAATTATACACGGTGTTGAAGGTGGGGTCAAATAACTATTATCTCATCTCAGAGGCAGTGGGTAATCCAAATTATGAAAATTGATGAGAGGCAATAGGCGATAGGCACGAGGCAATAGGAAAAAGGACAAGGAATTTTTATTAACCTATAGCCCCTGGCCCCTTGCCCATAGCCCCTCGATAAGAATTTATATAACTCAAATCGACTTCTTCCAGGGGGCATGATGGTTTAGCAGACAAACTGCTTATCTGGCAGACCCAATAGTAAAATTCCCGGCCTTAAGTTCTCTCAGCAAGTCCGCCTCGGTGTTGAGATCTTTTTCAAAAACAGTCACCCAGGTTCCCAGCGTCCCGATCTCGTGGGCATCGCTGCCGGCTGTTTTCAAGAGGCCCAATTTTTCAGCCACCTGCCCGGCGACTTCATTTTCGCTTTCCGTGACCCTCCCGTTTCTGATCTCCACTGCGTCCACGAATTGCAGGATCTTTTTTTTGCCGGCCTGGTCCAGGGTCATTCCCAGCTGACCCACACCGAATACTTTAAACCCGCGAAAAGGATGAGCGGCAATGGAAAAACCGCCGTCCGATTTAACGATTTGATGCAGTTCTTGAATAGTAATGATTCCCTGGATATCCTGATCCAGGCCGAAAACAAGAACATCCCCTTGAGCGGTAGTGATTTCATTGCCTCTGAATATTCTAATTCCATGGTCCCCGGCCAATTGAACGATATCGTCCCAATTCCATAAAACCTGATGTTCGGTAAGGCAAAAACCGTCCAGACCGATCCGTTTGGCTTCTTCAATCAATTCCGCCGGATTAATATTGCTGCAGGGAGATCTGGGGGAGGTGTGGACATGTAGGTCGATGCGCATGAGGGCTCCTTTATTATAATCTTTAGAATAGTATATATAAGAGAAGGAAAAGACAGGATCAAGTCGTTAGACTCAACCCGGATCACTTTTCTTCTTGATCAACGTCTTTTATTGCCTGAGTAAATAGCTCATGAACACCTCGATGAAGAGCCATCCGTTCAAGATAGGCATAATCAAGCTGTTCTCCTTGAACTTGGAGGACGCCTATCACATCAGCCCATTGTCGTTCTGAAACGCTTCCGCCTAATTGAAACCAATATAATTTTTGGAGGGGTTCTGCAAGAAGCATGCTAGTAACCCTCCCTCAGAGGATCCCACCGAAAAAGCCGTATCATCGTATCGCGGTCCAGCCATAACGAGGCCAACCGAAGATGTTGTTCGCGTTCTGAGCATGTGCCGTATTGTTTTCGGATGCGAGCAAGCGCCAGTTGTTGGACGGCAATGGTTAATTCATCCACTCTTTTGAGCTTTTGCTGAGCAGACATTTTTCGATATCCTGCAATGAGCATCTTCTGAATATGAGATGGTGTATCATGGGACTGAGTGTGCATCCCATCTCCTTGGATTTGTGTAAATATTTGATAAGAAGTTGCTTTTTGATGGGAAGAGTATAAAACAAGAATAAGATAGGGGCAAGGAGAAAAATAGGGCTAAATGCGATGGGACAGAGGAACCTTCTGGAGAAAATGGGAATTTGCCGGGGTGAAATTTACAAATAGGAATCGATAAGGGAAAAAGAGAGAGGCAGATTGCCAAGATTTGGACGAACTACTCCCTTTGCATCTTGATCTTCCTTTATCTCAAACAGGGGAGAGATTGGGTTCACGGAAAACGCTGAGAAATTATTTTCCATTGCATTTGAGAGGGCCGCAATAGAAAACATCCTGTCCGGAGACCTGGAAGGGCTGTCTTGATCAGAAGCGGCCTCTCAACGCCTCTGATCAAACCCTGTGGTCTCTGAAAACTCTGTGAGAGATAGGTTCTTAAAGCGCTTTAGAGATGAATTCTTCCTGATTCAAGTCTGGGTTTTCTTTGAGGGCTTGGGACAAATCTCTGGACAAAACGGCCGAATCAAGACAGCGGCCGCATTCGATGATGATTTCAGCCAAGTGTTCACAACCCAGGCGGCCGATTTCCCTCATCACCTTCTTGTCCCATTCCGCTTCCCTTAGAGATAATCCGATGGCCTTGGGAAGGACTGAAATTGCCTGGGGACAGACAAAATTGGTATAACGCTTCATATTTCCGGATATCTGAAGGATCTTTCCATCCTTTATGCGCACTTCCATGGAAATTTCCATGCCGTAAATATGATCTTCCTGGATTCCGTTGAAGCGAATGGTGTTATCGTCCGGAAATTCAGCGCCGACCACCTGGGTCCTTTGAAAGGTTACCATGTTTTTCTCCTTTATATTCTGAAGGCTATAGCCTCTTGCCTATAGCCTTATTATTATTAAATTAAAGATTCAAGCCTTCCATGATGGGACTATCGTCCTGAAAGGAAATGCAGCTTCTGACCAGGCGGGGATTGGTTTTTAGCCTTTCCCGGAGGCCCTTCAGCTTTATTTCCGGATCTGTAACCGCTTCCCCGGCTTCGATCCCGGGCCGGGTGAAATGAAGGATGACGGAATTGGCGCTTTCCAGAACGGCGTCCATCAAAAGGGAACACCCCGGGGTCCCACCCAGAACCCCGGCAACGATTTTCCTGAGACCGGACCCGATACTGACCCCCTCCACCTTTTTGATCAGAGTGGAAGCCTCCCGGCAGGAAAGGGGAGGATATCTTTCCAGGCGGGCCTCCGCCTCCATGATTTCCAATTCAGGAGGCTGGACGATCAAATGGACCTCTGCTTTTAGCAGATCATCGGTAAGCCGCCAGGAAACGCCTAAGCTTCCATCGGGCAGGGGTTCGACTTCAATCACTTTGTTACGTAAAAATTGTAAGGTCATAGGGATTCCTTTTTTTCTTTATTTGATTTGCTTTTCAAAATTCAAAAACCTTATTAGACAGGATTTACAGGATTACTTGATTTTGTGCCTTTCGACTTGTCTGCAAGAAAGCAGCATACAAGCATGGGGAAGAAAGGCACAAACCGAATCGTCCTGCGGATAGACGCATAAGTTCCCGCTGGAGGCGGATCGAAGTTGCTCAGGCTCTTCTGGAACCTGAGCAAAGTATATGTAAATCCTGTAAATCCTGTCAGATAATTAATTTTTTTAAATTAAGAGTGCTATTTATTTTCAAGACGTGCCTTTTGGATTTCCTGCAGTTTCTTCCAGACTTCTTTTACCTGCCTGCGGGTTTCTTCAAGAGAACCGGAATTGTCCACCACCAGGTCACAATACCCCTTCTTTTCTTCCACGGACATTTGGGAACGGATAATCTTCAAGGCTAATTCTTCACTGATATGGTCTCGTTCCATCAACCTTTTCAATTGGACTTCCTCCGGGGCATAGACCATCAGCAGATGGTCGAACATGGCCTGCATGTGGGTTTCGATGAGGAGGGGAATTACGACCTGGATGATAACCTGGTCCTTCTCTTTGGATAATTGCTCAACCTGCTCGGAATAAGCCTCTCCGATTCTCGGATGGGTGTAACTTTCCAATTTTTTTCGTTTTTCCATATCACGAAAAACAATTTCCCTGAGCTTTTCCCGGTCCAGCGTTTTATCTTCGGCCAAGACCTGTTCGCCGAAAAAAGAAACGATATCCTGATAAGCCGGCTTGCCGGGTTCGACTACAAACCTGCTCAGGACGTCAAAATCGATCATCGGCGCCCCCAGCTCCTCCAGCATTTTGGCCACCGTGGACTTGCCTGTTCCGATACTGCCGGTAACCCCCAGCAAGAGTCGGTGAGGATTTCGGTTGAGTCCTGCTGACCTGTTCCCAGCACTATAAGCTGCCGGAAATTGGGCGGCTATATCGGTCTCCGCCCCGGCATAACTGATGGGATATCGAATCCCTCTTCGATACAGGGCCTCCATTCCCTTTAAGGCCTTGTCAATTATCCCGGAGGGGAGGGCCATCGCCAGTTCATCATCCTGGGCGTGTCCATAGCGTCTTTCCCCATAGCAGGGAATGGTCAGAGAGGGTTTGCCGGTCAGATAACACCGGGCAATAGCGTCCGAACAGGAGGATTCTCCGACACAGAAAAACTGCATGACTTCATAATCTTCAAACTGGAGGGAATTGATCAAAAGCATCATCTGGGCCGGATTGGCGTAAATCAAAACGATGTCCGGATCGAAAGGGTTATAGACCAAAGGGGCCATGATCAGGGCTTCATATTTACCCGGAGGAATCCTGGGGACCCCGTTTTCATATTTTTTGCCGTCGGCCCGGTTCTTGGTCCAGACGATGCTTCGGAAGGTCCCATCTTTCATATATTCCGGGATGTCGGTCAATCCGATAATAGAAGGACACATGGGGCTCATGAAATCATCCAGATCGGCCCCCAGCGTCCAATCAAAATTACGGACCAGATTGATGAGCTGGCATAAGGTGGATTTATGCTTCATCCGGCGGATAAATGGGATTTTTCCCATGTCTTCCTTGTTTTCAAGCAGCTTGAAGGCCACCGGAAAGGATTTGAGCCGCATTAACAGTTCCAGCCTGCGGATCGGTTTCTCCCAATCTCGGGTTGTGTTCATTTTGGTTTCCTTTCAGAAAAACAGGCAATAGGCAATGGGCAATAGGCAGTAGAAAAAAACATATACTACTTAAAATAATTAATGAATTCCCCTTTTTCCTTTTCCTATCACCTAGAGCCTATAGCCCTTAGCCTTTTGCCTGTTTTTACCCTATTCCCCCTTCCGGGGCAATGAAAAAATCGTCAAAAATTAAAAACCTTGGCTTCGGCAGCCAGATCGATTAAATGGGGCCCTCCATCCAGGACCATATTGGAAAAGAATTTGGCCTCGTCCACCTGACGGGCCTTGGCACAGGGGATTCAGACCCCGATGGGGATCTCGTTTTCTACCAGATAAGGCAGATAATCATTGGGGCAGTCCCCGGTTGCGGCTTTAACGGTCAGATCCCGTGTCGAATCAGCCCAGTTTACCCCGTCATCAATAAGAAAAACATCGACCTGATGCCCTTTGGAGTGGGCAATTTTACTAAACTGGAAACACCTGGTGGCACTTGCCACATCATCTTTGCTTAAGACAAATAAAAAATTGGCCATACTATAACCTCCTTATTGCTTGATTTCAACACTATCCACTTGCGCGGAGGAATTCTCCAATGGCAATCAAATCGGCGCAGGCGTCAGGCGGCAAATCTCCCACCAGGATATATTATCCCCTTAGCTACCGAAAAATCTCTACCAGACCTTTTTAATGTCGGTGGCCGCAGCAACTGCCCGGCCCGGAGCAACCGGCGGCTTGCCCAGGGGTTGAACCACAGCAGGCCGTATCTCCCGCTCCGGGGAAACTTTGGCGGGGTGCCCCGGTAAGGGAGGAAGGGGCTGAAAGCAAACGCTTCAAATTGCTGCTTCTGCAGCTTGTGCATTGGGAAATATCTCCGGATCCGGTCAAAAGCAATTCACTCGTTTTTCCACAATCCAGACAAAGATAGTCATATAAAGGCATTGGAGGCTCCTTATAGTGTATCATTCATTTTTTTGGTTTCGTATTCCGTTACAGCCTTTTCCAGGGTCTTGACCGCTAATCGAATGCAGTGTTGTTTTTGATCCGGTACTTCAATCAATGCCCGGAAAACATCGCCGTCTTTAATGGCCAGGGATTCCCGAAGATTCTTCCCTTTAACCATATCAGCCAGGGCCATGGCAGCAGCGATAGCGCCCGGGCAACCAATGACCTGAAACCTGGCATCTTGAATGATACCATCACTGATTTTAAGAAAGCATCTCATGGTATCCCCACAAGGTCCGGTCAGTTCAGTGACTTGATCGGCGTCTTTAAGCGGTCCCTGATTGGGTTTATTCAAATAATATTCAATAGCCTTTTCAGAATACCCCGAGGACAAAAGCATCTCCCGTATCTGGAAAAGCTCATCTTGATTCCGTTTGGGTTCGAAGTCCTGCTCCATTTGGATCATCCTTTATTCGAAGATAGGTTCTGAGTCCAACATGCCCATTTTCATGTTCCGACATCCTCCGGATGTCTCCTTTTTTAGGTCGATCCCAGAACCGGAAACAGCGTGTCGTACTGCCCACCTCATTCTTGTTTAAACCGAAAAGAAAATTAGCCTTAGTGACCTCCTTACATATTATTCCTTCAGTTGTGTTACCGGATCGCCAATCTTTACTTCTCCACTTTTTATGACCTTACAAAAAACACCTTTGGTCGGTAAAAGGGAATGACCCTTATAATGGTAAGTATGAGACTGAGCAAGATTTTTCCCGATTTGAATGATTTTTATCCTGGCCTTCCCTATCTGAAGGTTTGACCTGCAGACCATTGAATAGATATCGATTCCTTCGGTCCGGATTTTTTCATGTCCGTTTTTACCGATTGGGTTTTAAGGGTTTCTACCGAAGGAACAGAGTCTGTTCACTCTCATTAATTTGCAGATCCTGCCCCGGTTACCCCATAGATCAGATCTTTCTTTTCACATTCAATACGTCACAATCAGAGAGCCTTTTGATTGAGGGCCCGGTCATCCTGAGCGAAGATTAGGATGACCCAGTAAAGGTTAATGTCGTTCCCGACATATTTAAAAGAAACTGCCTGGGCATTTCTTTTTCCATATGCATGACGGCCTTGCGGCCGGTGCAGTGGGTGGGGACGATATAGGCTGGATTGAACTTTTTTAATTCCTCCGTCGTCCTTCCGATGATGGGTTCGAAGGCCGGGCCGGACAGGTGGAACCCGCCCATGACGACATGGATTTGGTCAATTCCCGTGACTTCAATGGCCTGTCTGACCGTATTGACGATACCGGCGTGGGCACAACCGGAAAGAACGACCAGACCTTTTCTTTTGAGATTCATAACAATGGAGGTATCGTCTTCAAGGGGATCCCACTTTTCTTTGCCGTTATCCAGGAAATGGGCGACCGCCATGCCTTTTTCAAAATCCGTCCGCCGGGGTATTTCGCCTAAAAAGAGTATGTCTCCATCAAGGAGAGGAAGGGGGGTTTTACTTTCCACAACCTTAAAACCTGCCTTTTCAAGATCTTCCCTGGCCAACTTTGGGAAATAGATTTTCAACTGATCGCTGACTTTAATGTATCGCGGTGATTTGAATGCGGCGGGGTGTAGGGCCAGTGGAACTTCTTTCTTGCCGATCATGGCCCCCAGCTTTCCAACGCCGCCCGTGTGATCGCTGTGGCCGTGAGAAAGGGCTGCCGCCACCACCTCTTTCATGTTCAGGCCGAGTGATTTGGCGTTGGCCGCTGCCCCGTCTTCGGAAAAACCGAAATCAAACAGCAGCGTTCCGAGACGATCGCCTGTCGTCGTTTTTACGACGGCGCAATAGCCGTGTTCCGCCAGTATGGACTGCCGGATGCTGCCCTCCTTTACCGCCGCCGCCCGGTGGATGATTTCGCTGTTGTCGCCGGCGGTAATCTCAATGTAATTATCCTGTAAGGTCAGGATTTCGACTTTATCGACCTCATTTACTGTATATTGAGCCATCGTTTAAATTCCTCTCCCTTTGATTTTTTCTATTCAAATGCCATGTTGGTCTTCCAGACTTCCCAAACCTTGCCGACCAGGTCCGGGCCTGGTTTCAGCGTCGGCTTGCCTGGTTTCCAGCCTGACGGGGTAGCTTCTGTTCCCTGGCTGTTGCGAACATGCTGGAAAGCCTGAATTTGTCGTAATGTTTCGCCCACATTACGGCCAACCGGTGGTGTCAGAACTTCGAAACCCTGAATGACTCCGTCGGGATCAATAATGAACCGCCCCCTGGCTTCTACGCCCTGATCTTCGAGATAAACCCCGAACGCACTGCCCAAAGACGGGATGCCTTTTTTCAGATTTCTAAAATTTAATTTTTGGGAAGAGTCAACCGGAAAATACTGCCTTTCCCGGGCGTGCTCTCGACTGAGATCGTTCCTTCATGGGCGGTCATGATCGCCCTGGCGATAGCCAGCCCCAGCCCTGACCCTTCCCCTGTTCTGTCTATTCGGCAAAAGGCATCGAAAACGCAGGGGAGATCTTTTTCATAAATGCCGATACCGGTATCTTCCACTTCAACCAGGATGTCTTTTACCCTGTTAAGAAGGTGGACTTTCACCGTTCCCCCTGGAGGGGTGTACTTTATGGCATTGTCCAGCAAATTCGTCAGGACCCTGTCCATCAGGGCCGCGTCGGCCGGGATAACCGGCAGGCTTTCCTGGGCATAATCAAAAAACAAATGGATATTTTTTTTGTCGGCAGCCGTTCGCATTATTTCCAGGTGCTTTCCAATCGCTTCCTCCAGGTTATAGGACTCCAGGACAGGGGAAAAGTCGCTTTTTTCAACCCTTGAAAAATCAAGAAAATCCGACACCAGTCTTTGCAATTTTTGGGTTTGTTCCTTGATGATCATTAAATATTCTTTTTGCGTTTCAGTAAGGGCCCCCACCTTCCCGGAAAGCATCCGAACCAAATACCCCTCTCCGATTACGATAGGATTCTTCATGTCGTGGGCAAACATAGATAAAAAATTTTTTCGTTCCCTTTCTTTCCTTTTGATTTCCGTGATATCCCTGAAAAGCTCCACCCCCCCAATGAAATTTCCCGATTCGTCCGTTAGCGGAAAAATGGTAAAAGAAAGGGTAATCCATTCACCGTCTTTTCGTTTCAGTACGGATTCCGTGGCGATCGAAGCGGTTCGCTGCTCAAAGGCATGGGTATATAAAGGACAGGATTTGGGGTCGGATGTGCCATGGATTATTTCGAGGTGAGGCTTGCCCTGAATATCTCTTTTTAAAAAACCGGTGATCTTTTCGGCTGCGGGATTGAAATCCAAAATAAGACCATCCTGGTCAACCAGGGAAAAACCAATAGGAAGTTTTGCGGCAATGGTTTCATAAAGGGATGAAATCGACCAATCAGAGGCCTTGGGAAATAATGGGTGTTTTCGAAAATTGGCTGTTTCCATAAGATTATATTTTTACCGAGGCAAGCGCACTTCCATTAATTTCGATCTTGCCGGATTGCATTGATTGGTTTTTCCTTCCGATTTCAGATTCCTCAGCCGGGTGCGGGGCTGTAATCGGTTCGATTTGGTCGTTTCTGAATTTTTCTATGATTTCTCTTACGGTCGAACCTTCTTCGGCCCGGTAAATGTCAACAAAATGATCTTTCAACATATAAAAGGCAATTTCTCCAATCCTGGGGGTAAAAACGATATCCAGGTTATGTTTGATTACTGCATTAATAACCTTGATCCCTACATGGATCCGATCTTTTTCTTTAAAAAATTCATTGTAATAAAAATCTTCGATCTCCAAACCGTTGTTGTCCAGCTTGAGAATAATGAAATAAGGGGCCCTGCCGAAATGCCCATAGACCCTCGAATCCAAATCGTTGATATCCCCTACGGGGATTATAACCGATCTGCCTTTTTGTTTAGACGGTTCTATGTGCACGAAAACCGATTCAATCCCGTCATAGGTTTTCATCACCAATTCTTCCACCTGGTCGGCCAGTTCATGAGCCTTAAATACGGTTAAGGAAGGGCTGGTGGTGAGGACACAATCTACCATCTTGAAGGGACCGACCTGCCGGATTTTAACTCCCTTGACCCCCCTGACCCCTTTTAAATTAATGATCTTGTTTTCTATCTCTTGTTGCATTTGCGGATCCAGATTGGCATCCATTAAAATCAGAAGGGAGGTCCAGACATTTTCTAAACCGATGCGGAAAATAAGCAGGGCAATCAACATGACCACTGCCCCTTCGACATAAAGTATCCGGGCATGGGTCAACAAGAGACCAGCTAGAACGACCAGGGCGGTACCTATATCCAGAAAAGATTCGGAGGCGTTGGCCAACAGGGCTCTGGAATTTATTTCCTTCCCGGTTTCTTTTTCCTTTTTTGCAATGAAATAAGCCACGGCCAGGGAGATAACGGTAATCACAATCGGCAGGACCGGAAAGCTTTTCAGGACCGGGGTGAGGAACAACTTTTGATACCCCTCATAAAGATTGTCCAATCCGGCCAGGGAAATCAGCACCCCGATGACCAGGGTTACGAAAGTCTCGGCCCGGTACAACCCATAAGGAAATTTTTTGCTTTTTTCCGCTGAAGCCAACCAAAGCCCTAACCAGGAAGCCAGGATGGCCACCAAATCGACGCTGCTGTGGACAGCGTCGGCAATCAGAATCCTGGAGTCGGCCATGAAACCGATAAGATATTTCCCGACAGCCAGGGAAAAGATCAGGAGGGAGGCGACTAAGGCGACTTTCTGGCCCTGTTGAAGCCTTTCCATAGGATTTCCGGACATAACTTTTCCTTTGAATCCCGTCTAATCACTCCTCAAAAACTTTCGGGTCAGGAGAGATCCGCATTGAGGACAGTTTCGCTGGAAACAAGGCATTCCAGGTTGGTGTGGGACCACAAGAAGGCAATGGGGACAAATGCAGTTAGTCGGAGGTCCTCCCGGGCCCATGGCTCTGGGGCCCCTTCCCCCGCCAAACCCCCGTCCCTTACTTCCCCTTTGTCGTCCGCTTCCCCTGAACATAAAGGACATACAGTTTTCCTTTCCTTATTCCCTATTCTTGAATGGCTCTCGCTCTGGTCTCTACTTTAAAAAGGCCTTTGGGGGGGACTAATACTTATATTTAAATATAGACCTGGTCGCCAACCATCGATTGAAGGCATTTTTCCCCAAAAGCTTCCTGAAAGTATTTCAGTGCCTCCAGACCGGTACAATGGCAGGGGGCTACCCGCTGCACCCCCAGCTTTTGAAATTGATCGACGATGTTTCGAATTTTCCGGTGTTGAACACCGATCAGGTGAAACCCCCCCATAACCAGATCAATCGGTTTATCAATATAAGAACTCGCCTTTTCAATCCAGTGATCCACCCCCCCGTGGGCGCATCCGAATATTATCGACCAGCCATGTCCTCCTTTTATCATCAGGGCCTGTTCAATACAAGCACCTGTTGAAAAAGTAAGCCTTTGCAGGCCGGGCCTGATCTCATTATTTTGAGAGTGATTGTCAGAGAGCTTAAACCCGCATTCAAGAAGATGGCGGGTTTGAACCGGATCTAACAGCCCCGGTAAAACCAATACTTCCGGTTGAGTTTCTCGCAAAGCCGTGAGTCCCCGGGTATGATCAAAATGCCCGTGGGACAAAAACACTCTTTTAATGGCCTGGGGGGATATATTTAAGGCTCTTAAATTATGGCCGAGCTTATCCGCATCTTCTCCCGTATCGAAAAGAAGGTTGGCTTCATGAAGGAAACAAATTCGCTCAACCGTTGATCAATTGAGTTGAGCGCACTTCTAAAAGAAGAAGCCTCTTCCCTCAAGAGGGAAGCTTCCTCCTCGCTGGTTGGGTTATAGTAAAAGGGAAAGAAACCCCGTCTCCCGGCCCAGGGCCTGCAAAAAGCTCCCCCCAGACCTAAACCCATACCCATGAGGCCTCGTCCCCTTCCCCGGCCTCTTCCGAACCAGCCGACACCGACGGTATTACGGAGAGCCCCGCTTCCACAGTAACCTCGGCCTCCTCCTGTCCCCGGTCCCATTCCCAGAGGACCTGTTCGGTCTAATCCTGGCATAATACATCCCTCCTTTCAAAAAGACAGGCAATAGGCGATAGGCTATAGCCCATTGCCTATTGCCTGTCTTTGATATATTTTTCAATAGCCTGACGCAGAGTATCCCGGGCAAGGACAGGGCAATGACGGTGGTCTTCGGGAATTCCTTTCAGCTTAACAGCAATTTGTCCCTCGTCTATATCCCAGGCTTCCTCCAATTCTTTTCCCTTGGCTAAGGCCGCAGCCATCGAGGCGCAGGCCCGACTGACGGCACACCCATCGACCCGGAATTGGCATTCAATAATCTTGTTCCCTTCCACCCTTAAAGAGATCTCCATAGAGTCTCCGCAGGGGCCGGTTATCTTAGCCAGGCCGTCCGGTTTTTCAATGACCCCTTCACTGAAAGGTCCTAACCAGTACTGGATCGGCTGCTTCGATGAAACCGGTTCCGGTTTGCCTTCCTTTACAGATGCAGACTGAGGAGAAAATGGAGTTCTATCTGATGACATGGCGATTGAATCGTTCCTTAATCCTTGAGCAGATTCTCCTGAATTTTCTCCCAGAGGATGCTGATTTCCGCCCCCAGGTTGCTCCCGTTCATTTCCGGAATGGTTTTTCCCTGGATCATGGCTTCAGTTACCACCGGATCATAAGGGAGACGTCCGGCCAATCCAAGTCCTTTTTCTCGGCAATAGGTTTCAATTTGGTCGCTCATTTCCTGGTTCAGGTCATACTTGTTGATCAGGACCATCCCCGGGATGTGGAAGTGACCGGCCAGGTCAAGAACCCGGTCCAAATCATGCAGTCCCGAGAGGGTCGGTTCGGTGACAATCAAAACTCCATCCGCCCCGGTGAGAGAGGAGATGACCGGACAGCCGATACCCGGGGGGCCATCCACCAAAATCAAGGGTATTCCTTTGGCCTCGGCCATTTCCTGGGCCTTACCGCGAATGAGGGCGACCAGGAGGCCCGAATTCTCTTGTCCCAAGCCCAACTGGGCATGAACCATATCCCCGAATCGTGTTTCAGAGACAAACCATTCCCCGCATTGGGCCAAAGGGAAATCAATGGCTCCGAAAGAACAAAAATGGACGCAGACGCTGCAGCCTTCGCAGGAAGTCGGGTCAACCTGAAAGTCTTCGCTGATGGCTTCAAAACCACAGACTTCCCGGCACCGCCCACAGGCCGTGCATAGCTCCGGGATAATGACCGCTTTTCGCCCCCCCCAAAATGCTTCCCTGTTTTGGATTTTGGGTGCGAGCAACAAATGCAGATCCGGAGCATCCACATCGCAATCAACCAGGATTTTATTCGGGACTAAGGCGGCCAGGGCACCCACCAGGCTGGTCTTTCCCGTGCCGCCTTTGCCGCTTAATACACATAATTCTTTTATGTTTTTCATAAGGTTATTTTCTATTCTGGACCTGAATATCCAAATGCAGTTTTTGGAATTGCTCCTTTAGTTCAGGCTTAATTTCAACGAGTGATAATCCTTTCGCATAGCCTTCGGCAATTTTGCGCTCGAAAGGTATCTCCATTAGTAAAGGGATTCCTTCCGATCTCAGATAGTTTTTGGCCTCATTATTTCCAATGTCGGCCCGGTTCAGGATCACTCCGCAGGGAATATTTAAGGATCCCAGAGCTGCTAAGGCCAGCTTTAAATCATAAAGGCCGAAAGGAGTAGGTTCGGTCACCAGGATGGTATAGTCAGACCCTTTGACGGTCTGAATGACCGGACAAGAGGTGCCCGGCGGGGCATCCAGGATGGCCAGGGTGTCATTTTTTATACGTTTTTTAACCTCCCGAATCAAAGGGGGAGACATGGGCTCCCCGACGCGTAACCGGCCATGGACAAAATAAACGGGTCCGGCCCAGCCCTCTTCTATTTCTCCCAATTCTTTCTGATCCGCTATCAGGGCCTTCGGTTCACAGACCAGAAAGCACCCTCCACAGGCATGGCACATTTCAGGAAAGGTAAGGATCGTTTCCCCCAACACCAGGATGGCTTTAAATTGGCAGATCTGGGAACAGGCCCGGCAATAGGTGCATTTTTTTTCATCGACCTTCGGGACCTGGAGATAAATCGTCTCTTTTTTTTCCCACTGGGGCCTCATGAAAATATGGCCGTTGGGGGCCTCCACATCGCAATCCAGGAGTTGGACCGGTTCCTTTACGGACAAGGCCAGGGCCACGGCCACACTGGTCTTGCCTGTGCCTCCTTTGCCGCTGGCAACACTAATGATCACAGACATTGTCTCCGGTAATTAACGTTTGATTGACGTAATGGGCAATCAATTCCTCAACATTCAGTTGAGGCGCCCCGGTTAGTACCTTGATCCCGCGTTCATTAAACAAACTGACCGCTCTTTGGCCCATGCCCCCGGCGATAATCAGATCAACCCCCTTTTCTCCCAGCCAACGGGGCAGGAGACCCGGTTCATGAGGGGGAGGGGTGACCATGACTTTTTGGATAATGTTTTTCCCTTGCAAATCAATCAGGGCAAATTGTTCGCAATGACCAAAATGATTGCAAAGGGTCCCTTCGGCCATGGGGATGGCGATTTTAACATTGTCGGATATTACGTTGGTTGCTTTCATTAAGGGTAAGACCTCCATTAGTGGTTGTAGGACTTCTTTTTGACTTTGATTGGCGGTGGTTATTATTTTTTCAATAATTCCATCCAGGGCCTCTTTGACCACCGGTGCCGGATTATTCAATAGGTAAGCCTGCCCTTGATCCCCTTTTTCCATGAGTTGTATGTCAAAAGGAATACTCCCCAGGAAAGGGACCTTCATGGAGACGGCCGTTTGTTTCCCCCCGTCTTTTTTAAAGATGGCCGATTCCTGTCCGCAGTGGGGGCAGATATAACCGCTCATGTTTTCCACCAATCCCATAATCGGCATATCGACCTGGCGACAAAAATTGATGGACTTCCGCACATCGGACAGGGAGATTTCCTGCGGCGTGGTGACGATGACCGCCTGGGCACCGGGGATGGTCTGGGCCACGGTCAAGGGTTCGTCTCCCGTTCCCGGGGGTGAATCGATAATCAGGAAATCCAGATCTCCCCAGATGACATCGGCTATAAATTGCCGAATGACCCCGATCTTCAGAGGTCCTCGCCAGATGGTTGGGGAATCCTTGTCAGGCATCAGCACTTCCACGGAAATCACTTTCAAGTGATCATTAACGGGAATGGGAAAAATTCCATTCCTTTGTTGAAGCGGGGTTTGTTGAAGAAGTCCGAGCATGCGGGGGATGCTGGGACCATGCAAGTCCACATCCATAAGGCCGACCTTATAACCTTTTAGAGATAGTCCGGCGGCCAAATTTACGGCCAGGCTGCTTTTCCCTACCCCCCCCTTGCCGCTCATCACTAACAATTTATGTTTAATACGGGATAATGATTTAGCTATAGATGCATCCTCTGCCCTCTGGGATTCATTCCCCGCATTAGAACCGTGCGCACAACTGCTGCTCATAACTAAAACTCCTTTCAATTTATTTTTAATCATCACCCAAAGGGTTGATCATTTTTAATAAACTTTAACCTTTGTGGTCCTCTCAGCCGCAATAAAAAAATATTGACCTTTCTTCGTGATCTCTGCGCGCTCAAGCGAAGCGGGCGAGAGAGAGGATTTTTCAAAATAGTTAGTCTGAGCCCCGCCCCGGGCGGAGTGAGAGGTGGCCCCCCCCAGAGGCGGGACTCGTCCGGCTTTTGCCGGGAAGATATTTCCCCCTTTGACCATTATTCCCGAACCAGGGTGGTGCCGCATTTTGAACACTTTATGGTAGTGCAGGGCACTCCCCGGGCATGGGGGCTTTTTGTGCCGCATTTGGGGCAAATACAATTGCCACCGGCTCCCAGGCCGGCCCCTCCCCCCATTCCTCGTCCTGATCCGAGACCTCCGCCAGAACTTTTTCCGGCCGGGCCGGTACCATCTCGTCTGGGCATTACTCCTCCTGTCTTTAATAATTCTTTAATGGGTTTTCTTTTAATTCCGCAATCCGCAATCCGAAATCTAAGATTGAAGATAGTTATCCCCAATGCCCTTCCACATTAGGTGCCTGGGTAAAATTGACCTTCCCTTGTTTATACTGATGGATGGCCTCCTTGATTGATCCGGAGACACCAATTCCCACATTCACTCCGGCGGCCTGGAGCACTTTGAAGGCCTTGGGACCGCAATTCCCAGTCAAGACCGTTTTTGCTCCCTGCTCTACGACCATCTGTGCCGCCTTAATTCCGGCCCCCTGAGGCAATTGCAGGTTCTGTTTGTTTTCAATGATCTCCACCTTCATGGTTTCCGGATCGACCAACAAGAAGAAACCGGCTCGTCCGAAGCGAGGGTCGATTTCAGAATCCAGCGTATTTCCTTTGGAGCTGACGGCAATTATCATAATCTCTCCTTATTGTTTTAAGATTACCCCTTTTTTATCACCCTTCCGTAATGGTGATCGCCCCGGTTTCACAAACCTCAATACAGCTCTCACAACCCAAACATTCATCGGGGTTAACTACCACGGCTTTCTCTTTCTGAAGTTCATAAACCTGAACCGGGCAGACATCCACACAATTGCCGTCGCCTACACATTTATCCGTATCTACGCTAACTATATACATCTTCTCCTGCTTTCCTTTCTTTGTCTTCCCCGATGACAGGGCACATTCAATTTTCCATTTAAATATTCTTTGATGATGGTCTCCACTTCCCCGTAGAGGGGAGAGGCTACCTGAATCCCGAACCGATGCAATCCGCTCCGGTCTTCCAGGCGAATACCCCCGCATATCAATTGACTTATCCCCATTTTATTTAAATAGATTACTTTTTCATCCGGGGGCCATTGGCTGATATCCAGTTCCCTTTTATTCACCAGACGGTCTTTTTCTACTTCCAGGATCAACAACTTCCTGGCGCAGTCCAGCCGCGGAGAGATTCGGTTTAAAAAAATCGGGATGGCCACTTTCATCTCATAGTCCTCGAGCCATTTATTATCAAGAAAGGTGCCAAGGGAATCTCTGGGTTTTAATTGCAATAAAATTGATGGCTTGGTAAAAAGCCGTCACCCCGGCGAATGCCGGGGTCCAGAAATTTATAAGTACTTAAAAATACTGGATTCCGGCTTTCGCCGGAATGACTGATTCGGGCCTTCAGTGACTGCTTACGAATTTGTCAAAATTAGTGGGTTGTGCAGAGAAGGGGGACCTGAAGATCAGAACCGATTATTGCAAAATGCAATTATTGTATTACAGAATTGCAAATTGCATTGGATGGGGATTTTAAGAAATCCGTTTAAGTTTCCGCCAGAGAGTGGTGGGGTGAAGACCCAAGGCTTTGGCGGTCAGGGTGCGGTTGCCGTGACATTTTTCCAGGGTTTGCAAAATGAGTTCTTTTTCCCTTTTTTTTAATTTAGTATCTGTGGAGGAATGAAGAAGGCCGGACTCCTCGGTTTCCTGGTGAAGTTCAGGCGGCAGATGGGCCAACTGGATAGTCGAACCATGGCAGAGTACAAAGGCGTGTTCGATAATATTTTCCAATTCCCGGATGTTTCCAGGATAATCATAATGCATTAATAATTGAAGGACTTTCGGCGAAACCAGGGTAATCTTTTTTCCGGTTCGAAGATTGAATTTATTCAGGAAATGGTCAATTAGAAGGGGAATATCTTCGCGTCGTTCTTTTAATGTGGGCAAATCGATCTGGATCACCTTAAGCCGATAGTAAAGGTCGTCTCGAAATAAACCGGCTTTAACCAGTTCCTTTAGTTTTTTGTTGGTGGCCGAGGTCACTCGGGCTTTGACCGGTTTGCTGACATTGGAACCCAGGGGCTCATAAATTTTTTCCTGAAGTACTCTTAAAAGTTTGGCTTGCACTGTCAGAGGAAGATCGCCTATCTCATCTAAAAACAACGTTCCGGAATCGGCTAAGCCAAATTTCCCGGGCTTGTCTTTTTTAGCATCGGTAAAAGCTCCGCGAACATAGCCAAAGAGCTCGGATTCAAGCAAGGTTTCCGGGAGAGCGCTGCAATTAATGGCCACAAATGGTTTTTCTTTTCGGGGACTCAGGTTGTGAATGGCCTTGGCCAAAAGCTCTTTGCCCGAACCGCTGGGTCCCTGGATCAGAACGGTGCTGTCACTTTGAGCGATATCCGGAAGATTATTGAAGATTTTTTGCAGCGCCTCACTTTTACTGATAATGTCACCCAAAGTATACTTTTGGGTTATTTCTTTACGCAGGGCTTCAATGGTGCTTAAATCCCGAAAGGTCTCAACCCCGCCCATCATCCGGCCCTGGTTATCTTTCAGTACGGCGGTTGTTACGCTGATGGGGATAACTCTTCCCACGGCATCCAGAATATTAACCGGCAAGTCCACCACATTTTTCCCGGTCTTTAAAGTGCGGGCCAGGGCACAGGCATCCTGACAGATATCCGCTTGAAAAACTTCAAAACACTTCTTGCCAATCGCCTCTTCGCGGGGAAAGCCGGTTATGATTTCGGCCGCCTGATTGAAGGAGGTAATCACCTGATCTTTATTTATGGTGAAAACTCCCTCGGTAATACTATCCAGTATGATTTTTAAAAAGACATCAGGAGACTTCATATTTTTTATTATTATCATTTTTAGACCTTTTTTCAAGATCTTCTTTATAAAAAGAAGGTGGGTTTATTTTTTGTTTGATAATGATCCAAACTTGTGATAGTTTTCACCACTTAGGTCGAAAATAGATTGAAAAGTCAAACACGCTTTATTTTCATGTCCCGCATCCGGCCGATCGGTCGTTCAACTTTGTTGAACTTAAAGAAGGCATCCATTCGGATGCCGGATCCCGATCTTTTGGGGAGACTCCCGGAGGGAGTCGGACAGGATGCCTCTTCAAAAGCTCGACGATTCGGCTTCCAAATGGAAGCCTCTTCAAAAGCTCGACGACGTCGAGCGGCCCGAGCGGCCCGAGCGGCCCAACCATATCGTGGTGTAACGGCCCGCCTTGTGCAGGCATCCCGCTCCCGGGTGGGGCATTAGATTCTAAAATCATAAGTCTGGGAATTTATCTCTCAAGTTCGATACCCGCATTTTCAAATAGGTTTGGTTGGGGTTTAATAAAGAGAGTTCTCTCAATTCGAGAGCCAAGAAAAAAAACATTCATTTTACACAAGGATACAATTAGAGAAAGGCACTATGTTTTTTAAAATCAGTTTATATGCCGCCTTGATTCTTTTCGGGGTCGGTACGGCATATAAAGTCCTCAGATGGTTTTTAATGCGAACAGAAGATCCTTCCGAAAGAATATCCGGAAGCAAACGGCTTTTGGATGGAATTAAGGGGGTTCTTTTCGCCTTGTTCAGTCTGAAACTATTCCGTCTGATCAAGATTTGGTTTTTAGAAGTCTTTATTCAAAGACAGATCGGCCGCGAAGGGTTAATACGCTGGTTTATGCACTTTTGTATCGCCTATGGTTTTATCTTTCTCCTCCTGATGCATGCCCTGGATCGCTTTGTGAGTCAGAAGCTGTTCCCCAATTATTATAGCCCGGAATTATCGGCCCTTAATCCTCTTAATCCCTTCCTTTTTCTTCGAAACCTATTTGGGGCTATGATGCTGGTAGGCTTGGCCATAGCCGCCTACCGCCGGATCTTCAACCGGGTTATGCGTCTGACCACGCGAGGGTTAGATGTCTATGCCTTGGTTTTCCTGGCCCTGATCGCTCTTTCCGGATTTTTTCTGGAGGCCACCAAGATCGTTTCCCACGAACGTTATGAAGAAATGGTGACCGATTTTTCTTCCGTTTCCGATGAACAAGAGGCTGCAGCCCTGAAGGCCTATTGGGCCAAGGAATATGCCGTGGTCTTCCCTAAAACCCCCATAATGGACGCCGCTTCCTTAGTCAAAGGCCAGGAGGCCCACATCAACAATTGCGCCTCCTGCCATTCCAAACCGACGGCGGCTTTTGTTTCTTACGGACTGGCCAAAGCCATCACCCCGGCGGCTCTGACCCTGGGCCGGAAAAGCGTCCGCGAGTCCCTCTTATATTTCCATTTTCTGGTTTGTTTTCTCGGATTGGCCCTCTTGCCCTTCACCAAGTTTTTCCATATTTTGACCAGTCCTCTGCTGTTGCTGATCGGAGGGGTGATGGACCGGACCAAGGCCTCTCCCGCTAACATCGCCACGGTTCGGGCCATTGAAATGGATGCTTGCATGCACTGCGCTACCTGCAGCCTGCATTGTTCCGTGGGACCTGTTTACCGGGAAATTCCCGAAATCAACATCCTGCCATCGGAAAAATTGGCGTCTCTAACCGAGTTGGCCAATAAGAACGGGCACTCCTACCCCACCCTTCGGGAACTCCGGGAAGGGGATACGATCTGCACCAGGTGTTACCGCTGTACCATGGTCTGTCCGGTGGGGATCAATCTTCAGGACCAGTGGTTTAATCTGGACAAGCGACTGTCTGATCTGGGATGTCTCGAACCTTTTGTTTCGTTAAAAAACAATTTTATCTCCCGGTTTGATTCGGACAAATCTAAGACAATTATTCCCCTGACCCCTTCGGGAAAAAAATTCAAGGAGGGGGTGGGTCTTTCCAGCCAGGGGGCTTCCTTTAATAATTGTTTCACTTGTATGACTTGTTCCAATGCCTGTCCGGTAGTGGGCCTTTATCAATTTCCGAAAGAAAAACTGGGCTTGTTGCCTCATCAGATCATGTACAGTTTGAAATTCGGTATCCAGGATAATGTGCTCGGGGCCGGCATGGTCTGGGATTGTCTGGGTTGTTATAATTGCCAGGAGAACTGCCCGCAAGGGGTGCGGGTAACGGATATCCTGTTTGAGTTGAAAAGTATGGCCTTTCAACAGGCACGGAGTTCCAGGGTCGGATCGGCCGGGTCAGGAGGAGGATCATGAGAATACTTTTATTTCCCGGCTGCAAAGTCCCTTATTATGCTCCCTATAATGAAGTCGCCAGCCGTCTCATTTTAAAGGAATTCAATGTTGAAATAGAGCCCCTTGAACTTAACTGCTGTGGATATCCGATCCGCTTTCTGGACTTCAAGGCTTTTTTGTTTTCCTCGGCTCGCAATCTCTCCCTGGCCGGAAGAAAAGGATTTCCTTTGGTTTGTCTCTGTAAGTGTTGCTACGGAACTTTGCGCTATGCAGACCTTTTATTAAGGGAACATAGGGAGTTGCGAGAAGAAATTAACGGAATGCTTCAACAGGAAGGTCTACGATACGTGGAAGGGGTGGAGATTAAGCATTTTTTGAATATTCTCTATGAAGATATTGGATTGGAAGCAATCCAGAAGAAAGTCACCAACCCTTTTCAGACGCTGAAAGTGGCCGCTCATTATGGATGCCATATCCTGCGTCCTCACGATGTTGTTCAATTCGACGATCCTGTCAAGCCGACCAAATTTGAGAAACTTATTGCCGTGACCGGTGCTAAGCCCGTGGATTGGTCTCTGAGGCTTCAATGTTGTGGTGAGCCCTTGTGGGATAAGAACCAGGAAGTATCGGTCCGACTTACCGGTAACAAAATGGTGAATGCCAAGCAGGCCGGAGCTGATTATTTATGTGCGGCCTGCACCCACTGCCAGATTCAGTTTGAACGGGCCCGGAAGGATTTTACCATAAGGGATCGGGCCGGAGAAACTCTGCCGTCCCTTCTTTATCCCCAAATGCTGGGTTTGTGCCTTGGACTGGAGCCCTCTGACCTTGGGATCGATGAAGAACATCAGCCACATTTCAATGCGCTGTTAAATCCCTAATCTTGTATTCTCGATTCCTCGGAAATTCTCGCCCTAAAACATCCCGGTGAATTCCTCCTGATCGACGGCAGCTCACTGCTTTAAAGCTCCGGCCTGAAGACCTTAATGCCTGATTTGAAAAATTCCGTAGGTCGCCCGAAAATTGGGGAGAAAGGTGATCAGCCGGCCTCTTTTATCCCGATCCTTGGTATTGATGGCCGCCGATCTGGTAATCTGAAACCCGACCTGTTTTGAAAAACGGATAAAATCCTTAAGGGTAATGACTCGAATATTCGGGGTGTCATACCACTGATAGGGAAGTTGCGGAGTGACCGGAGCATAACCCCGGGTCATTAACTGCAGTCGCACCTGCCAGTGGCTGAAATTGGGGAAACTGACAATTCCATGATGCCCTACGCGCAGCATGGATTGGATCAGTTGGTCCGGTTCAAAAACCTGCTGAAGGGTTTGACTCAGGATTACATAATCAAAGGCCTGGTCCTGAAAATCGAGTACCTCGGCATTGATATCTCCCTGGAGGACCGATAGACCTTTGGCAATGCAGACGGTTACTTTTTCTTCTTCTTTTTCTATCCCGGTTCCTTCCACCTGCTTGTGCTTTTTTAGATAATCAAGCAGGTTTCCATCCCCGCAGCCCAGATCCAGGACTTTGGCCCCCGGCTCGATCCAGGAGGCGATCAGCTGGAGGTCAAAACGAATCCCGTTGTTTTTAAAATTCACGGTAGGCACGGTCTAAAAATCCCCTGATCAAGGTGGTCAATCGTTCGCTGGGCAGAAGGAAGGCGTCATGCCCCCAATCGGCTTCAATCTCGCAGAAGCTGACGTCCAGCCCGTTTTTTTTCAAGGCCCGGACGATGGCTTTGGATTGATACGTGGGATAAAGCCAATCGGAGGTAAAGGAGACCGCCAGGAATTTGGCCCGGCTTTTAGAAAAGGCCCGAACGGTCGATCCATCTCCGTGTTGAAGCCCCAGGTCAAAATAGTCAGCGGCCTTGGTAATATAGAGGAAGGAGTTGGCGTCGAACCGTTCCACAAATTTAGCTCCCTGGTACCGAAGGTAGCTCTCCACCTGAAAATCGGCGTCGAAGTTATAGGAAAAATCATTTTTATCCTGAAGCCGGCGGCCGAATTTGAGGCGCATGGATTCATCGGACAGATAGGTGATGTGTCCGATCATCCGGGCCACGGCCAGGCCCAGTGCGGGTTTGGCTCCGCTATAATATGCCCCTCCGTTCCAATGGGGATCAGCCATGATTGATTGCCTGGCCACTTCATTGAAGGCGATAGCCAGGGCCGAATGCTTGGTGGTTGTGGCCAGGGGGATGGCCGAAGAAACCGTTTCCGGAAAGCGGACCGCCCATTCCAGGACCTGCATCCCCCCGATGGATCCTCCGACAACCGAGAGGAGTTTTTCAACCCCGAGGTGATCCAGGAGTTTTTTTTGAGCCATGACCATATCGCCTATGGTCACTACCGGAAAGTCCAGCCCATAAGCCCGGCCGGTCAGGGGATTGACGGAGGAAGGCCCGGTGGAACCCAGGCAACTGCCCAGGATATTGGAGCAGATGACGAAATATTTGTCGGTATCGATTCCCTTGCCCGGACCGATCATGTTGTCCCACCAGCCGGGCTTGGGATCCTCCGGGGAGTAATAGCCGGCGGCATGGGAATCCCCGGAAAGGGCATGGAGGATCAGGACAGCGTTATTTCCCTTAAACCGGCCATAGGTCTCGTAAGCCAAGGTTATGGGTCCCAGCCGGGTCCCGCAATCCAGAACCATCTCCTGAGGAGGTTCGGCAAAAACGAAGGATTTTTTCTCCACCAATCCCACCGATATCCCCTGGGGATCATTTTCTATGTATTCGCTCATAATAGAAAAGAACGTTCAAAGTTCAGAGTTCAACGTCCAAAGTTTTTAAAGCTCAGGGTGCGTTCCGAGCGATTTCCCGACAAAAAAGGGACAGGATCAGTTTTCCCTAAATTTGCGATTTGCGATTTGCATTTTCAAATTCCGGCTTGTCCGGGTTAGTCACCTGCCTTTAAAGCCTGTTCCAGATCCTCATAAAGATCCTCAACATCCTCAATCCCGACCGAGAGCCGGATCATATCCGACCTAATCCCCAGATCTTGCCTGGTCCCCTCATCGAAGGAAACATATTGGGAGGAGGCCGGGTGGATCACCAGGGTCTTGCAGTCCCCCAGATTGGCCAAATGGTAAATCAACCTCAATCCGGAAATAAATTTAAAGCAGGCCGCCTGATCCTTAAGTCCGAAGGTGATCATGCCTCCGAACCCTTTGTCTTGAAATTGTCTGGCGGCGGTGGTCTGGGAGGGGTGTTCTTTGAACCCGGGATAATTGACCCAGGCGACTTCGGACCTTCCTCTCAAGTACCCGGCTAACAAGGAGGCATTTTTCATTATGCGTTCCATACGCAGAGCCAGGGTATCGAGGCCGAGCATGGTCAGATAGGCATGAAAAGGAGACTGGGTTGTCCCGAAGTTGATGTGATGTTCCCGCCAGATTTTGTCCAGAAGGGCCAGAGGACCTTTGCGGTCGATAAAGGGTTTAAAATCCGGGAAACGCCCTTGAGACCAGTCAAATCCCCCCCTGTCGATAACGATACCCCCGACGACCGCCCCATGGCCGCTTAGATATTTGGTGGTGGAGTGGAGGACAACGTCGGTACCGAGGTCAAAAGGGCGGCAGAGGTAGGGAGTCGCCAGGGTGTTGTCCACGATCAAAGGGATCCCTTCCTGATGGGCTATTTGAGCGATCTGCCGGAGGTCCGGGATATCCAGTTTGGGATTGCCGATGGTTTCCATAAAGACAAACCGGGTTTTTTCGTTGATGGCCTCGGCCAGGGCTTTGACATCGGTTGGTTCCACCATCCGGGCGGTCAAGTTGTATTTGGAAAACACCTTGGTAAAAAGCACATAGGTGGACATGAACAGGGAATTCCCGGTGACGAACTCATCTCCGGCCCGAAGCAAAGCCAGACAGGTATTGGCTACTGCGGCCATGCCGGAGGACATGGCTATGGCCTCCCGGCCGCCTTCGAGCAAGGCTAATTTGTTTTCCAGAATCCGGTTGGTGGGATTGGACAAGCGCAGGTAAATATGATCGGTCGTTTGCCCGGCAAAGGTCTGACTTAAACTCTCTGCTGTCGGATGAAAGTGTGAAGCGGTTTGGAAGATAGGGGGCAGGGTGGCCCCTTCCCAGGACTCCGCTCGTCTTCGACGAGCTTTCGAAGAGGCTCCCTTTAAGGGGGAGCCGATAGGCTGACCGTATGGTTGTGCCACGCCACCGCGTGGCATGACTGTTTTTTCCTGAATCCGAAATTAGAAATCCAAAACAGGTTTAAATATCTTGCAGTTTCGGCAATGTTTGATTTTTTCGCTCCAACTGGGGTGAACCAACCCTTGACAAAGGGTACCCGTTATAAACCAGCATAAATGGCCGGCTTTAAATTTCCAGGCCGGACATTGTTTTTTCATTTCCGGAGGGCAGGATCTTTGTACCCAGCAGGGCTGGGTATTCCCTTTGCCGGTTTTTTGGCCGGAAATCAAAAAATAGATCTGGCGCTCAATGTTTTCTGGAATATTGCGCCATCCCTGTTCGTAGCTGTGTATGGTTTTGACCGAAGTTAATAGAAGTTGGGCTATCTCCTTTTGGGTCAACCCGAGCTTCTTTCGGTAAAAAGCAAATTTTTTACTGTCCATATCAAGACTCGTTAAAAAAGTGGCCCATTAATTTCCTTACAGTTGTTATGTCACAATGTGGTATACCTGTCAACCCAAAAAACAGGCCTTGATTAAGGGAAACAGAAAAGATGAATTCTTTTGATAAGTTTTAGCCCTCCCGACGGGGGGGTTAGCTTAGCTTCAGCCTCCGGGGCCAAAGCTTTCTTGAATCTGAAGAGGAGGCGGGGTAAAAGGGCCGGAGTCTGCGGCTTTTTCGTTTGAGGGGATCATTGAAGCAGAAACGGGGGAATCGGAGGAGGAGGCTTGGGGTTCATTTTGATCGCGTTCTTCCCGGGTATCCGATGGAGGAGGGAGTAGCATCTTTTGGACATCGCCGATTAGGGAGTTGGCCCCAAAAAAAATAAGCAAAAAAAACCAGACCGGTATCAATGCTTTTGGCAACATTTGATATCCATTTCCCCTTTTGACTACTTTTTTTAATCCAGGCCCCGATTCCTTGGCGAAGGGTTTAAGCCATTCTTTTAAAGAACTATAATGTTTTTATTCGCCAAATGCAAAAAAATTGATCTCGAAAGAAGAAAGTAATAGAATAATAAAATAAGATATAAATCTTAAAAAGGCTCAGATCTCATGAAAATTCAATTAAACCTTTTTGCCTCTTTGACCAAATTCCTGCCGGATCCTGAAGGCGCCGGTTTTTCCAATCTGGTGGAGGTCGGAGAAGGGACAACCATTGAGGCCTTATTGGACCGCTTAAAAATTCCCCGGGAACAGCCTAAGATCATTTTCCTGAACGGCATTCATGCCGAGGGAACCGCGGTTTTAAAAGAAGGAGACCGATTGGGTATTTTCCCGCCCCTGGCCGGGGGCTAAATAAAAACCGTCCTTTTCCCTCTTGAGTCCGTCGATCCTTAATGTCAAATATGACATATTGACAAATTAAATTTTTCCCTCCTATGATTATTAACATAAGTAATTATTAAGGGTCTCAAAATAGAATAGACATAACTTGGTCATTCGGGACCGGGGGTCTTCTTTTCTGGGGATTGTCCAAAGGGCAACCCAAAGCCCTATCCCGGCCCAATAGCCAAGTTCATTAGGTGCAGGGCATTCACTCCCGGCTTCCGGTCGATCGGCTATGCCGATCTCTTGGGGAGACTCCCGAAGGGAGCGGGCAGGAAGCCTCCTTTTAGGTCAGCATACGGCATCCTCCCGATCGGCTATGCCGATCTTTTGGTCAGACTCCCCGAGGGAGTCTGACGGGATGCCGTCTTTCAGTTCGACAAAGTCGAACGGCTGACCGACCTGTTTCCAGCATTGGTGAAGGCCTGCTCTCGGATTAATGTTCAAAATTTGGCCCGGTAAAGAAGCTTTAGGCGTTATGGTGGACAACCCCAGAAAAGAAGACCCCCGGTCCCATTTAATATGAGTCCTTTCTTTCAGGTCAAGACTATTATGAGACCCTTAATATGAGGCGTGATTTTTTTTAAATTCATTGTATCTCTCAGGATTAACTCTAAACGAGAAGGAGGTTCTCCATGGAAAAAATTTTAAGGATCCACATGGGGGCGGAAGGCGGTCCAAAATTCAGTGAGGGTCCGGTAGGAGATTACGCCGGGTTGGGAGGCCGGGCCATGACTTCAGCTATCGTAGCCAAGGAGGTGCCTCCCACCTGCCATCCCCTGGGGGCTGATAATAAATTAGTGATTGCCCCGGGCCTGTTGAGCGGGACCGTGGCGGCTATGTCCGGTCGAATTTCAGTGGGATGTAAAAGCCCCCTGACTGGTGGGATCAAAGAGGCCAATGCCGGAGGCCAGCCCTCCCAGGTCCTGGCCCGGCTGGGTTATGCGGCCATCGTCCTGGAGGGGAAACCCAGGGATGAAACCCTTTACAAAATCCTTATCAACAAGGACGGCGTCAGGATTGAACCTGACAACAGCCTGAAAGGGCTCCCCAATTACGACCTGATCGAAAAAATGAAGGCCCAATACGGGGACAAGATCGCCTGCATCTCCATCGGTCCGGCCGGAGAAATGAAGCTGGCCGCGGCCTCTATCGCCTGTACGGACATGGAACTGAGGCCCACCCGTCACGCCGGCCGCGGCGGGGTGGGGGCGGTCATGGGTGCCAAGGGGGTCAAGGTGATTGTCCTGGACGATACCGGCAAGACCATGCGTTCACCCAAGGATCCGGAAAAATTTAAAGAGGCCACAAAAACATGGGTTAAAGGATTACAGGGCCACCCGGTCACCGGCCAGGGCCTGCCGGCTTATGGGACGAATGTCCTGACCAACATCCTGAACGAAGCCGGCGGCTATCCGACCTATAATTTCAAGGAAGGCCGGTTTTCCGGGGCGGCCAAGATCAGCGGGGAAACCCAGGCCGAATTGGAAACCGCCCGGGGAGGGCTGGCCACCCATGGCTGCCACCGGGGCTGCATCATCCGCTGTTCCGGGATCTATAATGACAAGGACGGACATTTTCTGACCAAGCAACCGGAATATGAAACGGTCTGGGCTCATGGCGGAAATTGCGGCATCGATGACCTGGATGCCATTGCCCAGATAGATTTTCTGGATGACAATTTCGGATTAGACACTATCGAAATGGGGGCGACCATTGGGGTGGCCATGGAAGCCGGTCTGCTGAAGTTCGGCGACGCCCAGGGGGCCATCAAGCTGGTCAAAGAAGTGGGGGCCGGGACTCCCTTGGGCCGAATTCTGGGCAGCGGGGCGGCGGTGACCGGCAAGGTCTTCGGTGTGGAACGGGTCCCGGTGGTCAAAGGCCAGGCCATGCCGGCCTATGATCCCCGGGCCGTTCAGGGTATCGGGGTGACCTATGCCACAACGCCTATGGGGGCCGATCACACGGCCGGTTATGCCGTAACCGCCAATATTATGAATGTCGGAGGTCAGGTGGATCCCCTCAAACCGGAAGGTCAAATGGAACTTTCCCGAAATCTCCAAATCGCCACAGCCGCGGTCGATGCCACCGGTATGTGTCTGTTTGTCGCCTTTGCCGTCCTTGATCAACCGGAAACCTTTCAGGCTCTGATTGATATGATCAATGCCTTTTATGGACTGAATCTGACGGCCGATGATGTGACCGCCCTGGGAAAATCAATCCTTAAGAACGAAAGGGATTTTAATACCCGGGCCGGCTTTACCGCCCAACAGGACCGCCTGCCGGATTTTTTCAAAAAAGAAAAGCTGGCGCCGCACAATGTCACCTTTCAGGTTAAGGATGAGGAACTGGACCAGGTTTTTAACTGGTAGAAGTATTTAATAAACGCTTATGCCCGCCTTTGCAGGCACCATGAATCAGGAAAATAGATTTGGTGGCTATAGGCAATAGGCGAGGGGCAATAGGTTAAAAGACTTTCTTGGTTTTTCTTTACCTATAGCCTCGTGCCTCTTGCCTATAGCCCGTTTTTTTTTAATGACCTATGGAACAGACGCTTAATCTGACCGTGAAGAAAAGCAGCCTCCCCTATTTTTTCCCCTTATTTCAGCAAGGGATTATTATAAAAACCCTGGTGGGCGGAAATATTCAGGATTTTCTCTCTCTCCAATTGGAAATACCTCTCGACTATTTGGAAAACAGGATTCAAACCATCTTTCTGGACGGTAAGGCCGTGGATAATCTGGGAGAAGCGGTAGTCCGGGATGGGTCCACCCTGGCCCTTTCCGCGGCCATGCCCGGTCTGGTGGGGGCCACCCTGCGCCGGGGAGGGGCTTTTGCCTCTTTGCGCCAAGCGATTACTTTTTCGCGGGTCGATGAAGTCTCTCCTCAAAAAGAAGGATGGATCATCCTGAAGCTCTTCAACCTTCTGGTGTCTGAATTGGGCCCCCGGTTGTTGTCAAAAGGAATTTGGCTGAAGGGAGAAGACCTCAATCGATTTCTCGGGGGATTAAAAAAGGATTTCTGGGCTGGATGTCGGGCGGTGGTTAAGAACGGCAAAAGAATTGATGCTCCTTTTGAGCTGTCTACTCTTATGGTCGAGAAGGACGCCTTGTTCTTCCTAAAGGTTGAATTATGAGGCGCGAAGCAAGGATTCTTCTACCTTTTTAGGCACTTTGATAGGTGCAAAGTAAGAAGCCGGATATAGATAATCCTCTCCACTCTCATCAATGATTCGTATGTCACCATCAGAAGCTGCCTCCTCATCTGGAACCACACGATAAATCTTGTGCAATTCTAGTGATGCCGGATAATCTTCATTTTTGATGCAAACTACAAAATCTTGCGATGATTCCTTTGATTTCTTCATAAATCACTCCAGATATCTCTTGCGTTCCTCATAAACGATGTGGGCCGGTGTCTGCCCGGCCACGATCTCACAAAAGACACATTTTTCTTCCGCCATGGCCATCCTTCCTATTTTGTTTCGCTGGGACAATCTAAGGGTTTGATGTCTAAAATCGGTGTGCCGTCCATCATGTCCAATCCTTTGATCCGGATTTTATTGGCATTGATGCCCAGGACCTCAAGGATAGATAATCCGATGGGGTTGGGACGAATGGGGGAATGGGTACTGAAAACGCCTTTCTTTTTATCAGAAACCGGGGGCTTGATCCGCATAAATTGATCGGAAAATTCAGGGCTTTTATGGAATTGAAAGATGACGTAGAGCCGATCCCCGGTCTTGATATCGCTCAATCCCTGATGGTATTTTTCGTCTATTATCAATAGCCCCTCCGCATTTGAGACCTGCCAGGTCCGGGGAATTTCTTTGGCCTCTGTGGATACATAACCAATAGGTTTCAGTTCAGGACCCATTTTTCTCCCCTTTTTCTCCCCCTCAACCGGGTCAATATTTGTTGTCTCTTTTCAATCCTCTGTTACATCGGACAAATTGTAAAAAGTCACCGAAAGCCGATTTTCGTCATTCCCGTGAAAACGGGAATCCAGGGAACTTAACTACTTCTGGACCCCCGCTTTCGCGGGGGTGACGGACTTACACTCCTGGGGTGTACCCTTTAATTTTTCCGGTTGTTGGCAGCAGTCGTTGCAGCACATCTTCATCAGCTCCTTTTTCTGTGAGGTATTCTCTTCCGGCCTGGCCTTGATACAAACAAGTCCGTTAGGGGAAGCACTATCGATCATCTCTACCAGCCGTGAGGCCAGGGTCCGGATGGTCTCTTTTTCCACCGAATAGTGGGTCCAATAACCCCGCTTTTCCCCCCGGACAAACCCGGCCTTCCTGAGGACCTGGAGATGCTGAGAGGCGGCGGCCTTGGAAATATTCAGCCGGGAAGCCAGCGCTCCGACGCATAAATCGTTATTAATTAGCAATTTAAATAAATTAAATCTCGTCTGGTCGGCAAGAACTCTAATATTTTCCATGAGAATTTTTAAACTATTTAAGCATTTTTTAAATTAAATATATATAAACTTAATTAAATTGTCAATTAAAAAAACGATTAGATCGAAAAGAGCGGAAGAAAAGCGGAAAAATTGGAAGGAAATGCCTCAGGGATCTCTGTTAATAGGGGAGTGATCAGCGAGATAAAAACGGATTAGCTATGAAATAAAGACCCAGCAGGCCGATAAGCACTCCGGCCACGCGGCGAAACCACTGGCTGCCGGTGTGGAAGGACTCTTTTTCGAGAAGTTTTCGCACAGCGGCTGTGCAATTGGCTGCCAGAAAAATGGGAACAGATTGGCCCAGGGCGAAGAAGAGGATCAGCGTGATCCCGTGGAGTAACATTTTTTGAATGGTGATGACGGCCAGGAGGGGGGCCATAAATCCGAAGGTGCAGGACCCGGAAACAGCCCCGAAAACCAAACCAAAAACAAAAGCCCCAAAGAGGCCTTTAATATTAAAACGTGATAAATAACCGGCCGACAGGGAACATTTCTCGACCCCCAGCATACCTAAGGCCAGATAAACCAAAACCAGTCCCACCAGGATTTGCCAGTAATTGCCAATATCACCCAACATCCAGCCCAGAAGGGCACAGACAATTCCAACCAGGGCGATGGTGATAAAAAGGCCGAAGGTGAAGGCCAGGGAATAATAACTGGCCTGACGGGACTGGACCATCTTCTCCTGCCCGCCCACATAGGCGACGATCAAAGGAAAGGAGGCTAGATTACAAGGGCTGAAGATTACGCAAATCATGCCCCAGAAGAAGGCCCCCAGGGCGGCAATAACGGTTCCTCCAACAAGCCATTCATTGACGGTCAGAAAGATATTTTCCAGCATCGGTTCAGTCGACTCCCATCTTTTTAAATTGGGCGGCAATTTCTTTCTCGCTCATAAATCCTTCATGCCGAAATACCTCTTTCCCTTTTTGGTCAAAAAAGACCTGGGTCGGGATGACCCGGATGCTGAAACGCTTGACCTGATCCGGGAATTTTTCAATATCGACATGAACAATGGCCACTTTGCCCTGATAATTTTTTTCCACCTTGGCCAGGACCGGGGCCATCATCTTGCAAGGCAGGCAGTAATCGGACCAAAAATCCACCAGATTGATCGTACCTTTGACCGGGACTTCTTTCAACGACGCCGATTGGGCCGTTATTCCCCAGGAAAGCAGAGAAATTCCTATCCCAAGAATGAGGCTGATTTTAATGGTTTTCTTTGTCATTTCTTTCCTTTCTAAACCGTCATGCCCGCCAGGGGTATGACACCTTTTAGACATGAAAATACATGAGGGTCATCGAAGAACCTCATACTCTATTTTTGAACTAATAAACCCAATTGGGTCATTTTGTTTTCAATCTCGGCTTGAGAGAAAAAACCGGTATGTCTGAAAACCTCCAGGCCTTTTTTATCAAAAAAAACCTGAACCGGGATGACTTGAATTCCGAAACGATTTCCCAAAAACTGTTCCTTTCCCACGTGGACGAAAAGCACATTCAGTTTCTTCGAAAATTTTTTTTTCAGGTTGGCCAGGACGGGCTTCATCATATCGCAGGGAGGACAACCAGGGGCCCCAAATTCAACCAGAGTCGGTTTGCCCGACAGCCGGACACGATCCACTGGATTATCCAGGGCCAGGCGGGTGTATTTTTTTACCCACACTTCGTTTATCCGGATCGGGGTTCTTTTCCCAAGGGTCAAGATATATTGCCGAACGGCTTCTTCTCTTTTTTGCCCGGCCAGATATTCCTTCAACATCCCCCGGACTTCTTCAAGAGGGGCGCCCCCAAACATCTCCTTAGTCCGGTTGTATAGATAACCTAATTCTTCTTCGCTAACGGCGGCGATCTTCATTTCTTTGGAAAGAAAATCCATGATCACCCGGTCTTCGTCTCCCTCTTTAAAACCAGCCCTGGAAGCCTCCTGAAAAAGCATCCGTTTGATAACCATATTTTCCAGTAAAAAAAAGGCATTTTGGGTTAATTGTTTGCGGACGGCCCTTTCTGAAAGACGGATCATTTTAGTAATTTCCGATTCTTTAATGACTAGATCGCCGGCAATCAATAAAGTACCCTGGGGGAGTGTGGCCAAGGTCGCCGCCTTGAGCGCCCCGGAAGCCAGACCGGGGTAGAGGTCCTCAAAGGTCTTATCGGCCGCCAGAACCGAAGACAGGCCAGAACTCAGAAAACCTATAGAAACGAATAAAAAAAGCAGCGCTATCCTGGGGATATGATTAAACACCTCAGCCCTCATCAAGGTTTCATTTCGAAAATAGCATTTAAAGTTACTCCGGCCAGGCCCTATTTTCATCCGCCTTAAGTTGTGCCGAATAATTGCTCCTGCACAAGGCACACAATAATTCCTTTGATCCACAGGCCCCGGACTCAAACTGTAAGATCGGGTGATCAATATTGAATTTAGATAAGAGCAGATCCCTGACTTTTTTGGCCAGATCGTCGATCTGGCCCAGCATCTGATCCGGGACTATCACATGAGCGGCCAGGGCAATGGTTCCGGAAGAGGGATTCCAAACATGGAGATGGTGAAGACCTTCGATGCCCTCCAGGGCTTCGACCTCTTTCTGGATGGCCCTCAAATCGATACCCGGCGGGGTGGCGTTCATTAAAATGAGCAGGGATTCTTTTAAGATTCCCCAGCCGTTGTAAAGGATCAGGACCACGATCGCCCAGGAGACGATCGGGTCCAGCCAGTACCAGGGACGAAACAACCACAGGACCCCCAGCAGGGCAACCCCGACGGAAGTCAAGGTATCGGTCAACATGTGGAGAAAAGCCCCGCGCATATTGAGATTCTCTTTGGCCCCGGCATGAAGCAGCCAGGTGGAAATCCCGTTGGCGGCTATACCCAGAAGGGCGGCTCCAATGACCAAATTCCCCTGAATGACAGAAGGATTTCTTAGACGGACCCAGCCTTCGACGGTGATATAAAAAGCGGCTCCAAAAAGGATCGCCACATTGAAAACAGCGGCTACGACTTCCACGCGCCGATATCCAAAAGTTTGAGAGAGGGAGGGTTCCCGCTGTCCGATTTTCAAAGCGGCATAGCTGATCACGATTGAGATGAAATCGCTCAGATTGTGGAGGGCATCGCTGATCAAAGCCATACTGCCGGCCAGAATCCCGGCCACGATTTGAACTAAAGGGATCACCAGGTTCATCATCATGGTGACGAACAAACGTTTACCCCAGGAGGTTACCGGATTAGGATCGTGATGCTCAGATTCCATGAAATTTGAAATAATCCCTAATTCCCTCTGAAAGGCCACTGAATCATGAAAACCAGATTCAAGGCGTTGAAGGTCAAGGTTTCAAGGGAAAGGGCTGGAATTCCTTTTTTTTGATAAATTAGATGCTTTTTTAGCCAGTAGAGTTAAAATTAAGTTATCCCTACGATAGTGTCAAGTTCTATTGTATAAAAAAGGGCATTAAAAAGAAACCCGCAGCCGGGATCCCGCCCATTGGAAAGGCCGTCCGACTCCTTGAAATGAGGGGACTGAGAACCGTCAATCGCACTTCTGGTCTTCTTTACAAGCACCCTCGTCAGTGGAAGGTTGAAATATCGGATTGGGTGTTCCCAAAGGTGGATGAGGCAACACCGAATCGGAAATCCCGGACTCGGCCGGTATTCTTTTTTTTAAGTTATGGGGAACCGATCCGGAAGGCATCGGCTTCTCCGATGATTGACAGGCAGCGAGATAGCGGAGGATGGCCTCCTTTCCGATCAGAATGAGTTTTTGGTGATGAGCGTTTACAAAAAGGGTCGGGACCCTGTCAACGCCCAAATTCCGGAGGGTTGCCGTATAATCCTTGACCAGCACCGGCCTGATATTCAGCTTGTTTTTGTCGATCTCTCTTTTAATCTCCGTGCAGTGTCTGCAGTCCTCACTATAGAACAGAATCATTTTTGAGCCGGGCAGGGCCGGGCCGGGCGGCGGCAGGAGGAGTCCGACAAAAAGCAGAACCACCGCGAAGGTGGCGAAGCCCGTTACGGCCGCTTTCCAATCCGAAAAGAGCCTCAAAAGGCCAAGGGTAAGGAAGATTCCCATAACGCTCAGACAAAACAGGCACAATTCCGGCAGCCAGAATATCTGGTAGCCGAAAAAAAAGCCCTCGGCGGCCAAAGCGGCGATGAGGGCGAGATTGATGGCCAAGTCAAGCCATCCCGGGTTGATGGCCGAGTCGAGATCTCCGTTTTGCCACCGCAGGGTCAAGCCGGATAACAAGGCCAGCAGGCTGAGTGCGATAAAACCGATGAGGATCGTTAAGAGGTCCCCTAATCGCGTTATCCGGCCCACTAACTCGCATCCTTGGGAGACGCAAATGCTCCTTCCGAAGGCTTGAAGTGCGGCTTCTCCAATCAGATAAAGTGAGCCAAGGACGCTGAGGATAAAAAAGGATACTGTCCCAACCTGTTTTTTGTTCATGCCCTTCTCCCCCTTGGGATGCAACAAATAGTAAGTTCCAAAATTATTATTGTCAATTTTAAATTCTGAGCCTCGGGGATTAATCGTACCATTTCAGGGTTTACAGAAACCCATTTTTTTAGTATGAGGATACAACCTAGTCGGTTTTAAGATTGGGTTTTGCCGAATCGAAAATTCATTTGGAATCCTGGCCCTGAGGAGGGCTTAAGAAAGATGATAAACATGAGATCGTGGATTGAATAGCCTATGGGAAGGATTGATTATCAAAACAATCTGAACCAGGCCCAACTGGAGGCGGTTTTTTCTCCCGACGGACCGACCCTGATCATCGCCGGGGCAGGCAGCGGAAAGACCCGGACCCTGGTCTATCGGGTGGCCTGGCTGGTTGAAAAAGGGATTCCACCGGAAAGGATCCTGCTTCTGACCTTTACCCGCAAGGCTTCCCAGGAAATGCTTCATCGGGTGGAAGAGATGCTTAACCGGTCCTGCCGGGAAGTGGCCGGGGGGACCTTTCATTCCCTGGCCTATAAATTCCTGCGGATTTATGGATCGGTTATCGGCCTCAAGAGACCCCTGACCGTAATGGATCGCAAAGACAGTGAAGAGCTGGTGGGAAAAATCATTAAGGCCAAACACTGGGAAAAAGAGAAAGATGTTCCGGACAAAAGGGAATTCTTGGAACTGCTGAGCCGGTTTGTCAACCGGGGATTGACTTTCGAAGAGGGGCTATCCAACTCCTTTTTTGAGAACGGGATTTCTCTGTCGAAGCTCAGAGAAGTCAACCTGGGCTATGAAACATTAAAAAGGCAGCACGGCCTGTTGGATTATGATGACCTCCTGAGTCACTGCCTCCATCTTTTCCGGCAGGAAACAGGAATCGTCCGGGAATTATCCTCTTATTATCAATATGTCCTGGTGGATGAATATCAGGATACCAACCTGCTCCAGGCTGAGATAGTCCGTCACCTGGCCCGGGAGAACATCATGGTGGTGGGGGATGATTCCCAATCCATCTACGGGTTTCGCGGGGCCCACTTTAAAAACATTCTGGACTTTCCACGCCAGTTTCCCGGGACCCGGGTGATCAAATTAGAGGAAAATTTCCGAAGCTCCCAACCGATCCTGAATCTGGCCAACCGGATGATCAGTTATTCCAAGGAACGTTACAGCAAATGCCTCTTTTCCCGTTTCAAAAAGGGGGAACCCCCCTGTTTGATAGAACTTCCCTATGAAGAATCACAGTCTCAATATGTAGTTCGGCAGCTTCAGGAATTTCATGGCCAGGGGATCCCCTGGCAGGAAATGGCTGTACTATTCCGGGCGGGTCATCATTCTTTTAACCTGGAGGTCTTTCTTCAAAAGGAAGGCATTCCTTTTAAAAAATATGGGGGCCGTCGTTTTGTCGAAGGGGCCCATATCAAGGATTTAATTTCCTACTTAAAGGTGATTCATAATCCCAGGGATGTCCTGGCCTGGGAAAGGATTCTGAGACTTCTGGAAGGGTTGGGTCCCAAAAGGGCCCAGGCTATTGTCGAACGGATGACGGACTGCCCGGATTGGACCTCCAGGTTGGAGTGCCTGACGGGATATCCCCGTTTGAAATCCCAACTTACTGAATTTTCAGCCCTTTTCCAGAGGTTGGTCGATCAGCCTTTTTTGACACCCACTCAGGCCCTGGAGATGATCTGGGACTATTACAAGAATCTTCTGCCCGGTTTATATGAAGAACCTCAGCGAAGACAGAAAGAGATCGAAGAAATTATTCGAGTCAGCTATAATTACACCGAGACGGAGGATTTACTGGGGGATTTGAGTCTGGAGGTCTATGAAGAGTCGGACGGCCCCGAGAAAGACCAGTTGGTCCTGTCCACGGTCCATTCGGCCAAAGGATTGGAATGGAAGATCGTCTTTATCATCTGGCTGACCGAAGGCCGATTCCCTTCTTCTCAATCCATGATGAACCCGGAGGAAATGGAAGAAGAAAGACGACTGCTCTATGTGGCCATTACCCGGGCTAAAGAGAGGCTTTTTCTGACTTATCCTGAATCCCTCTCCAACAGAGGCGGGGGCTGGCAAAAGAATGACCTGTGCCATTTTATTGCCGATATTGCGGAAGATCTGCTGCCTAAAAGAGGAAAACCGATTAACCATTCATTACAAGTCCCGGCCTCCTATTGCTCTCCGATTCCGAAAGAGGATGATGAAGGTTTTTCAAAGGGGACGAAGGTCTTCCATCCCCTTTTCGGCAACGGGGTGATCCAGGAGCCTCCCAGAGAGAGAAAAGTCCGGGTCCTCTTTAAACGGTATGGATCCAAGGTCTTGCACCTGGATTACGCCCGCTTGGAGCGGGGATAACTCTAAAAATCCTAACTATTTGAAATTGCGGGACGGACCAAGGGGGATCTTATTTTTGGGGATTGTCCAAAGGATGACTTATCGCCCAATCCCGGCCAGTCCAGCAAACTTTGATTCGAGGCAGGGCCTTCACCTTCGCCTGTTGCAGGCAATGGTGAAAGGCCTACTTCAGACTTAGGTAAACAATTTGCCCGGCAAAGAAGCTCAGGGCGTTAGGGTGGACAACCCCAAAAATAAGATCCCCCTTGGTCCTTAGAATCGAAAGTGAGAGATAAATTCTCAGACTTATGATTTTAGAATCTAATTATATTAATAAGCACTCATGCCCGCCTGGACACCAACAAGCATGAAAATGGGTTTTTCCAAACCTTGAACCTTATTTTTGTATTAAAGAGGGGGTGTGGTGATGGCGGGTCAGCCTTTTGAGCGGTTGAGCTATGACGGGAATATGATCAGGCCCTGGCTTATTTGTATAATCTGCAAAAATTCGGGATCAAGTTCGGTCTATCCAAAACCGAAAATCTCCTGAAGACCTTCCATAATCCCCATCGGAAATTGAACTGCCTGCATATCGCCGGTTCTAACGGCAAGGGATCGGTGGCGGCCATGCTGGCTTCTATTTACAGCCAGGCCGGTTATAGAATCGGTTTATTTACCTCGCCGCATCTGGTTGATTTTCGGGAACGGTTTCAAATCAACGGGCGCCTTATTTCCAAATCCCGAACGCTCGATCTCATCAGGGAGATCCGGGAAAAAGTGGATCAAGAAGAACCCCCCACTTTTTTTGAGTTTGTAACCGGATCATTAAACCGGGGGTCCCTTTAGTCACCGGCGTCCAACAAAAAAAGCCCGGGAGAAGATCGAAGCCATCTGCCGGGAAAGACAGGCCCCGATGTTTCTGGCCGGAAGGGATTTCCGGACGAGAAAGCTGGGGGCGGGGAAGTTCGATTATTATGTCACGTCGCTGGGTCAGTTCGGAGTTCGGGCCGATCGGCTTCGCCGATCTTTTGAAAAGGCTTCCAGGGGAAGCCGAAGTTCGGAGTTCGGAGTAGGGAAAACCTCGGGCATCAGACGTTCGTCGTTCGTCAGAGGGAGGAAAGAAAAAGACTGGGTATCTCATGAAAGGGAAGGCCTAAGAAAGGTCTCCTGGCCGGGGAGATTAGAGGTGCTTTCCGAAAGACCCTGGATCGTCCTGGATGGAGCCCACAATCCCGGGGCCATGAAAACTATAGCCGAGATCCTCCCTGAGACCTTTTCCTACCGGAAGCTTTTCCTGATTTTCGGTATGATGAAGGATAAGAACATCAGGCAGACCCTTAACTATGTAACGCCCCTGAGCTCTCGAATTCTATTGACCCGGGCTGAATACGACCGGTCGGCGGATCCTGAAGACTTAAAAGGGTTTTTTCAAGGGCGTAAACCTCCCCCCCGAGTTTTTCCCACCATTCCGCAGGCTATCAACCAGGCCAGGAAAGAGGCTGGCCCGGAGGATTTAATATTAATTACCGGATCCCTTTTTGTAGCCGGGGAGGCCAGGGCCTGGTGGGAAAAGAAAAAGTCAAAAAATATCACCCTTGGATAGTGTCCCAGGACCCTACCGCACTTTTTTCTCCTTGACCGCTATTTTAACTTCTTTTATATTCCAGAAAGCAGGTAAGCTTATCAAAATATCAAAAACCCGTTAACCAAATATAGTTGAATTTTGGGTGGTCAGGGGTTTTGTTGCTGTCCGGAAGACTATTTATTGCCCCGTCCCCGCCCAAAAGATAAGTTCATCAAGGTGAAGAAAAGGATTAAATCTACCCCGGGCCCCGTTCATTTTGGCGAGCCGAACGGCCAGGAATCCAGGTCGACTTTGATTTTAAGACAGAAAAACGGGTTTTCTTTTATAGAACTGCTTATGATTTTGGCCGTGGTGGCCATTTTAGCGGTGGTGGCTATTGTTTCAATCGGAAACCCTCGAGGTTCTCAGGCCATGGCCGAGGCCGAGGCCCTGAAGGCCAACCTGAGATTCACCCTGTCTAAAGCCATGAGTGATTTGCCGGGGAATATCTGGAGTTTGAATATAACTTCAACCGGTTATACGATTAATCGAAATGGAGGGGTGCCCAATCCCACGGTCAATCTTCCCGGCTCCAATTCCGGAACCTATACCTTACCCAACGGCCTGACGATCACCTCAGGCACCGGACAGATCCGATTCAATTTCCGGGGACAGCCGGTTGATAACAACGGAATCCCCTTGGCGGCCAATCATGCCCTTACCATCAATGGCGTTCCCCCCATCACAGTCACCAGAGAAACAGGATTTGTCCCCTGATGAAGACTCGTCTAAACCGAATTTCGGGTTTCACCCTGATTGAACTGGTGATCACCATAGCCCTGGCCGGGATGATTATGATGATGATTACACCCTATTTCCAATCCGGTATTACCACCAGCCACCGCCCGGCCCAGTGGCTTCAGGAGTCTTTGGCCATTCAACGGGTCATGGAAAGTATGAACGGGGCCTATGGAAAAATCCTTTACAAGAATACCGCGGCCCTGCAAAACCTTTCCACAACGATCGGGGCAGCCGGGTCTTCGTTTAATAACTCTTTTGGCGCTTATACTGTTTTGGAAAACAGTTTTATTTCTTTTGACAATCAGGGGGACGAAGAAGCAGGGGGCACGGTGATTTTAAAAGTAACGGTTTGCAGTCCGAACAACCAGGGCCTTCAATTAACCCAGCTTTTAACCGTACAGGTCTCCCATTGAACCGCCATGCCCCACCTTTTGGGGCGTGGCACCACGATCCGCTCGGCTTTGCCGAGCTTTAGAAGAGGCTTCCGGAAGGAAGCCGGGACATGAAAATAGGCCGTTGAGTGATGAAGCCTATTTTCGAACTAAACCGCCATGCCACGTTTTTGGTGGCGTGGCACCACGAATCATGAAAATAGACTCGTTAGACTATAGACGCTATTTTCGTATTAAACGGGGGGGCGTTACCTTGATTCCGGACCAGCGAGGTTTTACCATGATCGAACTCATCGTGGTCATGGTCATACTCGGGATACTGTTGACGGCCGGTTTCTTCGGACTGAAGCAGGCCATAGACGGCTATAATCTGGCCCAGGCGAATTCCATGTCCACCCAAAAGGCCCAAAATGCCCTGGATCGCATTACTATCGAATTGTCCCGCATTGTCTACAACAGCAGTTTAGCGCGCTACGCCATCTCGGCCGGGAGCGGGACCAGCATCACCTATACCGCCAACTTCGGTGGGAGCGATGAAACCCACACCATTGATCTAAACCTGAACCTGATCCGGTTAGATACCGACGACACAAAACCCATTATTGACGGAGTGGCGGCCAATGGCTTGCAGTTCTCTTATGCGGACGGAAACGGAAATCCCGTAGGGGCCACCAGTCCGGATATGCGCCTGGTCGGTATTGCTTTGACGGTCCAGGTGATTGCCGGTGTAACCCGGACCTATAACACCCGGGTAACCTTGCAGCAATGAATCAGGCCTGAAAACAAGAGCTGGAAACCGATGAACCTCTATCACGACTCTAAAGGTTTTGCCCTTATCTATCTCATTGTTATCATGCTGGTCCTGGCCGGTGTAGGGGCCGCCATTTTTTCCTACACCACCAGTACCACCTATACGGAATTAATGGAAAACAGCAAAAACCGCGCCTACCAGTTGGCCGTGGCCGGAATGAATTATGCCGCGGAGCGGTACGCTGCCGGAGTTGATTTAAGCGATAATCAGTTCAAAAACAAGACCTATACCCTGGCCAATGCCCGGGGGACGATCACCTACACTGTTAATCTGGTGACCGGCCTTTTAAACCCTTACTATGATGTAGTATCCATCGGGACCGTGAATGATGACAACGGCCTGCTTCTGGCCCGGGCCCAGGTCCGATCCAGCAACAGGCCCAATACCCCCAATTATTTTCCCTATGCGCCCCCCTCCAATCAAACCGTTATACAAATTACCATGGACAATCTAACCGGTTTCAATGCCCAGGACCTGAGAGATGCCGCCAACCATCCCATGATCAGAATAAGCGAATATGTCTCAACCGGGGGGGATCACCTTTACTGGGCCGCCTTTATAGACCTGGGGACCTATCCCCGTCCTGATGGCGACAACCCCGGATGCTCCATAGGATTTCACACCGCCCGGGTGCACCAGAATTACGCCAATGATCTCCGTAATTCATGGCAAACCTATGGCCACCTTGATTACGACCTCCAGGCTAAAGCCGGGTGGTATATGGGCTTGCAGGCGGCCGTCTCCGGGCTTAATTTCCGCTGGAAAGAGACATCCCTTAATTCAGGCCTGTTTGAAGGCTACGGTCTGGTTTTCATGCGCTATACTTACAGCTCTTCCGGCTGCGGGGCCGGGTATGATTATATCCCCAACAGCATCAAGCCCCCGGGGCTGGCCAATAAGCTGCTGCTGGTCCTCTGGGAGCAAAGGGTTGAAGGCGGAGTGGAAAAGAGGCGCTGGCTGGCTTTTGCCGATTTGGGAACCCCGGCCACCTACCCCAATCCCCGTTCCGGGAACGACTTGAAGGTCGTCGGCGCCCAGGATAGCGTAGACGGGTTATTAAATGACAGCTCCCTGGTCATGGTCCGCGTCAAGGATACCTTTCTTCAGGGCCAACGGATCAACGAGATTAGTGTTTTTTACGGGGATGCTTCTCCTTATTATGACGGGGAGCGAACCCCCAATTCGGTGGCCACCGATATCACCCGGAAAAGGATGTTTCCCCAATGGATTCGGTCCGATCTTTTTCCCAGCTGGCCTTCCAATGACCTGGGCCTGTTCTATTATACCGAATCCGGAATCCCTTATGCTATCAATAATTACTGGGTTCCGAACTACAATCCGGTCACCGATCCCCGGGATTATGATTTTTTCACCCTGGTCAGCGCTTCCAACAAAATCGGCCCGGAGCCGCCTTCCACCACGCCGGTGGTCAACCCGGTCCAGTGGCTCCTCAACGCCGCTTATACCGATACGAGATCCGATACCAGCAGTCCTCCGGTCGACACCGATCTGATAACCCTGCTGGCCGATAAAGCCACCTTACGGACCTACAAGTTTGTTCTCAATAGCTTCAACACCCATGATCTGGAGGTAGGACTCCACGCTATGGGAAATTTAAACAGTTCGAACCGGGTCGTGGCCTTTGATGATTTTGCCCTTCAAATCCTGGGCCGATGAAAAAAGAGGCTTTTAAGGATTCTGAATTTTCGGCAACGGAAAATGGAAAACTTAAAACCGGTATTTGCCGTTGGAGGTGAACGATGAATTGGTTAAAGCTAAATATAATATTGATGCTTCTGGGCGGGTTGCTGTTCCTGTTGACCAACCACGGGCAGTCCTTCGTCTCCCCCCAGCATTACGAGAAAATGAAAATACAAAACCAGCAGAAAACCAGGGGATCCAAAAAAGTTCAACCTCAGGTGGTGGTCAAGATCCAGGTCCAGCAGTCGGGCCCAGGTCAACCTCAGGAGGGTAAAGCCGGTCTAAAACAATCCCCCGGGCTTTAGAAAATGAGTGTTGACAAGGGACCTTCGATATGTAATTAATTAATATAAATCATTTTTTATATGCTCAAGCCATGAATCGAGAAAAAAAGAGATTAGGGGATATTTTAATTCAGGCCGGGATGGTCAATCCGGACCAGTTGTCCAAGGCCGTAGAATCCCAGAGAAAGACCAAAGAACGTCTGGGAAAATGTTTGATCCGTCTGGGTTTCATCACCGAAGAAAACCTGATTAAAACTCTGGCTCAGCAACTCAAGATCAATTATGTCAATCTGAAAGAAGAAAAAATAGATCCTTCGCTCTTAAAACTCATCCCGGAAAAAGTGGCCCGCCGCCATCTGGTCCTCCCCCTGACCCGGATGGGGCAGGTGCTCATGGTGGCCATGGCCGACCCTTTAAACATCTTCGCTCTGGATGATTTGGCCTTCCAAACCGGTTTGGAGATTGAGCCGGTCATCGCCTCCGAACAAGATATAATGACCACCCTGGGTAACTTGTATGGATCCTCATTGCTGGATAAAATAGAAATGGGGCCGGAGGAGGTGCGCAGTGGTGTCACTGAAGATGAACCACTTGAACCGGAAAACGAAGAGGGGGATTTTATTGACGAAGGCCCGATCAGCCAGTTAGTCAACCTGATTATTTCCGAAGCCATTAAAGAACGATGCAGTGACATTCATCTGGAACCGGACGAAAAGGCTTTGCGAATCCGCTACCGCATCGACGGGATCTTAAAGGAAACCTCCTCTCTAGGGGCCAAGTTTATCGCCCCGGTTATTTCCCGAATCAAGATTATGAGCAAGATGGATATCTCTGAAAAACGTTTCCCCCAAGATGGCCGGTTTAAATTCAACCTGGATAACAAAATAATTGATTCCCGGGTTTCGACCTTCCCGACTATTTACGGGGAAAATGTGGTCATGCGGATTTTGGACCAATCCAGTATCGTGATCGGTCTTGAAGACCTGGGTTTTCTCCCCCGGGATATGGATAAGATCCGTTATTTGATTGAAAAACCTTATGGGTTTATTTTAGTGACCGGCCCGACCGGCAGCGGCAAGACCACTACTTTATATGCCATATTAAATACCATTAACTCTCCGGAGAAACATCTGGTCACCCTCGAGGACCCGGTAGAATATCGTCTGGATATGATCCGCCAATGTCAGATCAACCTCAAAACCGGCCTGACCTTTGCCGTGGGTTTGCGTTCCATCCTGAGACAGGACCCGGACGGGATCATGGTCGGTGAGATTCGGGATTTTGAAACCGCGGAAATCGCCGTTCAATCCGCCCTGACCGGCCATCTGGTCCTTTCGACCCTTCACACCAATGATGCCCCCAGTTCCCTGGTCCGTTTAACCGATATGGGAGTCGATCCTTTTCTGATCTCCTCTTCGGTTGAAGGGGTCCTGGCTCAGCGATTAGTCAGGGTTATCTGCCCCCGCTGCAAAGAACCTTATTCCGCCTCGGGAGAAGAACTCGT